>PUKE01000145.1 GCA_003550425.1 Nitriliruptoria bacterium
CTGGCCCACCCCGTAGCTGGTGGCGGTCAGGGGGTCGCGCTCCTGCGGGGGCAGGTCGCCCAGGCCGACCGCCTGGGCCGCCTCCACCAGCGCCGTGCCGTCGGGCAGCGCGAGCCAGTCGGCGTGGGTGGCCCGGCCGCGCGCGTCGGCGACCTCGACGGTGCGGCGCTGCGCTCCCGCCGTGGCCGCCTCGACCACCGCGAGCGTGCCGTCGCCGCCGTCGGCCAGCGGCAGGGTGGTCACCACGTCGTCCGGGCGCTGCCGCGACCAGCCCTGCGCCAGGGCCGCGGCGGCCTCGGCCGCGCCGAGGGTGCCCTTGAACGAGTCGGGTGCGATGAGGACTCTCACGAGCGGGGAGTCTAGGCGCTCGCGCCGGGCGCCTCGCGGCGCACGAAGGGCGGCGTGACGACCTCCGCGGGGACGCTCCGGCCGCGGACCACGATCGTCACCGGGGCCCCGACCTCGACGTCGCGGTCGAGGTAGCCCATGCCGATGCCCACGCCCAGCGTCGGGCTCATCGTGCCCGAGGTGAGCGTCCCGACCTCTCGATCGCCCTGGTGGACCGCGCAGCCCGCGCGCGGGACGCCACGGCCCGTCGCCCGGACCCCGATGAGGCGCCGGGGCGTGCCCTCCTCGGCGAGCCGGGCCGCCGCCTGCTCGCCCACGAAGCCACCGCCCAGGCGGGTGGCCCACTGCAGCCGCGCCGACACCGGGTCGGTGGCGACCGACAGGTCGTTGCCGTGCAGCGGCAGGCCCGCCTCCAGGCGCAGCGTGTCGCGGGCGCCCAGCCCCGCCGGCTGCACGCCGAGGTCCAGGAGGCGGTCCCACAGCTCCCGCGTCCGCTGCGCGCCAACGAACAGCTCGTAGCCGAGCTCGCCGGTGTAGCCCGTGCGCGCCAGCACCCCACCCTCGGGCGGGGGCGCGGGCGCGTCGACGTCGCGAGGCAGGGGCAGCGCGCGCCCGAAGCGCAGGTCGCCGGGGTCCAGGCCCACCTCCGCGAGCACCTCCGCCGACCGCGGCCCCTGCACCGCCAGGCAGCCGACCCGCTCGCCGTGCTCGACGACCGCCGCGTCGCGGCCCTCGCGCGCGGCGTGCAGCGCCGCGAGCACCGCCTCGAGGTTCGCGGCGTTCGGCACGGTCCACAGGCCCCAGGGGAGCCGGTAGACGAGGAGGTCGTCGATGATCCCGGCGTTGGGGTCCAGGCACAGCGCGTACTGCGAGCGGCCCTGCGCCAGGCGGTCCACGGCCACGGTGAGGGCGCGCTGGACCACGGCGTCGGCCTCGGGCCCGGTCACGCTCACCGAGCCGAGGTGGCCGAGGTCGAACACGCCGCAGTCCTCGCGCACCGCGTGGTGCTCGGCCACGACGCTGCCGTGGTCGAGGGGCATCGCCCAGCCAGCGAAGTCCGCCATCCGCGCACCGGCGGCCTCGTGACGGTCGGTCAGGGGCGTGCGCCGCAGCCTGCCCTCGCTCATCGCCGCCTCCGTCCTCGTCGTCGCCTGCGGACGGGCGAGCCTAGTGGGTCGCGCGGGCGGCGCGGCGGCGCGAGGGTGAGCCCGCGGCGGCGACGGTTAGGATGAGCCAGAGCGCGCGGCGCCGGGCTCGGCCCGCGCGAGCGACCCGTACCCGTGGGACAGGGCGACAGCGATGGCGGACTCCTATGACCTGGTGATCCTCGGCGGCGGCACGGGGGGCTACTCCTGCGCCCTGCGCGCGGCGGGCCTCGGCCTGTCGGTCGCGCTGGTCGAGCGCGACAAGGTCGGTGGCACATGCCTGCACTGGGGCTGCATCCCGACCAAGGCGTTCCTGCAGTCCGCCGAGGTGGCCAGCCAGACGCGCGACAGCGCCCACTACGGGGTGCGGTCCTCCTTCGAGGGCGTCGACCTCGACCGGGTCCTCGAGTACAAGCAGACGATCGTGGACACCAACCACAAGGGCCTGCAGGGCGCGCTGCGCGGCCGTGGCGTCGACGTGATCCACGGGCGCGGCCACCTCGAGGACCCCCGGACGGTCGTGGTCGACACCGACGAGGGGCAGCGGCGCGTGACGGGCACGCGCGGGGTGGTCCTGGCCACGGGCTCCGCGCCCCGCGACATCCCGATCGAGGGCGCCGAGCGTGACGGCGAGCTCGTCATCACCTCCGACGAGGCGATGCACCTGCGCCGTCGGCCCGAGCGACCGATCGTGCTCGGCGCCAGCGCGGTCGGCGTGGAGTTCGCCACCGTCTGGCACGGCTGGGGCGCCGAGCAGGTCACCATCGTGGAGATGGAGGACGGCCTGGTGCCCCGCGAGGACGTCGACAGCCAGAAGCAGCTGGCCAAGGACTTCAAGCGCGCCGGCATCGCCTCCCGCACTGGCGCCAAGGCCACGCGCGTGGAGCGGGGCGAGGGCGGCGTCCGGGTGTCCATCGAGAGCGACCGGGGCGAGGAGCAGCTGGAGGGCGACCTGCTGCTCGTGGCCATCGGGCGCCGACCCGTCACCGAGGGCATGGGCCTCGAGGAGGCCGGCGTGGCCCTCGACCGCGGCTTCGTCAGCGTCGACGACCACCTGCGCACCAGCGCGCAGGGCGTCTACGCGGTGGGCGACATCCTGCCGCCACCCTCGCTGGGCCTGGCCCACGCCTCGTTCCAGGAGGGGCTGCTGGTGGCCGAGCAGACCGCCGGCCAGCCGGTGCGCCCGATCGACAACCGCGCGATCCCCCGCGTCTACTACTCCCACCCGGAGATCGGCTCGGTCGGCTGGAGCGAGCAGGAGCTGCGCGCCCAGGGCATCGACTACGACAAGACGGTCTTCCCACTCAGCCACAACGGCCGCGCGATGATGATGCGCGGCACCGGCCACGTGAAGGTGCTGGCCGGCAAGGGCAACGGCCCGGTGCTCGGGGTCCACATGGTCGGACCCCATGCCACGGACCTCATCGCCGAGGGGCAGCTGATCTACAGCTGGGAGGCGCTGCCGACCGACGTCGCCGAGCTGATCCACCCCCATCCCTCCCTGTCGGAGGCGGTGGGCGAGGCCCATCTGGCGCTGGCTGGCCGGCAGCTCCACGGCTAGGCCGCGACGACCCCGACCACCACGACGAGCCGAGCCCCCGATGGCCAGACGCCGACGACGACCCGAGGCCGACCCGAGCGCCACGCGGCGCCGGCGTCGGCGCGGCGGCAACCGGCCCAGCGAGGAGGCCCCGGGCCAGCGACGCCGTCGCCGCAGCGAGCCCGAGGCCACCGCGGCCACCGAGCCAGAGCCCGCGCCCACCGAGCCAGAGCCCGCGCCCGCCGAGCCAGAGCCCGCGCCCGCCGAGCCAGAGCCTGCCGCACCCACCGAGCCAGAGCCCAAACCGCAAGCGCCACCCGCGAGGAGGACCACCGTGGCAACCGAGGTCACCCTGCCCCAGCTCGGTGAGAGCGTCACCGAGGGAACCATCACCAACTGGCTCGTCTCCGTGGGCGACCACGTCGAGGCCGACCAGCCGCTGTTCGAGCTCAGCTCCGACAAGGTCGACACCGAGGTCCCCTCGCCAGCCTCCGGCGTGCTGCAGGAGATCAAGGTCGACGTCGACGAGACCGCCGAGGTCGGCGCGGTCGTCGCGCTCATCGGCGCCGCCGACGAGGAGTCGGCCCAGGCGGCGCCGAGCGAGCCCGCACCCGCCGAGCCAGCGCCGGCCGACGCCGCGCCCGCAGCCCCTCCCGAGCCCCCGGCGCAGCCCGCTCAGCCCGCTCAGCCCGCGCAGCCCGCTCAGCCCGCGCAGCCCGCCCAGCCAGCGCAGCCCGCCCAGCCAGCCCAGCCGTCCCCAGCCGCGGCCGGCTCGGACGAGCCCCCACTGGCCAGCCCGCTCGTGCGCCGGCTGGCCAGCGAGCACGGCATCGATCTCGCGCAGGTCCAGGGCAGCGGCGTCGGTGGCCGCATCACCCGGGAGGACGTCGAGGCGGCCGCGCGCGGGCAGGCCGTGCCGGCCGCCCCAGCCGCCCAGCAGGGCGCCCCCGCCCAGACGGCACAGCCCGCACAGCCGGCACAGCCGGCCCAGCCAGCCCAGCCGGCGCCGCCCGCGGCGCGCCCCCAGGCCGACGGCGCCCGTGAGCGCACCGAGGACCTGTCGCGCATCCGCCAGCGGATCGCCGACAAGATGATGGAGTCGCTGGGCAGCGCCGCCCAGCTGACGACCATCCAGGAGGTCGACGTCACGCGCATCATGCAGGCGCGGGCGCGGGTCAAGGACACGTTCCGCCAGCGCGAGGGCGTGTCGCTGTCCCCCTTCGCCTTCCTGGCCCGCAGCGCGATCATCGCGGTGCGCAACCACCCCAAGGTCAACGCCCACGCCGACTGGGAGGCGGGCAAGGTCACCTACCGCGACTACGTGAACCTCGGCGTGGCCGTGGACACCGAGAAGGGGCTCATCGTCCCCAACGTCAAGGGCGCCGACGACCTCACGCTGGCGGGCCTCGCGCGCGGCATCAACCAGGCCGCGGCCAAGGCCCGGGGCGACCAGAAGCTGGAGATGGAGGACATCCAGGGCGGCACGTTCACGCTGACCAACACCGGCAGCGTGGGGGTGCTCATGGACACGCCGATCCTCAACTACCCGGAGGTCGCGATCCTGGGCACCGGCGCGATCAAGAAGCGCCCGGTCGTGGTGGAGGCCGACGGGACCGACACGATCGCGATCCGCCACATGATGTACCTGTCCCTCACCTACGACCACCGACTGCTGGACGGCGCCGACGCGGCCCGCTTCGTCACCGAGGTCAAGCAGGTCGCCGAGTCCCTCGACTGGGACGCCGAGATCGGCTACTAGCGATGGCCCGCGCGCTGCACCACGTCCGCTGCGGCGAGGTCGTCTACGAGGATGGCCTCGCCTGGCAGCGCGCGCTCTGGGAGGCTCGCCGCGCGGGCGAGCTCGAGGACGTGCTGCTGACGCTGACCCACGACCCGGTCTACACCGCGGGGCGGCACGCCGACCTCGACCGCAACCTGCTGCGCTCCGACACCGGCGTGCGCGTCGTCGAGGTCGAGCGCGGCGGCGACCTGACCTATCACGGGCCGGGCCAGCTGGTCGCCTACCCGATCGTCGGGCTCGCGTCCTCCAAGGACGTGCGCTGGTTCGTCGACGCCCTGCTGACGGCCTGCCAGCGCACCGTGGCCGCCTTCGGCGTGGACGCCACCCCCGACCCGCGTCGGCCGGGGCTGTGGGTCGGGGACGACAAGCTCGCGGCGATCGGCGTGCGCGTGGACCAGCGCGTCACCTTCCACGGGCTGGCGCTGAACGTGGCGCCCGACCTCGCCCAGTTCCAGGCCGGGATCGTGCCATGTGGCATCGCCGACGCCGGGGTGTGCTCGCTCGCCTCCCTCGGCGCCACGGCCGAGCTCGAGAACGTGCGCGATCGCCTGGTCCATGAGCTCGGCGTCGCGCTGGACCGGGACCCGGTCGCCTCCGGCCCACAGGTGGAGGCAGCCCGCGCCCTCGCGCCCACCGACCGCGAGCGACCCTGCGCCGACCGACTCCCGTCGGCGCAGGGCTAGCCGGACGCGACGCCGCCGCCCATGAGCGGGACCGCGCCGGGTGGGGCCTCGCGGGGCCAGCCGCTGCCGCCACGCCGGCGCCCGAGCGCGCTGGCGTGGCTGGCGCTCGCCGCCGGGGCCAGCTGGATCGCGGCGCCGCTCCTCGGGCTGTCGTGGCCCTGGTGGAGCGGCTGGGTGGTGGCCATGGTGCTCGGGCATCGCGCCAAGACGCGCATCGACCGCTCCGGTGGCCGGCTGCGGGGGCGGCGGCTGGCCATCGCCGCCATCGCCCTCGGGTGGGTCGGCTTCGTCGGCTTCGCGGCGGTGCTGATCTGGGCGCTGGCCACGGTCGCGTTCGGCGCCGAGGCCGCCGTCGGGCCACCCTCCTCCTACACTGCGAGCCCGTCCCCCGACATCGCGAGGCGCATGTGAGCACGATCGTCCCAGAGGACGCCGAGCGGCTGACCCTGGTCGGCGTCGAGGCCATCCCCAAGCGCAAGCCGAGCTGGCTCAAGCAGCGCGCGCCGCTTGCCGGCGACAACTACCGGGACATCAAGCAGACCATGCGGGGCCAGTCGCTGCACACCGTGTGCGAGGAGGCGGGCTGCCCCAACATCCAGGAGTGCTGGGAGGACCGAGAGGCCACGTTCCTCATCGGCGGCGACGTGTGCACCCGCCGCTGCGGCTTCTGCGACATCGCCACGGGCAAGCCAGGCTCCTACGACACCGACGAGCCCCGTCGCGTGGCCGAGACCGTCGAGGCCATGGGGCTGCACTTCGCCGTGGTCACCGGCGTGGCGCGCGACGACCTGCCCGACAAGGCCGCCTGGCTGTACGCCGAGACCGCGCGTCAGATCAAGCAGCGCCTCCCCCACTGCGGGGTCGAGCTCCTCGCCGACGACTTCCGCGGCGATCCCGACCTGCTGCGGCTGGTGCTCGAGGCGCAGCCCGAGGTCTTCGCGCACAACCTCGAGACCGTCCGACGGCTGTTCCGCCACGTGCGCCCGGCGTTCGACTACGAGGGCAGCCTGCTGATGCTCGACCGGGCGCGCGCCTGGGCCGACAGCGCGACGAAGTCCAACCTCATGCTGGGGCTCGGCGAGACCGAGGACGAGGTCGTCGACGCGATGCGCGACCTGCGGGAGGTCGGCTGCCAGATCCTCACGATCGGCCAGTACCTGCAGCCGTCCTACGAGCACCTCGCGCTGCAGCGCTACGTCGAGCCCGACGAGTTCCTGCGCTACGCGCGCCTCGGGCGGCGCATGGGCTTCGACCACGTCGAGTCCGGTCCGCTCGTGCGCTCCAGCTATCGGGCCGGGCGACAGGCCGAGCGCGCCGGCGTGTGGACCCGACCGGCGGTCGGCGCGGACGCGACCGGCTGACCCGGAGGCACGATGCCCGCCCTCCTGCC
>PUKE01000342.1 GCA_003550425.1 Nitriliruptoria bacterium
CCCGGTGGCCAGGCTGATCTGGCCCGGACGCGCCACCCCGCTGCCGCCCCCAAGGAGCGCTGCCGCCGAGGTCGTGTGATGCGGGGCGCGTAGCGGCGGCGTGCGGTCCAGGCGCGCGGCCTCGCGCCCCCACCCGGCGACGGAGCGCACCGCGGCGAGCTCCAGCGCCAGCGGACGCTCCAGCGGGGGCAGCAGCCCGGGCAGGCGGCGGGCCAGCATCGACTTGCCGCAGCCCGGAGGGCCGACCAGCAGCAGGTGATGGCCCCCAGCCGCGGCCAGCTCGAGCCCGCGACGAGCCTCGACCTGTCCGCGCACCTCGCTCAGGTCGCCGCGGTGGCGCGACGCGCCCTCGGCCGCTGGCGCGACGGGGCGCGGCGCCCTGTGCCCGGCGAGCACGTCCAACGCCTCGGCGAGGTGCGCCACCGGCACGACGGTCAGGTCATCCACGAGCGCGGCCTCCGCAGCGTCCTCCTCGGCGACCAGGGCGTGCGCCACCCCCAGCGGCGGCAGGGCCGCCACGGAGGGCAGCACGCCCTCCACCGGACGCACCCGACCGTCGAGCGCGAGCTCGCCGAGCACCGCGCTGCGCGCCAGCGCCTGCGGCGGCAGCGCGCCAAGCTCCACCAGCAGCGCCAGCGCCATCGCGAGGTCGAACCGCGCGCCGGCCTTGGGCACGTCGGCCGGTGCCAGCGACACCAGCGCCTTGCGGGCCGGCAGCGCCGTGCCCACCGCGCCGAGCGCGGTGCGGACGCGATCAGCGGCATCGCGCGTCCCCGTGCCGCCCGCCCCGATCACGTGGAGCCCGGGCAGGCCCGAGGCCACGTGCGCCTCGACGGTGACCGGCACCGCCTCCAGCCCCACCACCGCCACCGACGTCGCCCGCCCGACCATCTCAGCCCACCCCTCGGGCGTGCTCGACGGTGGCCGGCGCGTTCGCCTCCGGCCACCAGACCGCCACCGCATCGACGCGCACGGCGTCGACCGCGACGGCGCACCCAGCGAGGTAGGCGCCCGCCAGCCGGCGCAATTGCGCGGTCTTGCGCGGGTGGATGGCCTCCAGGGGATGGCCCGCGCCGCGTCCCCGGCGCGTCTTGACCTCGCACACCACCAGCGTCCCGCCCTCGCGGCACACCAGGTCGATCTCGCCGCGCACGCCAAGCCGGCCGTCGGGCCGCCAGTTGCGGGCGATGACGCGCAGGCCGGCGCGCTCCAGATGGCGGGCCGCGAGGCGCTCGCCGAGGCGACCGAGGCGGTGGGGGGTGCTCATGGGCTGACGATACGGCCAGGGCGCCGCCACAGGCCGGCGCAGGGGTCGCGGGCCTGTGGACAGCGGCGACGCCGCGCGCCATCGACCAGGAAGGGGTGCCTAGAGCAGGCCCGACGCCCAGGCCGCCATGAGCGCGATCGCGGCGAGGGTGACCACCAGCACCACGAGGTCGCGGACCCTCTCCCCTCGGCTGCGACGCGGCCCGCTCACCGCGTCGCCTCGCCGTCGACCGTGCGCGCCCGCTGCCCGCTCATGCGCCGAACGACGCCGCCGCGCTCTCCCCGGCCTCGGGCAGCCGCTCGACGTTGACGTCCTGACGACTGTAGGCCCGGACCGTCTCCACGAACCGGGCGGGCCGGTACATGTCCCACACCCACGCGTCGGTGAGCAGGATCTCGAACCACACCTGCCCCTCGCGCTCGTGCGGGGTGACCTCGACCTCGTTCGCCAGGTAGAAGCGCCGCTCGGTCTCCACGGCGAAGCGGAACACCTCGAGGACGTCGCGGTACTCCCGGTACAGCCCGAGCTCGAGCTCGGCCTCGAACCGCTCCAGGTCCTCAGTGCTCATCGCGCCACGCCACCCGACGTCGCACCGGTCGCCGGTGCAGCCACCGGATCCCGCTCCGGTGCAGCCACCGGACCCTGCTCCGGTGCAGCCACCGGATCCTCGGCGTCGCCCGCAGGCAGCGAGCCCACGCGCGAGGGCGGCCAGATCAGCGCGAAGGCGCGGCCCACGATCTCGTCCTCCTCGATCGTGCCCAGTGAGCCGCGACTGTCCGCCGAGTTCGGGCGGTTGTCGCCCATCAGGAAGTACTCGCCCTCGGGGATGTCGATGGGCCCATAGCTGTCCCGCGAGCGCTCTGCGAGGTAGCCGCCGTCATCGACGGTGGCCTCGGGCAGCTCGCGGCCATCGATGTGCACGACCCCCTCGCGGACCTCGAGCTCCTCGCCGGGCAGGCCGATCACCCGCTTGATGAAGTCCTTCTGCGCGGGCGGCACGAGCCCCAGGCCCGCGGCGAGGTCCCGCAGCGTGCCGCCCACCCCGTCCTCGCCGACCTCGCCCTCCTGGAACACGATCACGTCGCCGCGCTCGGGATCGGGGTCGCCGATCTTGTTGACCAGCACCCGGTCATTGACCTCGAGCGTCGGGACCATCGACGAGGAGGGGATGTAGAAGGCCTGGACCACGAAGGTCTTGAGCAGCAGGGCGAGGCCGAACGCGAGCAGCACCAGCAGCGGCACCTCGACCCAGAAGGGGATGGTGCGCCGCTTCGGGGCCTCGGGCTCGGGGCCGCGGCCCTCTGGGGGCGGCTCGACGGGAGGGGCGGTGGGGAAGTCGCTCACCTGCTGGCCCAGGGCCGGGTCGGGACGCGGGGCGGCCGCGCGGTCAGGCGGGGGTGCTCTCGCGCTTCTCGGGGACCTTCGCGGCCTTGCCGACGCGATCGCGGAGGTAGTACAGCTTGGCACGGCGCACGTGGCCCCGGCGAGCGACCTCGATCCGGTCGATCACCGGCGCGTGCACCGGGAAGATGCGCTCCACGCCGACGCCGTTGAAGCTGATCTTGCGCACCGTGAAGGTCTCGCGCACGCCCGAGCCCTTGCGGGCGATGCAGATCCCCTCGAAGGTCTGCACGCGGCTGCGGTTGCCCTCGATCACCTTCACGTGGACCTTGACGGTGTCGCCCACGGCGAAGTCGGGCACGTCGTCGCGCAGGCTCTCGACGTCAACCAGGTCTGTCGGGTTCATCGCGCTCAAGCCTCCGGGCACAGCCGCGGTCGAGATCGGGCGACGGCGGGCCGCCACGAGTGGTCATCCGGCGCCTCGCGCCGACGGCACAGGCTATCGGCGGCCCCGTGCCCCGGCAACCTGGCGAGCCTGGCCGCCATCGCCGCCCGTGCGGCGCTCAGCCCGACGGATCGGGCCCTCGGCCCGACGCGCCGGGCCCCGAGGCCGACGACCCGCCTCCCCCTGGGGGCGCGTCGTCCTCGAGGAGGTCGGGGCGCACCGCGCGCGTGCGCGCTCGCGACTGGGCACGACGCCATCGGGCGACCGCGCCGTGGTCGCCGCTGCGCAGCACCGCTGGCACCTCGAGTCCTCGGAACCGGGCGGGCCGCGTGTACTGGGGGTGCTCGAGCAGCCCGCCGGCGAAGGACTCCTCGGCCACGCTCGCGGTGTTGCCGACCACCCCGGGCACCAGCCGGCTGACGGCCTCGATCAGCACGCAGGCGGCGGCCTCGCCGCCGGCCAGCACGTAGTCGCCGAGCGACACCTCGTCGTGGGCCAGCAGCCGATGCACCCGCTCGTCGATGCCCTCGTAGCGCCCGCACAGCAGCAGCAGCGCCGGCTCGCGGGCGAGCTCGGCCACCAGCGGCTGGTCCAGCCGCCGCCCTCGCGGGCTCAGCAGGACCGTGCGGGGGCGGTGCGCGAGGCCGCCGTAGAGGTCCTCGACGGCGTGCACGAACGGCTCCGGGCGCATGACCATCCCGGCCCCACCGCCGTAGGGCTCGGCGTCGACGGTGCGGTGGCGATCCACCGACCAGTCGCGCAGGTCATGGACGTCGACCCGGAGATGCCCCCGCTCGCGAGCCTTGCCCAGCAGCGAGGCATCCAGCGGGCCGGTGAAGTACTCGGGGAAGATCGACAGGACGTCGACGGCGAGCGCCGGCGCCGCGGGCTCGTGCTGGCTGGTCATGGCACCTCGATCAGAGCGCGGTCGTCGTGCGGATCACAGCCAGCGCTCGTCGAGCAGGCCCGGCAGGTCGGCGACCACGAGCCTCGATCCCTCCACGACCACGAGCTCGGGCACGCACGGCACCCGCACCTCCCGTGCCGTTGCGTCGGCGGGGGGCTCGCTCGCCGCCTCGGCGCCGGCGGCGGGCGCGTGGACCGCGACGACCAGCCAATCGTGCGCGGGGCCATCGATCACGTCGCGCACCCAGCCGCGCACGCGCCCGTCGGCGTCCACGACCTCGCAGCCGACGAGCTCCTCGACCCAGACGTCGTCGTCGTCGCGCGGGACGTCGGCGCGGGGCACCCGCACGGGCTCGTGGCGCAGCGCCTCGGCCTGGTCACGACCCTCCACGCCGTCGAACCGGACCAGGACGCGACCTCGATGGGTGCGCACCGCGGCGATCTCCACCTCGTGGTGCGCGATGGCACAGCGCCGCCCCGGCTCGAGCAGGTGCCCGAGGTCGGGGTCGGGCTGGACGTAGACCTCGCCGGTCAGGCCGTGCGGCGGCCCGACGACCCCGATCGCGGCGGTCGGCTCGCGCGCCACGGCTCCTCGCCCGATGCGGTCACTCGTCGACGATCTCGACGTGCGCCCCGCCATCGTCGTCAGAGGACGCCGCCTTGACCATGGTGCGGATCGCCTTGGCGGTGCGACCGCGCTTGCCGATCACCTTGCCCATGTCGTCGGGGTGGACCCGCAGCTCGAGGACGGGCTGGCCGTCCTCCTCGAGCTCGCGGATCCGCACCTCGTCGGGCTGATCGACGAGCGCCTTCGCGACGTACTCGAGGACCTCGCGCGACATCAGGCGTCCGACTCGTCGCTGGCCTCGGCGGCCTCGGGGCTGGCCTCGGCGGTCTCGGAGGCAGCCGGGGTGGACGACCCGCGCCCGGCCTCCTTGGCCGCGCGCTTGGCCTCGCGCCGCTCGCGGCGCTCAGCGCCCGCATCGTCCTCGTCGGGCTTGAACTGCTGCCAGACGCCCTCGATGCGCAGCAGGTTGCGCACCGCGTCGCTGGGCTGGGCGCCCTGCTGGAGCCAGTACAGGGCCCGCTCGTGGTCGAGCCTGATGGCCGAGGGGTTGGCGAGGGGCTGGTAGAACCCGAGGTCCTCCACGAAGCGCCCGTCGCGCGGCGCGGTCTTGTTGGCGACCACGATGCGGTAGTGGGGCTGCTTCTTCTTGCCCTCGCGTCGGAGACGCATCCTCACGGACATGATCTGCCTTTCGGGCTGACGCTGCCGGGGGCGCCGTCGTCGTGCCGCCGGGTTGGTCGTGGGGTCCCGGCGCGCCCATCTCGGTCCGGTGGGCGGGTGTGCGGTCCGGCGGTGCTCGCACGCACGCGCTGACCCGACGGGTCGGGTCAGCGCCGGAGGATAGCGCGCCGCGCACCAAGACGTGGCGGGCCGGGAGCGCGTCGCCCCCTCAGCCCGCGGTCACCGCGACCGTCACCGCGCCGGCGTAGGCGACCAGCAGCAGCAGCGCCTCACGGCGGCGCAGCGTGCGGCCCCACCACAGCGCCACCGCGGCCAGGGCGGTGGCGGCGAGCATGACGAGGAGGTTGGGCTGCAGCGACGGCGCGAGCGGCGCGGTGTCGATCAGCGCGGCCACGCCCGCCACCGGCAGCGAGTTGAACAGGTTGCTGCCCAGCACGTTGCCGAGGACCAGGTCCGCCTCGCCGCGGCGGGCCGCGGCCAGCGCGGTGCCGATCTCGGGCAGGCTGGTGCCGATCGCCACGACCGTCACCCCGATCACCACGTCGCTGACCCCGGCGGCCTGCGCCAGGCCGACCGCGCCGCGGATCAGCAGCTGGGCCCCTCCGAGGACGGCCACCAGCGCGAGGGCAGCGACGCCCAGGGCGGCCAGCGCGCGCGGCGCGCCGTCCTCGGCCCCCGGGAGAGAGGGAGGGGCCGGGGCGCCCTGCCGTCCTCCGGCCCCGCGCACGAGCACCGCGACCACGACGAGCGCCCCGGCGAGCAGCAGCAGCGCGTCGCGCAGGGTCAGCACGCCGTCGGCGGCGAGCAGGGCGAGCAGCAGCGTGGCCGCCGCGGTGAGCGGCAGCTCCTTGCGCAGCGCGACCCGCCGCACCAGCAGGGGCCGTGCCAGGCCGGCCACGCCCAGGACGAGGAGCAGGTTGGCGGTGTTGGAGCCGACCACGTTGCCGATGGCGAGATCCTGGGTGCCCTGGGCGGCGGCCAGGGCCGACACGACCAGCTCGGGCAGGCTCGTGCCGAGGCCGATCAACGCCACGCCGATCAGGACCGAGGGCAGCGCGAGGGCGCGCGCCAGGCGGGCCGCGGCGACCACGAAGCGATCGCCGCCGAGGGCCAGCAGCACCAGGCCGACGGCGACCATGAGGGCATCGAGCAGCAGCGCGACCACGGGCTCTCCGGCAGCGGCGACGAGGACGACGGCGCACCAGCCAGCGGCACGGAGCGCGACCGCAGCGCCTAGGCTACCGGGGCGACGCTGCGGCCTCCCCGAGGCCCGAGCGCGCCGCAGCGAGACCGCACATGGCCCGGCACGAGGCGAGGAGCGGCCGTGGAGCCCATCGACGAGGGCCGGTTCGAGGAGCTGGTCGCCGAGGCGCTCGACATGATCCCCGAGGCCCTCGCCGAGCAGTTCGACAACGTCGCGATCGTGGTGGAGGACGCCAACCCCGACGACCCCGAGCTGCTCGGGCTGTACGAGGGCGTCCCCCTGACCGAGCGGGACGACTACGGCGGGGTGCTGCCCGACCGCATCAGCATCTACCGCCTGCCGCTGTGCGCGCTGGTCGACGACGAGGACGCGCTCGTGGAGGAGATCCAGATCACCGTGGTCCACGAGCTCGCCCACCACATGGGCCTCGACGAGGAGCAGCTGCACGCCCTGGGCTGGGGCTAGCGGGCCCGAGCCGATGGTCGAGCCGCTGTACGACGAGGCCGAGGTCTACGACGTCGCCTTCGGCTGGGACCTCACCGAGGAGGTCGCCTGGCTGCGCGGCCGGCTCGACGTGCCGGGCCCGTGCGCCACGGTGCTGGAGCCCGCCTGCGGCACCGGCCGCCACCTGCACGCGCTGGCGCAGCAGGGCGTGGGCGGGATCGGCGTGGACGCCGCCCCGTCGATGCTGACGGTCGCGCGTCGCCGGCTCGCCGATGCGCCCGTGCCGGTCGACCTGCTGTGCGCCGACGTGCGGGCGTTCACCGCGGACCGGCCGGTCCAGGGGGCGATCTGCCCCCTCAACTCCCTGGCCCACCTGCCCGACGACGCCGCCATGGCGGCCCACCTCGCCCGCATGGCCGCCCACCTGCCCTCCGGCGCGCGCTACCTCGTCCAGCTCGACCTGCGCGACCCCGCCGACCCGGCCGCCGCGGTGGGCTATGGCACCTGGGACGTCACGCGCGGCGCGTGGACGGTGCGCGCGACCTGGTGGGTCCTGGCGGTGGACCTCGCCGCGGCCACCGAGCTGCATCGCGCCGAGCTCGAGGTGCGTCGTGGTCCACGCGCCGGCGAGGTGATCCGCGACACGCTGCGCCTGACGGCCTGGACGCCCGAGCGCTGGGCGGCGGTGGTGGCCGCCTCGGCCTTCGACCAGGTCGCCGCCTACGACGGCGACGACCCCGAGCGGCCCCCGGTGCCCGTGGGCTCCCCCGGGGACCTGCGCTGGCACGAGCTCGTGCGCGCCTGACCCGCGCCGAACCGACGCGGGTCGGGACCGGTCAGCGCTTCCCCTTCTTCTTCTTCTTCTTGCGCGGCGGCACCCGCTTGTTGCGCTGCGGCGCGGCGCCGCCCCCGGGGCCCGCGCCCGCTCCCGCTCCACCGGGGAGCGCCGGGCCACCCGCGCCACCGGCACCAGACCCGCCGAGCTGGCTCATGAGGGCGTCCATGTCCATGCCGCCGCCGGCGCCGGCCTTCTGCATCTGGCGCATCTGCTTGGCCTGCGCGAGCTTGCCGCCCCGCCCGGCGGCCGCGCCCCCCATCTGCTCCATCATCTGGCGCATCTGCTCGAAGTTGCGCAGCAGCTCGTTGATCTCCTGGGCGCTGCGCCCCGAGCCGCGCGCGATGCGCTTCTTGCGCTTGCCGTTGAGGATCTCGGGGCGGCGTCGCTCCTCGGGGGTCATCGACTGGATGATCGCCTCGACCGGCTTGAGGTCGCTCTCGTCGACCTCGACGTCCTTCAGCTCCTTGCCCAGGCCGGGCATCATCCCCATGAGGTTCTGCAGCGGACCCATCCGCTTGATCTGCTGCATCTGCTCGAGGAAGTCCTCGAGGGTGAAGGTCCCCTCGCCGAGCAGCTTGTCGCTGAGCTCCTCGGTCTGCTCGGCGGTGTAGGTCTCCTCGGCCTTCTCGATCAGCGTGAGGACGTCGCCCATCCCGAGGATGCGGCTGGCCATGCGGTCGGGGTGGAAGGCCTCGAACTCGTCGAGCCGCTCCCCGGTGGAGGCGAACTTGATGGGGCGCCCGGTGACCTCGGCGACCGACAGCGCCGCGCCGCCACGCGCGTCGCCGTCCAGCTTGGACAGGATCACGCCGGTGAAGTCGACGGCCTCCTGGAAGGCCTTGGCGACGGTGACGGCCTCCTGGCCGATCATCGCGTCGATGACGAACAGGGTCTCGACCGGGTCGACCGCGCGCTTGATGGCGGTGGCCTGCTCCATCATCGCGTCGTCGACGTTGGTGCGGCCCGCGGTGTCGACGATCACGACCCCTGCGCCCACCCGGGTCGCCTCCTTCAGGGCGCCGGCGGCCACCGCGACCGGGTCGGCGTCGGGGTCGCCGCCGGGCTCGGGGGCGTGCACGGGCACGTCGACCCGCGCGCCGAGCACCTTGAGCTGGTCCACCGCGGCAGGGCGCTGCAGGTCGGCGGCGACGAGCAGCGGGGTGCGGCCCTTCTTCTTCAGGTGGGCGGCCAGCTTGCCGGCCGCGGTGGTCTTGCCCGAGCCCTGGAGGCCGGCGAGCATGATGACCGCCGGCGAGGCGCTGCCGAGCTCCAGCGGCGCGGACTGGTCGCCGAGGACGCCGGTGAGCTCCTCGTTGACGATCTTGACGACCTGCTGGCCGGGGTTGAGCGCCTCGCTGACCTCGGCGCCGATGGCGCGCTCGCGCACGCGGGCCACGAAGGTCTTGACGACCTTGAAGTTGACGTCGGCCTCGAGCAGGGCGAGGCGGATCTCGCGCAGGACCTCGTCGACGTCGGACTCGGACAGCGTGCCGCGGCCCTTGAGGCGATCGAGGACCGCCTCGAGGCGGTCGGACAGAGCGTCGAACATGACCACAACCTGGGTCGGGACCGGGGGAAGGGCGAGTGTATCGACCCGCCGTGGCGGGTCGCGCCCAGGGGTCAGCGTGGGGCCGCGGCCGCCAGGTACAGCCAGGCGCGCAGGCAGCGGAAGGCCTCGAGCACGTCCGGCGCGGCGTAGGCGACGGTGCGGGCACCGACCCGCTCGGCGCCGGGCACGAGGGCGCACAGCTCCGCGCGCCCCTGGCTGGTGAGGTCGACCTCCAGGCGCGCCGGGCCGGGCGGCCCCTGCGGGGCGAGCTGGTGGGCGCCGCCCACGACCTCGGCGGCCGCGGTGCGCAGCCGCGAGCGGGCCTCGGAGGGGTGGATGCTGGTGGCGACCTGGCTGGCCCGGCTGCGCTTGACCATCACCGGGCGCACGCCGGGCAGGCGCTGGGCGACGCGGTCGCAGACCGCGTCGTCGCCGCTGACCAGGCCGACGGGCACGCCGAGGTGCCCAGCCACGCGGGCGTTGAGCTCCGCCTCGGTCACCGCGACGCCGTCCAGGCGCACCTCGGCGAAGCTCGCGCCCGAGTAGGTGTGGGCCAGCGCCCCCTGCTGGTCGGTGCCGCCGTGGTAGCCGACGAACAGGGTGACGTCGGTCTCGGCGTCCAGGCCCTCGAGCATCGCCAGGTCGACCTTCGGGGACCCGAGCACGAGCTCGGCGCGGGCGTCGAGCCGCTCGGGCAGCAGGTTGGCCATGTCGCCGTGCGCGTCGGTGACGACGACCTCGCCGGCACCGCCCTCGAACGCGCCGATGACGACCGCGTTGGCCTCGTCGGTCATCAGCTCGCGCGCGGCCGGGTAGTCGTCCTCGCCGCGGCGCACCTGCCGCGCGGTGGCCACGCCGGCCACGCCCTCCATGTCGATCGAGACGTGCACGCGCACTGCTGCTCCGATGTCGCGGCCCCGCGCCCGGCGCGGGGAGCGAGCGGGCGGCGCTAGCTCGCGCCGGGCTCGTGGTGGTCGATGGCCTCGGGCAGCATAACGGCCTCGCCGATGCGGCCCACCGCGAACGTGCGCTGGTCGCGTCGCAGGTGGCACCAGCCCACGAGCAGGTCGTCGCGCAGCCGCCAGGGGTCCACGGTGCGCTCGGTGGTGGCGCCGGCACGACTCGAGGCGAAGTAGCGCACCCACACCTGCCGCTGCTCGGCCAGGGCGCGCTCGAGCAGGGCGCGCACCTGCTTGGGGCCCACGGCGCGCTGCGGCGCGTTGGGCAGGGCCGCCTCGGCGGCGTCGACGGTCACCGCGTGCTCGCCGATCAGGTCGACCCCCTCGGCCCGCAGCGCCCGCTGGACCTCCTCGGGCGCGGCCGTGGCCACCGCCACGGTGTCCGACACCGCCTCCAGGCCGAGCTCGGCCACGGCGGTCAGCCGGTCGAGGGTCTCGGGGTCGGCCACCACCACGCTGCGGGCTGCGAGCACGCGCGCCTCGCCGCCGCGCCGCTCCGGCGTCGGCGGGTGCGCGGAGGACGACTGCTCGGAGGGCAGGTGGTCGGACGCCGGCTCGGGCTCCAAGCCGAGCGTCGGCGTCGCCAGGGCCTCGCGTGGCTCGGCGAGCGCGTGGACGCGACCGTCGGCCCCCGGCGCGACCAGCGCGCGTCGCTGCAGCCAGTCCAGCGGGGCGGGCAGCATGCCTCGCCCCGCCCAGCCGCGATCGAGCAGGTCCTCGACGCGCGCGGGCCCCTCCCCTGCCAGGCGCCTGAACGCCTCGCGGGCCTCGTCGGGGGCCCGCTCGAGCAGGTCGCGGACCGTGCGGTGGTCCGCGAGCCGCGCCCGCAGCTCTCGCGCCGCCCCGTGCCGGTGGGCCGGCACCTCGCGGACCCCGAGCAGGCGCAGCGCCTCGGCGAGGGCGCGCGCGTCGAGGTCGGCCACCCGCAGCGTCACGGCTCGCGGTCGGCGGGATCCTCGCCGCCGAGCTCGACGTCCTGGGCGACGTCGGCGAACAGTGCCTCCACGAAGGCGTCGACGTCGAAGTCCGCCAGGTCGTCGACGGTCTCGCCGAGCCCGACGAGCTTGACCGGGATGCCGAGCTGGCGCTGGATGGCGATGACGATGCCGCCGCGAGCGGTGCCGTCGAGCTTGGTGAGGATCACCCCGGAGACGTCGACGGCCTCCTGGAAGGCCTGGGCCTGGCTGATGCCGTTCTGCCCGGTGGTCGCGTCGAGGACGAGCAGCACCTCGTCGGTGTGGCCGGCGCCCTTCTCCAGCACCCGCTTGACCTTGGACAGCTCCTCCATGAGCGCGCGCTTGCTCTGCAGGCGACCCGCGGTGTCGACCAGCAGCAGGTCGGCGTCGGCCGCCGAGGCCGCCTGCCAGCCGTCGTAGGCCACGGCGGCGGGGTCGGCGCCCTCGGCCTGCTTGACCACGCGCGCGCCGGCGCGCTCGCCCCACGACGACAGCTGCTCGATCGCGGCGGCCCGGAAGGTGTCGGCCGCGGCGAGCACCACCGTCTCGCCGTCGCGGGCGTGGCGCGCGGCGAGCTTGCCGATCGAGGTGGTCTTGCCGGTGCCGTTCACGCCGGTGATGAGCCAGGTGGTGGGCCCCTCCTCGCGACGCGCGAGGGTGCGGTCGGCCACGCCCAGCTCGAGCCGCAGGATCTCCTTGAGCAGCGCCAGGGCCTGCTCGGGGTCGGTGACGCCCTCGGCACGGACGCGCTCGCGCAGGCCCTCGATGATCTCCATCGTGGCCTCCACGCCCACGTCGGCGCTGATCAGCCGCTCCTCGAGCTCCTCGAACGCCGCCTCGTCGAGCCCCCGCCGGAACAGCGCCAGCAGGCCGCTGCCGAGGCCAGCCCGGCTGCGCCCGAGGCGCGCCCGGAAGCGCTCCATCGGGGTCAGCGGTGCCGGCTCGGCGGGCGGCGCGGCCTCCTCGGCCTCCGCGGGCTCCTCGGCCTCCGCGGGCGCCGGGCCGTCCTCGACCTCGCGCTCGGGCGCGGGGGCCTCGCGCTCGGGCGCGGGAGCGGTCGCGGCCTGGCGCGTCGACCCGTCACGGCCACCACGGCCGCGCACGACGAAGCCGGCGACGCCACCGACCACCAACAGGACGACCACGACCACCAGGCCAGTGGCCACCGGATCCAGGGCCTCCATCAGCTCTCCCTCGGGGATCGGGGCGGGCAGGCGCGGTCAGGGTAGCGGGCGACGCCGCGCCGGCTGGCACGCCGTCGACAGGGGCGGATCAGCCCGCCTGGGCCTCGCTCATGCGCTGGCTGATGACCTTGGAGACGCCCCCGCGCTGCATCGACACGCCGTACAGGGTGTCGGCGACCTCCATGGTCCGCTTCTGGTGGGTCACCAGCAGCAGCTGGCTGGTGTTGCGGAACTCCCCGACCAGCTCCAGGAAGCGCTGGAGGTTGACGTCGTCGAGCGCGGCCTCGACCTCGTCGAGCACGTAGAAGGGCGAGGGCCGGGCAGCGAAGATCGCGAACAGCACGGCCAAGGCGGTGATGCTGCGCTCGCCGCCCGACAGCAACGTCAGCCGCTTGACGCGCTTGCCCGGCGGCTTGGCCTCGACCTCGATGCCGGTCTCCAGCAGGTCGTCGGGGTCGGTGAGCACCAGGCGGCCCTCGCCGCCCCCGATGAGCCGGGGGAACAGCTCGGCGAACGCGCTGGCCACGTCCTCGAAGGCCTCCGAGAAGCGCTGGCGGATCTGCTCGTCCACGCGCTCGATCAGCGACAGGAGGTCCGAGCGCGACGAGCGCAGGTCGTCGAGCTGGGCGGAGACGAAGCGCTCGCGCTCGGTGAGCTCGGCGAGCTCCTCGGCGGCCAGCGGGTTGACCGAGCCCATCCGCGACAGCCGGCGCAGGAGCCGGTCCTCCTCGGCGGCGAGCGCCTCGTCGCGCTCGGGGCCGCCGGCCAGGGGTGCCTGGTCGCCCTCGTCCTCGCGGGCCTGGGCCAGCAGCGCGTCGGGGTCGGCGTCGAGGTCGTCGGCCACGCGGCGTCGCGCGGCGTCCAGGGCGGCGGCCGCCCGCTCGCGGGCCAGGTCGTCGGCGTGCTGGGCCTCCTCGAGCTCCCCGAGGGCGCGCGCCGCCTGCTCCTCGTGCTGCCGGGCCACCCCGAGGGCCTGCTCGGTGGCCGCGCGCTCGGCGTCCAGCGCGTCGCGCTGCGTGGCGGCCTGCTGCGCCGAGGCGCGCGCGGCGTCCCGTGCCGCGACGGCCACCTCCGCCAGCTCCTCGCACCGAGCGATGGCGCGGGCCCGCGCCGCCTGGCGCGCGTGCCGCTGCGCCAGCTGGCGGGCCACGTCGTCGGCCTCGGCCTCCAGCGACGTGATGCGGCGATCGCACTCGGCGAGGCGCTCGGCGGCGGTGCGCTCGACCAGGCGCGCCTCCACCTCGGCGTCGCGTGCCGCGGACAGGGCGTCGTCGAGGCGCTCGGCCTCGGGGTCGCCGCCCTCCTCCTCGTCCTCGTCGGGCTCGGGCGCGCCGGCACGCTCGAGCTCCTCCAAGCGCTCGCGACGCTGGGCGAGGTCGGCGCGCAGCTCCTCGCGCTGGCGCTCCAGCTGCGCGAGCGCGTCGGTGGCGCGCTGGCGCTCGTTGCGCAGCCGGCCGAGGCGCTCGGCGGCGCTCGTGAGCTGGTTGTCGGACTCCGAGACCGCGGCCTGGGCGGCCTCCAGCTCCTCGCGCGCCGCGGCGAGGGCGCGATCGGCATCGCCGACTCGGCGGTGGGCCACGCGCAGCTCGTCCTCGAGGGACGCGCGCTCACGATCGGCGGCCTCGGCGGCCGCGACGGCCTCGACGGCCTCGCCCACCGAGCCCGAGCCACCCGACCAGCCCCCGGGTCCCACGACCTCGCCGGCCACGGTCACGAACGTCGCATCGGGATGCGCGGCGTGCAGGCGCTGGGCCGCGGCGAGGTCCTCGACGGCGTAGGTCGGGCCCAGCGCCCGCGCGAGCGCGCTGCGCACCGGCTCGGGGGCCTCGATCGCGTCGATCAGGGCGCGCGAGCCCGCGGGCGCGGCCGGGGGCCAGCTGGGTGGCGCGTCGGCCGGCAACAGGCGCACGCGCCCGATCCCCTCGCGCCGCACGAACGACAGCGCGTGCGCGGCCGCCTCCGGGGCGTCGGCCACCAGCGCCTCGCCGAGTCGCCCCAGGGCCGCCGCGACCGCGGTGCCCATGCCATCAGCGATCGACAGGTGCTCGGCCACGGTCTCCCCGAGGCCCTCCAGCCGGCCCTCCGCGGCCGCCTGCTGCACGCTCTCTGCGGCGTCGCCGGCAGCCACCGCCTGGCGCAGCGCGTCGGCCCGCGCCTCCAGCCCTGCGCGGCGACGCTCGAGCTCGCGCTCGGCGCGCGCTGCCTCGTCGGCCTCCCGCTGGCGCCGCTGCACCGTCTCCTCGGCGGCGCGCAGCCGCGCGGTGAGCTCGGCGGTGGTCGCGTCGAGCCGCTGGATCTCGGCGTCCACCGAGGCGAGGTCGGCGTCGAGCTCCGCGGCACGGTCCTGCCAGCCCGAGATCTGGCTGTCGAGCCGGCCCTCCTCGCCCGAGGACTGGGCCACGGCCTGGCGCAGCGCGCTGACCTCGCCCTCCCAGCGCAGGCGCGCCTCGCGCGCCGCGGCCCGGCGCCGCGCCTCCGCGGCGGCGGCCTGCTCATGGGCGCGACGCGCGCGCTCGGCCTCGACGCGGGCGGCGGTGGCCTCCTGCAGCGCTGCCTGGGCGCTGCGGTGCTCGGCGGCGCGCTCCTCGCGGCGCTCGCGCTCCTGCGCGGCCTCGGCGCGCAGCGCGTCGGGGTCGCGCCCCACCACCGGCTCCTCATCGGCGGCCTCGAGCCCGCGACGACGCTCGCCGACGCGCTCGACCGTCCCCTCGAGCCGCTCGGCGAGGTTGGCGAGCGCGAAGTGGGTCTGGTCGGCCCCTCGCAGGCGCGGGGACAGCGCGCCGAGGCTCGCGTCGAGCCGCTCGCGCTCGGCCCGCGCGTCCGCGTGGCGCGCGCGGGCCTCGGCGAGCGCCTGCTGGCGGTCGGCGCTGCCGTGCTCGCAGGCGGCGAGGTCGACGGCGAGGCGATCCAGCTCGCGCGCGGCCTTCACGCGGCGCACCTCGGTGAGCTCGGCGGTCAGCCGCGCATGCTGCTGGGCGGCCTCGGCCTGGCGCTCCAGCGGCCGCATCTGCCGGCGCAGCTCGCGCAGGGTGTCGCCGACCCGCTCGGTGTGCTCGTCGACGCGCTCGAGCTTGCGCAGCGCGCGCTCCTTGCGCTTGCGGTGGGTGAGGATGCCGGCGGCCTCCTCCACGAGCGCGCGCCGGTCCTCCGGGCGCCCCTGGAGGATCTGGTCCAGCTGGCCCTGGCCCACCACGGTGTGGGTCTGGCGGCCCAGGCCGGCCGACCCCAGCAGCTCGGCGACGTCCAGCGCGCGGCACGCCTCGCCGTTGATGGCGTACTCGTTCTCACCGGTCGCATAGATCGCTCGGGAGACCGTGACCTCGCTGAAGTCCACCGGCAGCGCGCCATCGGCGTTGTCGATCGTGAGCGCCACCTCGGAGCGCCCGAGGCCGTTGCGGCCGGGCGCGCCGGCGAAGATGACGTCGGCCATCTGGCCGCCGCGCAGGCTCTTCGCGCTCGCGGTGCCCAGCACCCAGCTGATGGCGTCGACGAGGTTCGACTTGCCGCTGCCGTTGGGGCCGACGATGACGGTGCAGCCCGGCTCGAACTCGAGGGTGGTGCGCTCGGGGAAGGACTTGAAGCCACGCAGCGTCAGGGATCGCAGCAGCACTGCCGTCGCGCCTCCGGTCGAGGTCGGGTGCCCGCCGGGCATGCGCCCGCACCGACGGTGCCGGGGCCCGAGCGATGTCGCGACAGCCTAGACGGCCACGAGGGTGCCAGGCACGACGAGGCCTTGAGGTCAGGCCTTGAGGTGCAGCTCCTCGGCCTCCTCGAGCGCATGCTCGATGGCCTCGGTCGCCTCGAGCTCCCCGAGGCTCAGGTCGCTCTCGCTGCCATCCACGATGGCGCGCAGTCGGGCGTTGGCCTCGCGCTCCCGGGCGAGCTCCTCCTGGAGCTCGCGCACGCGGGTGCGCAGCGCGGTGAGCTCCGCGAGCAGCTGCTGCGGGCGTCGCTCGACGCCTCCGATGATGGCCTTCATGGCTCCTCCTCGCTGCCGCGCCGGTCCCGGATGGATCGCATCGGGGCGGTGGCGCGCAGACCTGCTCCGCCTCCCTCGGCTCTCGGCTGGTCGGGCCGCTCGCGGGCTGCCATGGCGGCGCTGCCCACGGTGCCCTGCCCCACCGACCGCGCCGGGTCCACCGCGCACGGCGGGGCGAGCGACGACCGGGCCCGATGGACACGCTCACTGCGCGGGCACGCCGAGCGCGGCATCGCACCAGCCGCTTCACGATCGCACTATACTCGGCCAGCCGTCGCGGCGGCAAGCCCCCGCCTCCGGCCTAGGCTGGCGACATGCGCTGGGCTCGCGTGACCACCTCGGGACTGGCCGGCCTGGGCGCCGGCTCGCTGGCGCTGGCGTGGGCCATCGGCCGTCGCCGGCGCCCGGACGCGGACGCCGACCCGCCGGACCCCCCGGGGCTGCCGCCCGCGCGCACCGTGACGATCCCCGGCCGCGGCGAGCTGTTCCTGCGAGACCAGCCGGGCCCCCACGCCGAGGCGCCCACGGTGCTGCTGCTTCACGGGTGGATGTTCCCCGCCGACCTCAACTGGGCGCGCAGCTACGCGCCGCTGGCCGCCGAGGCGCGCGTGCTCGCGCCCGACCACCGCGGCCACGGGCGCGGCCCGCGGCACCGCCAGCCGTTCCGCCTGATCGACGTCGCCGACGACTGCGCGGCGCTGATCCGCGAGCTCGGCACGGGCCCGGTCATCCCGGTGGGCTACTCGATGGGCGGGCCGATCGCCCAGCTCCTGTGGCAGCGCCATCCCGACGTGGTCCGCGGGGTCGTGCTGTGCGCCACCGGCGCGACCTTCCCCGAGACGCCGCTGGCGCGCTACCGCTGGGGGCTGCTCGGCCCGGCCCAGGTCGGGCTGCGGCTGCTGTCGCGTGGGCTGTGGGAGCGGCTGCTGCTGGCGCAGGCGAGCGGACGGCTGCCGCGGACCGTCTCCCGCATGGTGGACGAGGACACCCCCGCCGACGTGGTGGCGATGCTGCCCTGGGCCGTGGGCGAGCTGTCCCGCGGCGACCCCGAGGACCTCGCCGAGGCCGGCCGCGAGGTCGGCGTGTTCGACAGCCGCGGCTGGGTCCAGGCGATGGACGTGCCGGCCGCCGTGCTGATCACCGGCGAGGACCGACTGGTCAGCCCCGACCGCCAGCGCGAGCTCGCCGACCTGCTCCCGGGCGCCACGCGCGTGGACACGTCCCTGGACCACGACGGCTGCCTGATCGCGCCCGAGGCGTTCGTGCCGGCGCTCCTGGAGGCCGTGCGCGCCGTGGACCACCAGGCCGCGCCCCGCGGCGACGTCGCCGCCGCGCGATGAGCCGGGGCGACCGCGCTCGCCCCGGCGCCGCGGAGGACGGCTTCGTGGACGCCTACGCCGTGCTCGGCGTGGGCCCGGAGGCGACGCAGGACGAGCTGCGGGCCGCCCATCGGGCGCTCGTGCGCCGCCACCACCCCGACCTCGTCCCGCCCGACCAGCGCCCCGAGGCCACGCGACGCGTCCAGGAGATCAACGTGGCCTACGGGCTGGTGCGCGAGCCCGCCGCGCGCGAGCGCTACGACGAGGTGTGGCACCTGCGGCGCGCGGCCGCGCTCACCGCGCAGGCCTCGCGGGCCCTCGAGGAGGTGGACCGCAGCGCGGCCGCCCGCTACGAGCGGCTGCTGCGCCGCGCGGGCCAGTGGGCCGCGCGGGTCAGGTCTGGCACTGCGGGCAGTGGAACGACAGGTGACCGCTGACGTCGGCGAGCTCGACGGGGTTGCGGCACCGCGAGCAGGGCTCGCCCTTGCGGCCGTGCACGTGCAGGAACGAGGAGGGGACGTCCTCGGGATCGTCGTCCTCGGTGCGCTCCTGGGTCTCGCTGGTGGAGGCCCCGCCCTGCTTGACCGCCTCGTTGATGACCTCGAGGACGGCGCGGTAGAGCCGGCGCACCTCCTGGGCGCTGAGCTGGGTGGCGTCGCGCGCTCCCGAGATGCCGGCGTTCCAGAGGATCTCGTCGGCGTAGACGTCCCCCAGGCCCAGCAGGACCCGTGAGTCCACGAGCGCCGCGCGCAGGGGCAGCCCCAGCTCCACCAGCTTGCTGCTGAACGCCTGCCAGGTGAACACGTCGGCGAGCGGGTCGATGCCGCCGGGGGTGAGCTCGGGGAGGTCGGGGATCGCGTCGTCGGGCACGACGAGCAGCGCCCCGTCCTTGTCCTGGTCGTGGTAGTGCAGCGCGCCGGTGGAGGCGAACCGCAGCACCATCTGGACGCTGCGCTCGGGGGTCGCGTCACTGGACTCGTGGGTGATCCAGGCGCGCGAGCCCATCACGATCACGAGCGTCGTGTCGTCCTCGAGCTCCAGCATGAGCGCGGTGCCCCGTCGGCTCGCGCCGCTGACCTTGCGGCCCTGGAGGGCCTTGTAGAGCTCGGGTCGGTTGCGCTGACGCGTCACGAGGGAGGCGGTCATCACCTCGGTGGACTCGACTCGCTTGCCGACGACCTCGCTGGCAAGCCCCTTGCGGGCCACCTCCGCCTCCGGCAGCTGGGTCAATCCGGCCCTCCGTGCCTGGGAACCTGACGTGTCGGGCGCGGCGAGGCTACCGCGCCCGCGTCGCTCGCGTCGCCCGATGCCGCGGTCGAGTGCTCATGACCCCCCGCGTCCTCGCGGTGGTCGGGATCGTCTGGCGCCACCGCCGGCTCGCTGGCGCGCAGGTGCGCGACGGCCTCGGCCGCGGCCCCCTGCTCGGCCTCCTTCTTGGTCCGCCCGCGCCCGGAGCCGAGCACCTGGTCCTCCACGTGCGCCCGGGCGAGGAAGCGCTTGTCGTGGTCAGGGCCCTCCTCGGCGATCTCGTAGCGAGGCAGGGGGCGTCCCTGGCGGGCGAGCAGCTCCTGGAGCGCGGTCTTGGCGTCCACCGCCTCGGGGCGCTCCTGGAGCGCGGCGAGCTCGGGGCCGAACAGCTCCAGCACCACCCGGCGCGCGGCGCGCAGTCCGCGATCCAGGTAGACGGCGCCGATCACGGCCTCCAGGGCGTCGGCGAGGATCGAGTCCTTGTCGCGCCCGCCGGAGGCGTCCTCGCCGCGGCCCAGCCGGACCAGGTCGCCCAGGCCAAGCCGACGGGCCACGCGCGCCAGGGTCGGCTCGCTGACGGTGGCCGCGCGCAGCTTGGCGAGGCGGCCCTCGGCCGCCTCGGGCTGATCGCGGTAGAGCCGGTCGGTGACGACCAGTCCCAGCACGGCGTCCCCGAGGAACTCGAGGCGCTCGTTGTGCGGCGCCCCGCCGCGCTCGTAGGCGTCGCTCCGGTGGGTCAGCGCCCGCTCGTACAGGGCCGGCCGGCGTGGGGTGACGTCCAGCGCACGGGCCAGCCGATCGACGTCGGAGGGGTGCGTCGTCACGGCGAGCCAGCCCGGCTCGGCGTCAGTCCTGCTTGGCCGTCACCTGACGACCGCCGTAGGCCCCGCAGGCAGCGCAGACGGTGTGCGGCGCGCGCGCGGCCCCGCAGCTGGGGCAGCGGCTGACGGTCGGCGTACGGCCCTTGAGCCACTGGGCCTTGCGGCGACGCGTGCGCGAGCGGGACAGCTTCTGCTTGGGAACGGCCACGGCAGCTCTCCTGGACGGGTGGTGGGTGGGCAGCGGGGCGGGCGGTCCCGCGGGCCGCCCGCGTCGGTGCGGTCGATCAGCCCTCGCCGGGCTCGGGGGGCAGCTGGTCGCGCAGGCGCGCGAGCGGCGACCATCGCGGGTCGCCGTCGTCGGCCGGGCAGGCGCAGGCGCCCTCGTTGAGGTCGGCGCCACAGGTCGCGCACAGGCCCTCGCACCCCTCGTCGCACAGCGGGCGATAGGGGGTCTGGCCCGACAGCGCGTCGCGCAGCAGCGCGTCGAGGTCGAGGTGCTCCTCGACCACCTCGTAGCCCTCCTCGAGGTCCACCAGCTGATCGGGCGAGGCCCGCTCGGGGTCGAGGAACAGCTCGGTGACCTCCGCCTCGGCGCCCGCGGCGAGCGGGCGCAGGCACCGCGCACAGCGCAGCGTGAGCCCCGCATGGAGCGTGCCGCGCACGAGCAGCCCGTCGACCAGGCTCTCGATGACGGCGTCGAGCCTCAGGGGCGCGTCGACCTCCACCAGCGGGAACGAGAAGCCCTCGGGCACGGGCAGCCGCGCCTCGATCGGACGCGACTCGCCGGGCCGATCGACCAGATCGGCCACGTCGATGCGGAGATCCGAGGTGGGGGAGGGCATCGCACTCACCGGCGTCGCCGGCTGCGTCGGGGACGGGTCCTGGGCGCGCAGGACCCATGGCCCCGTCGCACCAGGGACACAGCCTACCAAGGCCCGCCGACGGGCGCGGACCCGAGCGGGGCGCCGCTCAGCGCGAGGGGTCGGGGCGCTCCTGGTCGAACACGCTGGGCGCCTCGTCGGCCTCCGTCGCGGCCTGCGCCGCCTCGTCGTGCGCCGCCTCGTCGCCCTCGCCGCGCGGGGTCGCGCCGCTGGCGCGCAGGCGCTCCCGTCCGCGCTCGACGGTGCGCAGCGTGCGCTGCAGGGCGATCTCGAAGTTCGCCAGCTTGGCGTCGACGTAGTCCTCGGCCTCCAGGCGCAGCACGCGCGCCTGCTCGCGGGCGTCCTCCACGATCTCCTCGGCACGTCGATGCGCGGCCCTGGCGACCTCGGACTCCTCGATGAGCCGCTCGCGCTCGGCCTGGGCGTCGGCCTCGATGCGCTGGGCCTCCACGCGCGCCTGCTCGAGCAGGTCGTCGCGCTCCTTGAGCACCCAGCGCGCCTGGCGCACCTCCTCGGGCAGCCCCTCGCGCAGCCGCCCGACGAGGTCCTCCAAGGCCTCGCGGTTCACCATGACGGACGCGGACAGCGGGACCTGCTTGGCACTGCCGACGAGCCCCTCGAGCTCGTCGACCGTCTCCTCTGCGTCCATCGACGCTCCTTTCGGGTCGGTCAGCCGAGGGCGAGCGCCATCAGCCGAAGGTGTGGGCGAGGCGCTGGTCCACCGGCGGGGGCACCAGGTCGCTCACGTCGCCGCCGTAGCGCGCGACCTCCTTGACCAGCGACGACGACAGGAACGAGTAGACCGGCCGCGTGGTCATGAACAGGGTCTCCACGCCGCCGATGTGGCTGTTCATCTGCGCCATCTGCAGCTCGTACTCGAAGTCGCTGACCGCGCGCAGCCCCTTGACGGCGACCTTGACGCCGCGCGCGTTGCACCAGTCCACCAGCAGCCCGTCGAAGGTGTCCACGTCCACCGAGGGCAGGTGAGCGGTCGAGGCTCGGATGAGCTCGACGCGCTCGGCCTCGTCGAACAGTGGCTGCTTGCTGGGGTTGCGGGTGCACAGCACGATCAGGTGGCCGAGGCGCTGGGCGGCGCGCTCGATGACGTCCAGGTGGCCGTAGGTGATCGGGTCGAAGGTGCCCGGGTAGACCGCGCTGATCATCGGCAGCCCTCCCGGGTGCGGTGGCGCAGGGGGGTCACGCTGGGTCCTCGGGGTCGTGGCATCGGCGCGGCGGCGCTCCGCGGTGTCGGCCCCCGCCCTGGCGTCGGCCGCGCCCCGCGGCGGTCACCGCTCGTGGCGCTGGCTCGCGTCGGGATCGCGCACCAGCCGCCACAGGACGGTGTCACCGTAGGCGCGCGCGCGATCCCACGCCAGCCCGTCGGGGACCGAGGCCGGCGCCGGCCCATGCCGGCTGCGCTGGCGCTCCAGGCTGATCGTGGCCTCGGGCGCCAGCGCGCCCACGGCGAGCAGCCCCTCGAGGACGCGCCATACCAGGGCGGTCTCCAGGGCGTAGGGCGGGTCGGCGAACACCAGGCCGAAGGGGCCGCCGAGGGGCCGCGCCGCGTAGGCGTCGACGTCCCCGGGGACCACGGTGCTGCGCGCGTCGAACCCGGTCGCGGCGAGGTTGGCCCGCAGGGCGGCGAGCGCGCGACGGTCCCGCTCCACGAACACCGCCTGCGTGGCGCCGCGCGACAGCGCCTCGATCCCAAGCGTCCCCGGACCGCTCCACAGGTCGAGCACCGCCGTGCCGGGCACCCGGTCGCCGAGGCTCGAGAACAGCGACTCGCGCACCCGATCGGAGGTCGGGCGCGTGGTCTCGCCCTTGGGGGCGCGCAGGCGCCGTCCCTTCGCGCTGCCGGCGATCACGCGCATCCGGTCCTCCTGCCGGCGCGGCGGGTGGGCGCCGCGCTCATCCGCTGTCCAGCGCGGCCAGGCGGTGAGGGTCGACCAGCCCCCGCACCACCGCGCGCAGCTCGGGGTGGTCGGCGAGGTCGGGGTCGGCCTCCAGCAGCCGCCGGGCGTCCTCGCGGGCGCGAGCCACCCACGCGGCGTCACGCACCAGCCGTGCCAGGCGCAGGTCGGCCAGCCCCGACTGGCGGGTGTCGAACAGCGAGCCCTCCCCGCGCAGCTCGAGGTCGGTCTCGGCCAGGGCGAACCCGTCGCGCGTCTGCGCGAGGGCCTCGAGCCGCCGGTTGTCGTGGGCCGCGGTCGAGAACAGCACGCAGTGGCTGCGCGCGCTGCCGCGCCCGATCCGCCCGCGCAGCTGGTGCAGCTGGCTGATGCCGAAGCGGTCGGCGTCCTCGATCACCATGATCGTGGCCTCGGGGACGTCCACGCCGACCTCCACCACGGTGGTGGCCACGAGCACCTGGACTGCGCCCCGGCGGAAGTCCTCCATGACCGCCTCGCGCTCGGACGCGGACAGGCGCCCGTGGACCAGGCCCACGTCGAGCTCGGCGAAGGGCCCGGTGGCCAGGTGCTCGGCGACCTCCTCGGCGCTCGCGATCGACCGCTCCCCCTCGGGCCCGGGCACGGTGGCCACCTCCGAGGCATCGACCGCGGGGCACACCCAGAAGGCCCGCTCGCCGGCCGCCACGCGCTCGCGCACGAACCGCTCGAGGTTGGCGCGCCGATCGGAGTCGCTGTGCAGCACCGTGGTGGTCACCGGCTGACGGCCCGGCGGGAGCTCGTCGAGGGTGGTCACGTCCAGGTCGCCGTACAGCGTCAGCGCCAGCGAGCGCGGGATCGGGGTGGCGGTCATGACCAGCACGTCGGGATGGTGCCCGTCCGCCCGCTTGTCGCGCAGCCGGATGCGGTGCTCGACGCCGAAGCGGTGCTGCTCGTCCACCACGACGAGCCCGGGGTCGGGTGGGGCCACCCGATCCTCAAGCAGCGCGTGCGTGCCGACCAACAGGTCCACCTCGCCGGCGGCGACCTCGGCGAGCAGGCCGCGCAGCTGGCGGGTCGGCAGCGACCCCGTCACCAGCTCGACGCGCGGACCCCCTGGCGCGCCGACGCCCAGCGGGGCCAGCAGCGACTGCAGCGTGCGGTGGTGCTGCTCGGCGAGCACCTCCGTGGGGGCCATCAGCGCCGCCTGTCGCCCGTGGTCCACCGCGGCGAGCATCGCCCAGGCCGCCACGAGCGTCTTGCCCGAGCCGACGTCGCCCTGCAGCAGCCGGTGCATCGGCCCGCTGGCCGCCAGGTCGCCGCCGAGCTCGTCGAGGGCGCGGCGCTGCGCCCGCGTGGGCGGGAACGGCAGCTCCTCCAGCAGGGTGGCCGCCCATCCGCGCGCCGCTGGCGGCTGCACGAGGCCGGCTGCGGCCTCCTCGCGCTCCTGGCGGCGCTGCTGGATGGCCAGCTGGAGCGCGAGCAGCTCGTCGTAGACGAGCCGGTCGCGTGCGGCGCGCACCGCCTCGCGGTCGGGGGGCTGGTGGATGTGGCGCAGCGCGGTGTCGCGGCTGACGAGGTCGTGGCGTGCCACGAGCTCCGCGGGCAGCGGGTCAGGCAGCGGGCCGAGCCGCTCGAGGGCGGAGCGCACCAGCCGGGCGATGCGCTCGCTGGGCAGCGCCGCGGTGGCGGGGTAGGTGGGCAGCAGCCCCTGGGCCTGCGGGTCGGGCGCGCCGTCGGGGTCGGCGTCGCCCGCGCGGTCGGGGCGGTCGGGGTCGGCGTCGCCCGCACCGTCGACCCCGACGGCGCGCTCGGCAGCCACCAGCCGCGCCGAGCGCAGCTGCAGCGCGCCGCGGTAGCGCTCGAGCCGTCCGGTGACCGCCACGCGGCTGCCCTGGGGATGCCGGCCGGGCAGCCAGGGCTGGTTGAAGAAGGGCGCGGCGATCGCCTGCCCGTCGCGCTCGTCGCGCACGGTGGCGCGCGCGATGTGCTTGGGACCCTTGCCCCCGCGACGCCGTCGCGGGGTGAAGGCCTCCCAGGAGGCGATCTGGCCGACCACGGTGAGCGTCTCGCCGATCCGCGCCTCGCCGAGCGGCTTGACCGCGGCGGGCTCGCGGTACTTGCCGGCCTCCTGCGCGGGGTAGTGGGCGAGCAGGTCGCCGATGGTGCGCACGCCCAGGTGCTCGGCGAGCAGCTCGGCGAGGCGCTCGCCCACGCCGGGCAGCGCGGTCACCGGGTCGGAGAGGTCGAGGCGCGCGGCCATGGGGCGCGCAGTGTAGGCGGCGGCGGCACGCCAGCGCGGGAGGCGCGACGGGCCCAGCGCAGCGCCGCTGCGGCGGTTGTCGGCCTGCCCGACCCGCCGCTAGTCTTGGCCGGGTGGCGCGCCGATCACGCCGCGCCGTCCGACCTCCACGCGCTGCGCTGCCGGGCGCGGCCCACAGCCGCCACGCCCCCGGGAGCGCGCGCCACCGACACGACGACGAGGACCTGCGCCATGGCCGCCGTCTGCGAGTACTGCGACAAGCGCACCCAGTTCAGCCACCAGGTGAGCTTCAGCCACAAGCGCTCCAAGCGGAAGTGGCGGCCCAACGTGCAGCGCGTGCGCGTCTGGGAGAACGG
>PUKE01000284.1 GCA_003550425.1 Nitriliruptoria bacterium
GGCGGTCGCGGCTATCCCTCGCGGCTGGCGCAGGCCTGGCCCGAGCTCGGCGCCCCGGCCTGGCTGGTGGTGCGCGCCCCCGGCGGCGCGCTGCCCGAGCGCCCCACCGTCGGGGTGGTGGGCACCCGCCGGGCGACCCTCGCGGGCACGCGCCTGGCTCGCGAGCTCGGACGCGGGCTCGCGCGCGCCGGCGCGTGCGTGGTGTCGGGGCTGGCACGGGGGATCGACCAGGCCGCGCAGCGCGGCGCGCTCGAGGTCGAGGGGGCCACCGTGGGGGTGGCCGGCTGCGGCCTCGACGTCGACTATCCCCGCGGCGACGAGACGCTGCGCGCCGCCGTGGCCCGCGCCGGTGGCCTGGTCACCGAGCTCGCCCCGGGGACGCCGCCGCGGCCCCACCAGTTCCTGGCGCGCAACCGCATCATCGCGGGCCTGTGCGATGCGGTGGTGGTGGTCGAGGGGCGGGACCGCAGCGGGGCGCTGCACACCGCGCGGCTGGCGGCGGCCCAGGGCCGGGAGGTCTGGGCGGTGCCGGGGCACCCGCTCGCGTCAGCGGCGCAGGCGCCGCTCGCACTGATCCGTGATGGCGCACAGGTGCTCACCGCGGTCGAGGACCTCCTCGCCGCGGTCGTGCCGGCGCCGGCGGGCCAGCGCGACGCGGGCATGGCGCCGGCCGACGACGCGCCCGATCCGGCTGCGCCGAGCGCGCCGGCGCAGCGCGTGCGCGAGCGGCTCGACCCGGTGCAGCCTGCCAGCCTCGGCGCGCTGGCCGAGGCGACCGGGCTGGGGCTGCCTGCCGTGGCCGCCGCGGTCGGGGAGCTGGTCGCGCTCGGGCATGCTCGTCAGACGCCGCAGGGAGTGCTGGCCTCCTGATGGCGCGTCGGGCTCGCTGCACCGCCATCCCGCGGGCGCCCGTCGCGGCGCGACCTGCGGATGGGCGTGGTGGACGAGACCCTGGGACCGTGAGCCACGACGCCCGACCCGAGCGCGAGCGCCCCGAGCGCGGCGGGGGCCCGCCCGATGCCGCCTCGGCGTCGGCGGGCGCCGACGGCGAGGCGGGAGCGGCCTCGGTCGCCACCGAGGCGGAGCGGGTGGCGCGCGCGGCGATGGCCTGGCCGCGGCTGTCCCTGGTACGCCCGGTGCAGGCCGCCTCGCCCGGTCCGGCGTGGCTCGGACGGCAGGGCACCGAGCGCGTCCTGGTCCGTCGCAGCCCTCGCCGCCTCGATGCGCTGGCGTGGGAGCTCGACCTGCTGGACCACCTGGCGCAGGTCGGCCTCCGCGTGCCCGCCGCACGGCCCGCGGGCGATGGCCGCCGGCAGGTCGACGGCGTCGTGGTCAGCGCGTGGCTGGACGGCCGCGAGCCGACGAGCGCCGCGGAGTGGGACGCGGTGCTGGCCGCCCTCGCGCGCGTGCACGAGGCCACCGCCGACTGGTCCCAGCGCCCCGGCGCGGTGACCGCCGTCGAGCTGCTCGCGCGGCGTCGCACCGAGCTCGCCGACCTCGACGCGCTCCCCGCCGAGGCGCTGGGCCCCGTGGAGGCGGCGCTGGAGGCGCTCGCCGCCGCGCAGGACGGCGAGCGCGCGGTCGTCCACGGCGCCGCTCGGGCCACCACCGTGCGGATGGTCGGGTCCACGGTGGCCCTGCTGGGCTGGGACGAGGCGCGGGTCGATCAGCCCGCGCTGGATCGCGCGCTGCTCACCGTCCCACCCTCGCGCGCGCCCCGCGCCGTGGTGCGGCGCGCCGCGCTGGCCTACCGGATCGCCGCGCGGTGGCCGCACGACGAGGCGGAGGGTCGACGCCTGCTGTCCGAGCTCCTCGGCACGTGAGCGCCCCTCGCGCCGGCACGCGAGGGACGCGAGCAGCTCAGGCCTCGCCGCCGACGCGGCGCGACGCGGCCCCACCGGCGGCTGGCAGGCCCGCGCGCGCCTCGGCCAGCCAGCGCTGGGCGTGGTCGAGCACCGCGGCGCCGGGCTGGTGCCCGCCCTCGTGCCAGCGCAGCTCGACCTGCGCGCCGCGGTCGCGCAGCCACGCGGCCAGGGCCTCGGCCTGGTCGGGTGGCGCGATCGGGTCGGCGCGACCCGCGCCGATCAGGACCGGCAGGCCGTCCAGGTCGGGCTGCTGGGCCGGGGTGAGCGGCAGCATCGGCGCCAGGAGCACCGCGCCGCGCAGCAGCGTGGGATCGTGGGCGGCCACGGCCCACAGGATGTTCGCCCCGTTGGAGAACCCGAGGCCGAGCAGGCCCTCCAGCGGCCGGTCGTGTGCCGCGCAGGCCTCGCGCACCCAGGTCGCCAGCTCCTGCGCTCGGGCATCGAGGTCGGCCACGTCGAACACGCCCTCGGCGTGGCGAGCGAAGAAGCGGTTGGCGCCGCCCTCGCGGACCGTCCCGCGCGGAGAGAGCAAGGCGGCGCCGGGGGCCAGCCGTGCCCCGAGGGGCACGAGGTCGTGCTCGTCGCCCCCGGTGCCGTGGGCGAGCAGCAGCGTCGTCGGATCCGTCTCGCTGGCTGGCTCGAGGCGGTAGGGGCGGTCGTTGGCGGCCATCAGCGCGACACCTCCTCGGCGGCCACCGCGTCGGCCCCCGCGTCCCCGGCCAGCCGCAGCTCGGGCAGGGAGGCGGCGATGCGCTCGCGGTGGGGCTCGAGCCACGGCGGCAGGCGCAGCCCGCTGCCGAGCGTCGCGACGGTCTCGTCGGTGGTGAAGCCGGGTGGGTCGGTGGCGATCTCGAACAGGGCGCCGCCGGGCTCGCGGAAGTAGATCGAGGTGAAGTACTGCCGGTCCACCACGGGGGTGGCGTCGACGCCGGCCTCGGCCAGGGCGGCGCGCCAGCGCTCCTGGGTGGCGCGCTCGGGCGCCCGCCACGCCACGTGGTGCACGGTGCCGGCGGCCACGAGGCCCTTGGGCGCGCCCGGGCTGACCACGACGTCCACGCGCTGCCCGGCCTGTCCCGACCCGGTGGCGAAGCGCACGCGGTCGCCGCGCTCGCCCACCAGCGTGAAGCCGAGCCGGTCGGTCAGGTGCTCGGCGGTGGGCTCGAGCCGGTGCTCGGTGAGGGTCACGTGGGCGAGCCCGCGGATCGCCGCCTCCCCCGGGACCGGGCCATCGGGCCAGGGCGGCGGCGCGTCTCCACGCTCGCTGGCCACGAGCTCGACGCGCAGGCCGTCGGGATCGGCGAGCGCGAGCACGTCCTCGTCGTCGCGCTGCTCGCGGGCGAGCACGTCGACGCCGAGGCCGCGCAGGCGCTCGTCCCACCAGCCCAGCGCCCCGCTGGGGACCGCGAGGCCGGTGGTGGTGGCCTGCCCCGCGCCGTGGCGGCCCTGGGGCGCGCCGGGCGCGGGGAAGAAGGTGAGGATCGTGCCGGGGCTGCCGCCCTCGTCGCCGAAGTAGAGGTGGTAGGTGTCGGGCGCGTCGAAGTTGACGGTCTGCTTGACCAGTCGCAGGCCGAGCACGCCCTGGTAGAAGTCGACGGTCCGCTGGGGATCGCTGGCGATCGCCGTGACGTGGTGGAGCCCGTGGGGGCTGGGCTGGGTCATGGGGGTCTCCTGACGCGGGTCCGGGGCTCGGTCCCGTGGGAGCGAGCGGGGCGTCGGCGGTGCGGTGACGTGCGCGCCCGTTGGCAGCCTCCCCCGATCAGTCGTTGCGTACGCATTGAATCCCCGTGGTGTGGTCGCTGGGCTGCGCGCCACCGCGTGCCGCCGCGCCCGCGGACGTGACCTGGGCCGGGCGGTGCGTCACCATGCGACCATGAGCGCGCCCGGGCATCCCGCCGACTCGCCCGACCCGCCCGACCCGCCTGACGCGAGCGGGTCCGGCGCGGGCGATCCCGCCATCCCCTGGGAGGCCGCGCTCGCGGGCTTCGCGACCCACCTCGCCCACGAGCGGATGCTGGCCGACCGCACCGTCGCCGCCTACCTGGCCGATGCGCGCCAGCTCGCCACCCGGTGCGGCGAGGCCGGGATCGCCGGGCCTGACGAGGTCACCCCCCTGGTCCTGCGGCGCCACCTCGCCCAGCTGGTCGAGGCCGGCGCGGCGCGCACGACGCTGGCCCGAAAGGCCTCCTCGCTGCGGCGCCTGTTCGCCTGGCTGGCCGCCCACGAGGTCGTGGAGGACCCCACGACGCGCCTCGCCGCTCCGCGTCGCCCCGCCCCGCTGCCCCGGGCGCTGACGCGGCACCAGGTCGCGGCGGTCCTCGACGCGGTCGACGATGGCTCGCCGGTCGGGCTGCGCGACCGGGCGCTGCTGGAGCTGCTGTACGCGACCGGGGTGCGCGTGGCCGAGCTGGTCGGCGCCGACCTCGGCGACCTCGACCTCGAGCAGGGCGTGCTGCGCGTGACCGGCAAGGGCAACCGGCCCCGCCAGGCGCCGGTCGGCGAGCCGGCCTGCGCCGCGGTGCGACGCTGGCGCTCCGAGGGGCGTCCCGCCCTGCTCGCCGCGGACCGCGCCGAGCCGGCGCTGCTGCTGGGCGCCCGCGGCGGGCGACTCGACCCGCGCAGCGCACGTCGCGCGGTGGAGCGGGCCGGCGTGCGCGCCGGGGTGGGGCCGCTCACGCCCCACCAGCTGCGCCACAGCTGCGCCACGCACGTGCTCGAGGGCGGCGCTGACCTGCGCAGCGTGCAGGAGCTGCTCGGCCATCGCACGCTGGCGACCACGCAGATCTACACCAAGGTCTCGCGTCGCCAGCTGCGGCAGGCCTACGATCAGGCCCATCCGCGGGCCTGATCACGATGACGACCCGAGAGCGACAGTGAGCCCGCCACGAGCCGACCAGGAGACCATGACCGGCGAGCCCTCCGCAGGTGGCACCGGGCCCGAGGGCGCGGACGACCTCGGTGCGCGCGCGCCGCACCCGCCGGTCGATCCCCTCGAGCCCGTCGCCGACCCGGCGACGGCGCACGAGGAGGCGCCACCGCTGCTGTCCGCCGACGATCCCGACGCCGCCCTGGGCGAGGACCTCGCAGGGGAGGAGACGGTCGACCTCGGCCAGCCGACGGAGGACGACGCTGACGCCTTCGCCGACTGGGACGACCCCGAGCTCGCCGCCCTGTGGCAGCGCTTCAGCGCCGATGGCGATCCGCAGGCGCGCGAGCGCCTGATCCTGCAGTACGCGCCACTGGTCAAGTACGTGGCCGGCCGGGTGTCGGTGGGCCTGCCCTCGCACGTCGAGGTCGCCGACCTCACCTCCTATGGCATGTTCGGGCTCATCGACGCCGTCGAGCGCTACGACCCCGCGCGCGGCGTGCGGTTCGAGTCCTATGCGATCCAACGGATCCGCGGCGCCATCATCGACGAGCTCCGCAGCCTCGACTGGATCCCGCGCAGCGTGCGCAGCAAGGCGCGCCAGGTCGAGGAGGCGCTCCAGGACCTCGAGCACCGACTCGGGCGCAGCCCCGGGGAGGAGGAGCTCGCCGGCGAGCTCGGCATGGACCTCGACGAGATGCGCCGCACCCTGTCGCAGGTGGCGCTGACCTCGGTCGTGGCCCTCGACGAGGCGGTCGGTGGCGACGACGAGGCGCGCAGCCCGCTGGTCGAGCGCCTGCCGGACCGCTCCAGCCCCGACCCCGAGGCGCGCGTCGACGACGCCGAGATGCGCCGCCTGCTCGCCACCACCGTCGACGAGCTCGGCGAGCGCGAGCGCAGCGTGGTGGTGCTCTACTACTTCGAGGGGCTGACCCTGGCCCAGATCGGCGAGGTGCTCGGGGTGACCGAGTCGCGTGTCAGCCAGATCCACTCCAAGTCCGTCCTCGCCCTGCGGGGCAAGATCGCCGGTCGCGTGCGCGGCTGAGGCCGACGCCAGCGCTGTCCACAGCCGCGCCGCGCGCCGGCCGCCTGGTGACGCGGGATCGGCGTAGCGTCCCCCTCGGTGCGCGGCCAGCCCTGGGCCGGCCGCGCGTCGAGCACCATGCCGAGGCCAGCGCGGGAGGGACGGGGTGCGACACCAGGGCGCGCGGAGCCGGGCGTGGCGCAGGATGGGGCTGGCCCCGGCCTCGGCCCAGGCCCTGGCCCCGGCCCGGGCCTCGGCCCAGGCCCTGGCCCCGGCCCTGGCGCGGGCCGTGATGCTGGCGCTGGCCGTGGTGCTCGCGCTCTCGCCGCTCGCGACGCCCCTGCTGGCCGCCCCCGCCACCGCGTCCCTCGAGCCGGATGCGCCCCGTGCCGAGCCCTCGAGCGTGGCCACCGGCCCGGCGCCGACGGTCCCGCCGGTGCCCGGCCAGGTCGTGGGCCCCTTCGATCCTCCCGCGCACCCCTATGGGCCCGGGCGACGGGGCGTGAGGCTCGCCGCCACGCCAGGCGAGCCGGTGCGCGCGGCACGAGCCGGGACGGTGTCGTTCGCCGGCGAGGTCGCGGGCGTCGGGTGGGTCAGCGTCGATCACGGCGGTGGGCTGGTGACCAGCCATGGGCCCCTCGTCCCGCGCGCCACGGCAGGTCAGGAGGTCGCGCGGGGCGAGGTCGTCGGCCGGGTGGACGACGCCACGACGCTGCACTGGGGCGCGCGCATCGACGGGGAGTACGTGGACCCGCTCCACCTGCTGACCCGCTGGCGGCCCACCCTGCGGGCCTCGTGAGCGGTGGCCGGCTGTCAGCGGCGCCCGAGCGGCTATCCTCCCGTGGTGGCTCGGCGCGCCGGGCCATGGGGGCCTGCGCGCCCACAGCGACAGACCACGCAGCGTCATCGCGGGACCCGCGGTGCCCGGCCGCGCCGGGTGGGGGTCCAGTGCCGCCGAGCGGACCGGTGACGCGAGGCCAACCGCGAACGAGAGGCTCGAACCATGTCACCTGTCTCCATGCGCCAGCTCCTCGAGGCCGGCGTGCACTTCGGCCACCAGACGCGCCGCTGGAACCCGAAGATGAAGCGCTACATCTTCGGCGAGCGCAACGGCATCTACATCATCGACCTGCAGCAGTCGGTGGCCCTGCTCGAGCGGGCCTACAACACCGTGCGCGACACCGTCTCGCGGGGCGGGACCATCCTCTTCGTCGGCACCAAGCGCCAGGCCTCCGAGGCGATCGAGCAGCAGGCCCAGCGCGTGGGCATGCCCTACGTCAGCAACCGCTGGCTCGGCGGGATGCTCACCAACTTCACCACGATCAAGACCCGCCTGGAGCGCCTCGACGAGCTCGAGCGCATGGAGAGCGACGGGACCATGGACCTCCTGCCCAAGAAGGAGGCCCTGCGGCTGTCCCGCGAGAAGGACAAGCTCATGTTCAACCTCGGCGGGATCCGCGGCATGGAGCGCCCGCCGGACCTGGTGTGGATCGTCGACACGGTCAAGGAGCACATCGCCGTGGACGAGGCCAACCGCCTGAACATCCCGGTGGTGGCCATCGTCGACACCAACTGCGACCCCGACCAGATCGACTACCCGATCCCGGGCAACGACGACGCGATCCGCTCCAGCGCCCTGCTCACCCGGATCATCGCCGACGCGGTCGCCGAGGGCCACGGCATCCGGGCCAGCAAGACCGCCGACGACGTCGTCGCCGAGCAGGCCGCGGCCGCAGCCGGCACCGAGCAGCCCGCCCAGGCTGCCGGCGGCCCCGAGGCCGAGCCGCTCGCCGAGTGGGAGATCGCCCTGCAGCGCGAGGAGGCCGCCCGCCAGGCGCAGCTCGCCGGGGCCACGCTGACCCCCGAGGAGGAGGCGGCGCTCGCCGCGCGCGAGGAGCGCCAGCGCGCCGAGGGCACCACCGAGGGCGACGCGCAGGCCGACGCGCCCAGCGCCGAGCCCGGCACCGACGAGGCCGCGCCCGAGCAGGGCTGACGCCACCCGACGCAGCATCGCGCGCGGCGCTGACGCCGACCCCGGCGCGTCGGCGTCAGCGCGCACCCACGCCGACCACATCGGAGGAGCACCCATGGCCGAGATCTCAGCCGCCGTCGTCAAGCAGCTCCGCGAGGCCACTGGCGCCGGCATGATGGACTGCAAGAAGGCCCTCACCGACGCCGAGGGCGACTTCGACCGCGCCGCCGAGCTGGTGCGCGAGCGCACCGGCGCCAAGATGGCCGACCGCGCGGCCGAGCGCACCGCCTCGGAGGGCATCGTGCGCTCCTACCTGCACACCCCCGCGCCTGGCATGCCACCGAAGGTCGGGGTGCTCGTCGAGCTCAACTGCGAGACCGACTTCGTGGCCAAGAACGAGCAGTTCCAGGAGCTTGCCCAGGAGCTCGCGATGCACATCGCCGCGATGCGCCCGAGCGTGGTCCGCGAGTCCGAGGTCGACGAGGAGACCCTCGCCGCCGAGCGCCGCTTCGCCGAGAAGGAGGCGCGCGACGAGGGCAAGCCCGACCACATCGTCGAGAAGATCGTCGAGGGCAAGCTGAAGGCCTTCTACAAGGAGAAGGTCCTGCTCAACCAGCCCTACGTCAAGGACGACTCCCGCACCGTGGGCGACCTCGTCGACGAGATGCAGCGCACCACCGGCGAGAAGGTGGAGGTGCGCCGCTTCGCCCGGTTCGCCGTCGCGGAGTGACCCTCGCGGCCGTGGGGCGGGCGCTGCCCGCACCCGCGGCCCCGCCGCGCGTTCCCCGTCCGGTAGCATCCCCCGCGCCAGCAGCGCCAGCCCCGGCGCCAGCGCCGACCGAGCGGAGGGCACCACGGTGGCACAGCATCGAGGCCAGGTCGAGCGGGTGCTGCTGAAGCTGTCGGGGGAGGCCTTCGCCGACCCCGACAACTCGATCAGCCCGGACGTGGTGGGGTCCATCGCCGCCCAGCTGACCGAGGTGTGCCACGCCGGCGTGCAGGTCGGCGTGTCGGTCGGGGGCGGCAACATCTTCCGGGGCGCGAGCCCACAGGCCGCCGGCATGGAGCGCTCCGCCGCCGACCAGATGGGGATGCTCGCCACCGTCATCAACGCCCTGGCGCTGCAGGACGCCTGCGAGAAGCAGGGGCTCGAGACGCGCGTGCAGAGCGCGGTGGCCATGCAGGAGCTCGCCGAGCCCTACATCCGGCGGCGCGCGATCCGCCACCTCGAGAAGGGGCGGCTCGTGATCTTCGCCGCCGGCCTCGGCGCGCCCTACTTCACCACCGACACCGCGGCCGCCCAGCGCGCCCTGGAGGTCGGGGCCCAGGCCATCCTCAAGGCCACGCGCGTGGATGGCGTCTACGACGCCGACCCCCGCACCCACCCCGACGCCTCGCGGTTCACCTCCCTGACCTTCCTCGACGCCCTGCAGCGGGGCCTGGGGGTCATGGACGAGACGGCGATCTCGCTGTGCATGGTCAACGACCTGCCGATCATCGTCTTCCAGCTGCTGGAGGAGGGCAACATCCGCCGCGTGGTCCAGGGCGAGCCGATCGGCACGCTGGTCCACCCCGCGAGCACCGACGACGACGCCGAGACGGAGGCGACCCGGTGAGCGATGTCGACGCGATCCTGAACGACGCGAAGAGGAAGATGAGGAGCGCCGTCTCCTACACCCGAGAGGAGTTCGGCAAGATCCGCACCGGGCGTGCGAACCCGCAGCTGCTCGAGGACCTGCCCGTCGAGTACTACGGCACCAAGGTCCCGCTCCAGCAGCTCGCCGGCATCAGCGTGCCGGAGGCGCGCATGCTGGTCATCAGCCCCTTCGACCACGGCGCCATGAAGGAGATCGAGCGCGCGATCACGGCCTCGGACCTCGGCCTGAACCCCAACAACGATGGCCAGGTCATCCGCGTGGTGTTCCCCGAGCTGACCGAGGAGCGCCGCAAGGAGTACGTGCGCCATGCGCGCGAGAAGGCCGAGGAGGGCCGGGTCTCGGTGCGCAACATCCGCCGTCAGGCCAAGCAGGAGCTCGAGGGCCTCGCCGACCGCGGCGAGGCCAGCGAGGACGAGGCCCGTCGTGCCGAGGGGCGGCTGCAGAGCCTCACCGACGACCATGTCGGCCAGATCGACGAGCTCCTGTCCAACAAGGAGCAGGAGCTGCTGGAGGTGTGACGGCCCCCGGCGACTCCCCCGCGGGGTCCGGGGACGCGGCTCGAGGGCCCGACGCGGCCGAGGCCACCCCCTCCCGACGCCACCGCGGCGGCCGTGACCTGCCCAAGGCCATCGCCTCGGGGGTGGCGCTGGCCGGGGCGTTCCTCGGCACGCTGCTGTGGATGCCGCTCGCGGTGCTCGCGCTCATCGCGGTGCTCGTGGTGCTCGCGCTGCTCGAGCTGCGCCGGGCGCTGCGGCCGCGCGGCCTGCACCCTGCCACCGCCGTCATCGCGGTGGCCGCCGTGGCCATGCTGTTCGGTGGCTACCTGCTCGGGCCGGCCGGCATCGGGCTGGGGCTCGTGCTCGCCGTGGCCGGCTCGGTGGTCCACGGCGTGGTCGTCGACCTGGCGCGCCGCCGCGCGGGACGCGAGCGCCGCCCCCTCGGCCTCGACTTCGCTGCGAGCGCGCTCATGGCGTGCTGGGTGCCGCTGCTGGCCGCCTTCGCCGGGCTGCTGTTGGCCCGCGAGGCCGGCGAGTGGCTGCTCGTGCTCACCGTGGCCCTCGCCGTGGCCAACGACACCGGGGCCTGGGGCCTCGGGGTGCTGATCGGCCGTCGCAAGCTGGCGCCCACCGTCAGCCCCGGCAAGACCTGGGAGGGCCTCGCGGGCGGGCTGGCGCTCGCGCTGGTCGTCGCGGGCGTGGTCGGGCTCGCCACCCCGCTGCTCGCCCCGGGGACCGCGCTCGCCGTCGCCGCCGCCGTCGTGGTGGCCGCCACCATCGGCGACCTCACCGAGTCGCTGGTCAAGCGCGACCTCGGCGTGAAGGACCTCGGCACGCTCATCCCCGGCCACGGCGGGGTGATGGATCGGGTGGACGCGATCGTGTTCGCCCTGCCCGCAGCCCACCTGGCCTTGGTCGCGCTCGGGGCCTGATCGAGGCATGAGCCGCGCGGTGCCGCGGCATCATGGCCGCATGAGCGTCGACCCCCATGCCTGCGACGACGCGCAGCTCGCCGACCTCCTCGAGGGAGAGCCGGCCTACCGCGTGCGGCAGCTGCGCGGCTGGCTGCAGCGTGGCGTGGACGATCCCGCCGAGATGACCGACCTCCCCGCGGGGCTGCGCGAGCGCCTCGCCGCGCGCCTCGACCCGCCGGCGCGCACGCTGGCGCATCGCGTCGCCGACGAGGGACGCACCCACAAGCTGCTGCTGGAGCTCGGCGGTCGCCGCGACGCAGAGGCCGGCGCGCCAGACGAGCCGGGCTCGCCCGCCCCGCCGGCCGAGGCGATCGAGGCGGTGCTGATGTGCTACCCGCGCACCGACGAGCGCGCCGGCCGCGCCACCGTGTGCGTGTCGACCCAGGCCGGCTGCGCGCTCGGCTGCCCCTTCTGCGCCACCGGCCAGGCGGGCTTCCGTCGCCAGCTGCGGGTGGGGGAGATCGTGCGGCAGGTGACGGCGCTCCAGCGGCGCCTGGCCGACGGCACGATCGATGTCCCCGGCGTCCCCGACCACGTCACCAACGTGGTCTTCATGGGGATGGGGGAGCCGCTGGCCAACGCCGACGCGACGGTCGAGGCGATCCGCTGGCTCCACGACGGCGAGCGCGGGCTCGGGCTGTCGGCGCGCAGCATCACGGTGTCCACCGTCGGCCTGGTGCCCGGCATCGCGCGCCTCACCGATCTCGGGCTGCCGATCACCCTGGCGGTCAGCCTGCACGCCCCCGACGACGCGCTGCGCGACGACCTCGTCCCGGTCAACCGGCAGTTCGGCCTCGACGCGCTGCTGCAGGCCTGCCGCGAGCACCAGGAGGCCACGGGCCGACGCCTCACCTTCGAGTACATCCTGATCGACGGGGTCAATGCCGAGCGCGCCCACGCGCAGCGGCTCGCGCGCCTGCTGACCCGACGCGATGCGCCTCGGGTCGCCCACGTCAACCTCATCCCCATGAACCCCACCCCCGCGGTGCCCTGGCACGCGCCGCCGCTGCGCCAGCAGCAGGAGTTCGCCGCGGTCCTGCAGCAGGCCGGGCTCCCCGCCACGGTGCGGCGCAACCGCGGCGGCGACATCGACGCGCCCTGCGGCCAGCTCTACGCCGAGCAGCGGCTGGGCAGCGGGCGCCTGCTGCCCGCCGCGCAGCAGGCCTGGGAGCGGTGGCCCATCCAGCTGGAGGCCAAGCCATGAGCGGGCGTCGTCGCGTGGCGGTGCTGGGCAGCACCGGCTCCATCGGCGAGCAGACGCTGCAGGTCTGCGCCGCCCACCCCGAGCGCTTCGCGGTGACCGCCCTGGCGGCCGGCACCCGCGGGGAGCGGGCGGCGGAGCAGGTGCGCGCCACGGGGGCCGAGCTGCTGGCGCTGGCCGACCCCGACGCCGCCCGCGAGGCCCGCGAGGCGCTGGTGGGCACCGGCTGCCGGGTGGAGGCCGGCGCCGAGGCGGTGCGCGCCGTGGCGGCCAGCGGCGCCGACGTGGTCGTCAACGGGATGGTCGGCTCGCGCGGCCTGCGCCCCACCCTCGACGCGCTGGCGGCCGGCAGCGTGCTGGCGCTGGCCAACAAGGAGTCGCTGATCGTGGGGGGCGAGCTGGTCCGCGCCGCGGCCCGCGACGCCGCGCGAGCGGACGGCCGGCAGCGGCTGGTGCCGGTCGACAGCGAGCACTCGGCCCTGGCGCAGCTGCTCGCCGGGCACGACCCCGCCGACGTCGCGCGCGTCCTGCTGACCGCCAGCGGCGGCCCGTTCCGCGGCCGCACGCGCGCCGACCTCGCCGAGGTGACCGTCGCCGACGCGCTGGCCCACCCGACCTGGTCGATGGGCTCGGTCATCACCGTCAGCTCGGCGACCCTTGCCAACAAGGGCCTGGAGGTCATCGAGGCGCACCTGCTGTTCGACGTGCCCTACGAGCGCATCGACGTGGTGGTCCACCCCCAGTCGGTGGTGCACGGGATGGTCGAGCTGGTCGACGGCGCCACGCTCGCCGAGCTGAGCCCGCCCGACATGGCGCTGCCGATCCAGCTCGGCCTCGTGTGGCCCGAGCGCCTGGCCCCGGCCCCCGCGCGACTGGACTGGACCCGCGCCGGCGAGCTCGCCTTCGAGCCGGTCGACGCGACCACCTTCCCGATGGTCGAGCTCGCGCGCCAGGCCGGGCGCGCCGGCGGCACCGCGCCAGGCGCCTTCAACGCCGCCAACGAGGAGGCCGTCACGGCCTTCCTCGGCGAGGACCTGCCCTTCCTCGGCATCACCGACGTGGTCGCGCGTACGCTGGAGCGCGTCGAGCCCGGCGCGGCCAGCGACCTGGCCACCGTGCTCGCCGCCGAGGAGGAGGCCCGCGTCGTGGCCCGCGAGGAGATCGCCCGACACCGCGCCGCGGCGCCGTCCGGTGGCAACCCGCGATCAGGAGCCCGCCAGTGATCGCCATCGTCCTGTTCATCGTGGTGCTGCTGCTGTGCATCACGATCCACGAGCTCGGGCACTTCCTCGTCGCGCGCCGCTACGGCATCCATGCGCGACAGTTCTTCGTGGGCTTCGGCCCCACCGTGTGGTCGACCACCCGCGGCGAGACCGAGTACGGCCTCAAGCTGCTGCCGCTGGGCGGCTTCGTGCGCATCAGCGGGATGACCCCCGACGATCGACCAGAGGGCGTGCCCGAGGAGCGCCTGTACTTCCGGGCGCCGCGCCACCATCGCTTCGCCACGATCTTCGCTGGCCCCGCCACCAACCTCGTGCTGGCCGTGCTGTTCACGTGGGGGGCGCTGGCCGTCGCCGAGCTGCCCGCCATGACCGGGGACTTCGAGCCGGTGGGCACCAGCGAGGTCGTGGTCCAGGAGGACAGCCAGGCCGCGGCCGCGGGCCTGGCCGACGGCGACCGCATCACGGCGGTGGAGGGCCAGTCGATCGAGGTGTTCCAGGACCTCGAGGGCACGCTGCCCCAGGACGCCGGCGGCGAGGTCGCGGTCACCTATGAGCGCGACGGGCAGGAGCGCACCGCCACCGTCGAGGCCTGGGAGGGCCCGCCCCTGGGCGTGGCGCCCGCCGACGTGCACACCGTGGACCACTCGGCCGGCGAGGCCCTGGCACAGACCTTCGCCGGCCCCTACTCCCTGCCCTCGCAGACGGGGCTGCTGTTCAGCGCCCTGGGCAGCCTGTTCGACCCCGGCTACTGGGAGGCGCGCTTCACCGCGCCGGAGTCGCCGGAGGCCGTCGAGGGGCCGGTCAGCATCGTGGGCGCCGGGCAGGTGTTCGCGCTGGGGATCGGCGAGGGCGCCGCCGGCCAGATGCTGCTGCTGCTCGGCCAGCTCAACCTGGCCCTGGCGATCCTCAACCTGCTGCCCCTGACGCCCTTCGACGGTGGCCACCTGGCGGTGACGCTCGCCGAGGGAGTGCGCGCGCGCCTGCGCCCGCAGTCCCGCGAGTCCTACATCGACCCGGCCCGGCTGTGGCCCCTGACCGCGGCGGTGCTCGTGCTGGTCCTCGTCCTGGCCGGGACGCTGATCGTGGCCGACATCGTCCAGCCGATCGTGGGCTGACTCGGGGCGCCCCGGGGGCGCGGCGGGCCCCGGCGTCCCCCGGCCCGTGCCGGCGCGACGTTGCGCGGCACCCGCACCCGGGCATCATTGACCGTGGTCCATCCGCGCCCGCTACGTGTGACCGGAGCCAGCGTTGGCCACCGAACTCCCCCTGCACGTCACCCCCGCCGAGGACGGCACGCCGCCCCACCACCGCCCACCGGCCCGCCGACAGACGCGGCGCCTGGACGTGGGCCCGGTGCCGGTCGGCGGCGGCGCGCCGGTCAGCGTGCAGTCGATGACGACCACGCCGACCTACGACGTGAACGCGACGCTGCAGCAGATCGCCGAGCTCAACGCCGCCGGCGTGGACCTGGTGCGCATCGCCTGTCCCCGCCAGCGCGACGCTGACGTCCTCGCCGAGATCGCCCAGCGCTCCACCGTCCCCGTCATCGTGGACATCCACTTCCAGTGGAAGTACGCGATCGCGGCCATCGAGGCCGGCGGCGCCGGGATCCGCATCAACCCCGGCAACATCCACAAGAACGGCGACCACTCCAAGGTCAAGGTCATCGGCGACGCCGCCAAGGAGGCCGGCATCCCGATCCGCATCGGGGTCAATGGCGGCTCGCTGGAGCAGCGCCTGCTCGACAAGCACGGCGGGGTGACCCCAGAGGCGCTCGTCGAGTCCGCGCTCGACGAGGCGCGGCTGCTCGAGGACGTGGGCTTCGGCGACATCAAGATCTCGGTGAAGCACTCCGACCCCTGGGTGATGATCCAGACCTATCGCCTGCTGTCGCAGGCCTGTGACTATCCGCTGCACCTGGGGGTCACCGAGGCCGGCCCGGCCGGCACGGGCAGCATCAAGAGCGCGGTGGGGATCGGCGCGCTGCTCGCCGAGGGCATCGGCGACACGATCCGCGTGTCGCTGTCGGCCGACCCGGTCGAGGAGGTCAAGGCGGGCATCGGCATCCTCGAGGCGCTGCACCTGCGCGAGCGCGGCCTGGACGTGGTCAGCTGCCCCTCGTGCGCTCGGGCCGAGGTCGACGTCTACTCGCTGGCCGAGCAGGTCCAGCAGGGCCTCGAGGGGGTCGACGTGCCCCTGCGGGTGGCGGTGATGGGCTGCATCGTCAACGGTCCCGGCGAGGCGCGCGAGGCCGACCTCGGCGTGGCCGCCGGCAAGGGCAAGGGCCAGATCATCCGCCGCGGCGAGGTGCTCTACACCGTGCCCGAGGAGGAGATCGTCGACGCGATCGTCGCCTACGCGCGCGAGGTCGCCGACGAGATCCGGGCCGAGCGCGGCGAGGGCTCGCCCTCGGTCGTGGCCTGACCATGGGCGCGGGCGACGCCAGCGGGCCGGCGGCCGCCGAGCCGGCTCGCGAGCGCGACGCCGCGGTGGCGATCGCCCGCGAGACCGGCGCGCTGCTGCGCGCCCACTTCGCGCGGGGCGTGGCGACCGAGTGGAAGGACGGGCACGACCCGGTCAGCGCGGCCGACCGCGACGCCGAGGACCTCATCCGGGCGCGCCTGGCCGCGCGCTTCCCGGGCGACGTGGTCGTGGGCGAGGAGGGCGAGGAGGTCGCCGAGGCGTCGGTGCGCGGCCGCCGTCGCTGGTACGTCGACCCGCTCGACGGGACCACCAACTTCCTGAAGGGACGGGACCGCTGGGCGGTGTCGATCGCCTTCTGCGACGCCCAGGACCGTGTGGCCGCCGCCGCCATCCACCTGCCGCGCACCGGGGCGCTCTGCGAGGCCGTCCTCGGCGGGGGCGCCACCCAGGACGGGACGCCGCTGCGCTGTGGCACCACCACCGCGCTCCCCGACGCGCTCGTGGCGCTGGGCGCCCTGACCCGTGGCCGCCCCGACCAGGAGGTCGCCGCCGCGCTGGCCGGCCAGGTGCTGTCGCTGCGCGTCACCGGGTCCGGTGCGGCCGACCTCGTCGACGTCGCCGCTGGTCGCGCCGATGCGTTCCTGACCACCGGCTCGGGGCGCTGGGACCTCGCCGCCGGCGCGCTGCTGGCGGCCGAGGCCGGCGCCACGGTCACCACCGCACGCGGCGCGGCCGCCACCGGGCCGACGGAGACCATCGTGGCCGCCGCGCCCGGGCTGCACCCCGCGCTGCTCGCGGTGCTGGCCGAGCGCGACGGCGCGTCGCGCGGCTGAGAGCGGGACTCCACCGGTCGTCCCGCGCCGCACGGCGCCTTGTCGCTCGAGGGGGCACCTGCTATCGTCGAGGTGTCCGGCACAGCCGGGACGGAACCAGCGTGCCGCGACGAACCGCGACACCCGACCAGCGTGCCGCGACAGGAGCACAGGCCGGAGCGGGGGACCGGGAGCGCCGCCGGCATGCCGTCGGCGACGGCCCACCGCAGGGCCCCGCACGGCGCGGCCGACGAGCCGACCGGCCACCGAACCGAACCGGCACCAGGCGCGAGTGGGCGGGCACGCCCACTTTTTTGGTACGCCGACGAGGTGTGGGGAGGAGGTGACCGATGGCCCGCGACGAGGCCGGTGCGATCCGCGCGCTGGCGGCGCCCATCGCCCAGCGCGTGGGCCTGGACCTCGTGGACGTCGAGGTCAAGGGCGGCGGCAAGCAGCGCCTGGTGCGCGTCATCGTCGACCGCACCGGCGGCGTCGACCTGCAGAGCTGCCAGCGGGTGAGCGAGGAGCTGTCCCGCGAGCTCGACGACGCCGACGCCGATCCCTTCGCCAGCAGCTATCAGCTGGAGGTCACCTCACCGGGGACCGGGCGCGCCCTGCGCGACCGCGCAGCGTTCGACCGCATCCGCGGTCGCGAGGTCCTGGTCCAGCGTGCGCGCCAGGACCAGCCTCCGGTGCACCTCACCGGCGTGGTCCGCGCGGCCGACGACGAGGCCGTGGAGCTCGAGGTCGAGGGCACCAGCGTGCGCGTGCCCTACGACGAGGTCGTCAAGGCGACCCAGACGCTGCCCTGGTGATCCGCGCGAGGCACCGAGAGGAGCTGGTGAGGCCATGAAGCCGATCGACATCGAGTCGCTGCGCGGCATCGAGCGTGAGAAGGGCATCGAGTTCGACACGATCGTGGATGCCCTGGAGGGCGCGCTCGCCAGCGCCTACAAGCGCCAGAACCACGACGTGGAGGACGCGCGCGTCGTCATCGACCGGGACACCGGCGACGTCACCGTCCTGGCCCAGGAGGTCGACGAGGACGGCACCGTCCTGAACGAGTGGGTGGACAACCCGCGGGACTTTGGCCGGATCGTCGCCCAGACCGCCAAGCAGGTGCTCATGCAGCGCCTGCGCGAGGCCGAGCGCGAGATGACCTACGGCGAGTACTCCGGCCGCGAGGGCGATCTCGTCACCGGCACGCTGCAGGTGCACGACAATCGGGTCACGGTGCTCGACCTCGGCAACGCCGAGGCGGTGCTGCCGGTGGGCGAGCAGGTCCCCAACGAGCGCTATCAGCACGGCACGCGCCTGCGGGCCTACATCACCGAGGTGCGCCGCTCCTACAAGGGCCCGCAGATCATCGCGAGCCGCACCCACCCCAACCTCGTCCACGAGCTGTTCCGCATGGAGGTGCCCGAGATCGACGACGGCACCGTCCAGATCAAGGGCATCGCGCGCGAGCCAGGCCACCGGACCAAGATCGCGGTGGACTCGACCGACCCGGCCGTGGACCCGGTCGGCGCCTGCGTCGGCAGCCGCGGCATGCGCGTGAGCGCGATCGTCGACGAGCTCAACCAGGAGAAGATCGACATCATCACCTGGTCCGACGAGCCCGCCCAGCTCGTCGCCAACGCGCTCAGCCCCGCCAAGGTCGACGAGGTCTACCTCTACGATGACGAGGGCCTGGCGCTGGTCGTGGTGCCCGACTACCAGCTGTCGCTGGCGATCGGGCGCGACGGTCAGAACGCCCGGCTGGCCGCCCGCCTCACCGGCTGGCGGGTGGACATCCGCAGCCAGACGCAGTTCGCCGAGGAGCAGGCGGCGCTGCAGGCCGCCTTCGAGCGCGGCGAGGTCGACGAGCACGGCAACCCGATCGGCGATGTCGAGGTGCCCGTCGAGATCGACCCCGCGGCCACGGCGACCCCCCAGGACAGCGGCCCCGACGAGCGTGCCCCGACCGCCCCGGTGGGCCCGGCCGCGCCCACCCTGCCCGACGAGGCGGTCGCCGAGGCCGAGGACCCCGCAGAGGAGCGCCCCGCCGACCCCGTCCAGGAGTGACCGATCGCCACGCGCCACGTCCCCGTCCGCCGCTGCGTGGGCTGCCGCACCCGGCGCCCGCGCGCCGAGCTCGTGCGCCTGGCCGTCGCCGACGGCCACGTGCGCGCGGACCTCGCGGCGCGGCTGCCCGGGCGCGGCGCCTGGTGCTGCCCCGACCGAGCCTGCGCGGAGGCCGCGGTGGCGCGCGAGGGGCGCGCGCTGCGCCGCGCGCTGCGGCTCGGGCCGCGGAGGGTCACTCTGGACGGTGAGGCGTTGCGCGACCAGATCGCCGCCGCCGGCGGCAGGACCGCAGACCACGCCAACGCGTCCAGGAGTGTGAGCAGGTGAGCAAGGTTCGGGTCTACGAGCTCGCACGCGAGACCGGCCTCCCCAACAAGGAGGTCATCCGTCGCTTGGAGGAGCTCGGCATCGAGGCGCGGTCGCACTCGTCGACCGTCACCGATGCCGATGCGACGGAGTTCCGGGAGAGCCTGGGTCGCAGCCGGGCAGAGCGCCAGCGCCAAGCCGAGGAGCGGGCGCGTCGGGAGGCGGAGGAGTATGACCTCGAGGCCATCAAGACCCCGCCGACCGAGGCCAAGGCTCGGCGCATCCTGCCGCCGCACCTGCGCAAGCAGCAGGAGCAGCAGGAGCAGCAGGAGCAGCAGCCGGCCCAGCCCGCGGCGCGCGAGGAGGGCCAGGCCGAGCAGCCCGACCGGCCTGCTCGACTGCGCCCGGCCGCCAAGCCCTTCCGCCCCGACCACAGCCAGTCGGGAGGCGTGAGCGTGGGCGGCGAGTCCCCGCAGGCCGCCCCCTCTGGCGGCACCGCGCAGGGCGCGCCGGCGCAGCCCCAGCAGCCGGCGCAGCCCCAGCAGCCGGCAGCGCGCCAGGAGCCGGCGCGCCAGGAGCCAGCGCAGCCCCAGCAGCCGGCGCAGCCCCAGCAGCCGGCGGCGCGCCAGGAGCAGCCGACCGAGTCGCGCGGTGACCCCGCCTCGGCGCGCCCGAGCGCGTCCGAGATGGCCCAGAAGGGCCTGGTGCGCCCCGCGCCCGAGGATCAGCCCGCTGGCGAGCCCGCTGGTGAGCAGCAGGCGCAGCCCTCCCAGCCCCAGCAGCCCTCCCAGCCCCAGCAGCCCCGCCAGCCGGCGGCGCGCGAGCAGCCGCGCGAGGGCGGCGAGGAGCAGGGCACGCCGGGCGTGCCACGACCGGGCACGCCACCGCGGCCGGGCCAGCCGATCCGCCCGCCGAGCAGCCCGACCGCGTCGGGCGCGCCGGTGCAGCCCAAGCGACGCGTCGAGCCCGACCTGCCCCGCGAGGGGTCGGGTCGCCGCAAGATCCCGCCGCCCGTGCGGCCCGCCCCGGCCAAGGAGGAGGGCGGTCGCAGCACCGAGCAGCCCGCGGCCAAGGGCAAGCCGAGCCAGGGTCGCGGTCCCGGCGACCAGCGCCCCGCGCCCTCCGGCGAGCGCCCCGGCGGCGCCGGTGCCCCCGAGCGGCCGGCCGGCCCGGGTCGTCGCAAGAAGAAGGGCAAGAAGAAGCGCGAGCCCACGCTGGCCGAGCAGTTCGAGGAGCAGGCCAAGAGCCGCCGCGGTCGCAAGCAGCCCGCGGGCCCGGTGCAGGCCCAGGTCGAGGGGCCCGTCGAGGTGACCCCCGGCATCACCGTCAGCGAGCTGGCCGGCAAGCTCGGCGTGAACCCGACCGACATCGTCCGCGTCCTGTTCGGGATGGGCGAGATGGTCACGGTCACCCAGTCGCTGTCGGAGGACCTCGTCGAGCTCGTGGCCGCCGAGATGGGCGCCGAGGTCAGCTTCGTCAGCGAAGAGGAGCTCGAGTTCGGCGCCGAGGACGAGGACCCGCCGGAGTCGCTGCGCCCCCGGGCGCCGGTCGTCACCGTCATGGGCCACGTCGACCACGGCAAGACCAAGCTGCTGGACGCGATCCGCCAGGCCGACGTCGCCTCCGGCGAGCACGGCGGCATCACCCAGCACATCGGCGCCTACCAGGTCACGAAGAACGATCGCCAGATCACCTTCATCGACACCCCGGGCCACGAGGCGTTCACCCAGATGCGCGCCCGCGGCGCGTCGGTGACCGACGTGGCGATCCTCGTGGTCGCCGCCGACGACGGCGTGATGCCCCAGACGGTGGAGGCCCTCAACCACGCGAAGGCCGCGGGCGTGCCGATCGTCGTCGCGGTCAACAAGATCGACCGCGAGGGCGCCGACCCCAACCGGGTCCGCACCCAGCTCACCGAGCACGACCTCGTCGCCGAGGAGTTCGGTGGCCAGACCACGATGGTCGACGTCTCCGCGATCACCCGCGACGGCCTGGACGACCTGCTGGAGATGATCCTGCTCCAGGCCGACGTCATGGAGCTCGGGGCGAACCCCGACCGCGAGGCGCGCGGCGCGGTGATCGAGGCCCACCTCGACCGGGGCCGTGGCCCCACCGCCACGGTGCTGGTGCAGTCGGGCACCCTGCGCGTGGGCGACGCCCTGGTCGCCGGCACCGCGCATGGGCGCATCCGGGCGATGTTCTCCGCGCTCGGCGAGTCCGAGAAGGAGGCCGGGCCCTCTGAGCCGGTGCAGATCCTCGGGCTCGACGAGGTCCCCGACGCTGGCGACGAGTTCCGGGTGGTCGAGAGCGAGCGCCACGCGCGCGACATCGCCGAGAAGCGCCAGGCCCGCGAGCGGCGTCGCCAGCTCGCCGAGCAGCGGCCGGCCATGTCGCTGGAGGACCTCTCCGGCGCCATCGCCGAGGGCCAGCAGGCGACGCTGAACCTGATCGTCAAGGGCGACGTCGCCGGGTCGGTCGAGGCCGTCGCGGACGCGATGAACAAGCTCGACCTGCCCGACGAGGTCAAGATCCGGATCGTCCACAAGGGCGTCGGCGCCATCACCGAGAACGACGTGAGCCTCGCCGAGGCCTCTGGGGCGATCATCATCGGCTTCAACGTGCGCCCCGAGGCCAACGCCCGCCAGGCGATCGCCAACAGCGGCGTCGACCTGCGGCAGTACTCGGTGATCTACCAGGCGGTCGAGGACGTCGAGCGTGCCGTCAAGGGCATGCTCGCGCCCGAGATCGAGGAGCACGTGCTGGGGCGCGCCGAGGTGCGCGAGACCTTCCGGGTGCCCAGGGTCGGCATGGTCGCCGGCTGCCTGGTCACCGAGGGCTCGGTGCGACGCAACGCCCTGGCCCGGGTGGTGCGCGACGGCGTCGTGGTGGCCGAGGACAAGGTCGGCTCGCTCAAGCGCTTCAAGGACGACGCGACCGAGGTCGCCACCAACTACGAGTGCGGCCTGGGGCTCGAGAAGTTCAACGACGTCAAGGTCGGCGACGAGATCGAGGTCTACGAGCGCCGCGAGGTCGCCCCGGTCTAGCCAGCCCGGCCGGGCGCGACCGCGCGGTCGCGCCCGGCCGGTGCCGGTGCCCCCGCCGTGGGCGTGCGCCAGCGTGCCCGCGTCACGCGGCAGGCGCGCACGCGGGCGAGCCCGCGCGCGACCGGCGCGACCGGTGCGAGCGGGACGGGGCCCCCGACGGCGAGAAGGAGGAGGCGAGGTGCTGGCGGCGCTGGTCGACCTCGACGTGCACGTGCCGGCGTCGCAGTCGCTGAAGGAGAAGCGCGGGGTGGTCAAGCGCGCGATGGCCGACCTGCGCCGGGAGCTGAACGTGTCGGTGGCCGAGGTCGACCACCACGACCTGTGGCAGCGCGCGGCGCTCGGCGTCGCCGTGGCCGCCTCCTCAGAGGCGGGAGCGCGCAAGGTCGCCCAGCAGGTCGAGCAGCGCCTGGCACGGGACCCGCGCCTGGAGATCGTCGGCGTGACGGTCGAGGTCGTGGGCAGCGAGCGGTAGGGCATCGATCATGAGCCAGCGGATGCGCAGGGTGAACCAGTCGGTGCGGTCGGTCCTGGCCGAGCACGTGGCGGACCTCAAGGACCCCCGACTCGGGATGATCACGGTGACCGACGTGCGCACGCGCCCGGACCTGTCGGCGGCGGAGGTGTACTACACGGTCCTGCCCGACGACGCGGAGACGCGCGAGGCCACGGCGCAGGGCCTGGCGAGCGCGGCGTCGCGGCTGCAGCGGGTCCTGGCCAGCGAGGTGCGGCTGCGCCGCACGCCGGCCCTACACTTCGTCGAGGATCCGGTCCCGGCGCAGGGGCGCCGCATCGACGAGCTGATCGAGCAGGCACGACCCGATGACGATCACGACGCCTGAGTGGGAGCGCGCGACCGCGGCGCTGCGCGGGGACCCGATGGTCGTCGCCTGCCACATGGACCCCGACGCGGACACGCTGGGCAGCGGGCTCGCGCTGGCCGAGGCGCTGCGGCGGGCGCGACGCGCGTCCCCGCAGGTGGTGGTCGGCTCCCCCGACGGCGAGGCCGCGCGGCTGCCGCGTCGGCTGGGGCAGCTCCCGGGCGCCGCGCAGGTCGCCGACCCGGCGAGCCTGCGCGTCCCCGCCACGCTGGTCGTGGTCGACTGCTCGGGTCCCGACCGCCTGGGCGGGCTGTCCTGGCTGGTGGACCAGGCCGCACAGGTGATCTGGATCGACCACCACCGTGATGGCGGCGCGCCGGGCGACGTGCGCCTGGTCGACCCCGAGGCGGCGGCCACCGCCGAGCTGGTGGCCGAGCTGGTCCGCCGGATGGGGGTGCGCCTGGACGGCGCGGTGGCCACCAACCTCTACGCGGGGCTGGTGACCGACACCGGTCGCTTCGGTCACGGCTCGACGACGCCCGCGGCGCTGGAGCTCGGCGCGGAGCTGGTCGCGGCCGGGGTCGACGTCGTGGGGCTCACGCGGCTGCTGTTCGCCGAGCAGCGCTTCGCCGAGCTGCGGCTGCTCGGCGCGGTCCTGGCCGAGGCGCGCCTGGACCCGCGGGGGCTGGTGTGGTCGGTGGTCGACGAGGCGCAGCTCGACGAGGCCGGCCTGGCCTTCGGCGAGACCGACGGGCTGGTCGACCACCTGCGCACGGTCTCGGAGGCCGAGTGCGCGCTGCTGCTCAAGCGCCGCCGCTCCGGGGAGCTGAAGGGCAGCCTGCGCAGCATCAGCGGGGTCGAGGTGCGCTCGATGGCCGCGGCGCTCGGCGGCGGCGGCCACGACCAGGCGGCCGGCTTCTCGGTGACCGCTGACCTCGACGACGTGGTGGAGCGCATCGCCCAGGCCGTGGCGGCCGCGCGCGCCCCGGTCCCCGAGGCGGCCCCGGCAGCCCGGAGGTGAGCGTGGAGGGCGTGCTGTGCGTGGACAAGCCGGCGGGGATGACCTCCCATGACGTGGTCGCACGCGTGCGGCGCCTCGTCGGTGGCCCCCGGCGCGGCAAGCGTCGGCGCAAGGTCGGCCACGCCGGCACGCTCGATCCCGACGCCACGGGGCTCCTGATCGTGGCGGTGGGCCGCTCCACGCGGCTGGTGCCCTACCTGCAGGCCTCGCGCAAGACCTACGAGGCGGAGCTGGTGCTGGGCTCTCGCACCGACACGCTGGATGCCAGCGGGGAGGTGCTCGAGGAGGTCGACGCCAGCGAGATCACCGAGGAGCGCCTGTGCGAGGCGGCCAAGGCCCTGGTGGGCACCATCGCGCAGGTGCCGCCGATGGTCTCGGCGGTCCGCGTGGGCGGCGAGCGCCTCCACGAGCGCGCCCGCCGCGGCGAGGAGGTCGACCGCGAGGCGCGCGAGGTCACCGTCCATGACCTCGTCGTCGAGGACTTCGAGCCCGGCCCGGCGGCCACGGCGTCGTTCCTGGTGACCTGCTCGGCCGGGACCTACGTGCGCAGCCTGGCCGCCGACATCGGCGAGCGGCTCGGGGTCGGTGGTCACCTGTCGCGGCTGCGGCGCCTCGGGTCGGGACGCTTCAGCGTCGACGACGCGTGGCCGCTGGAGGGGCTGGAGGCGCTGGCGGAGCGCGGTGAGCTGGGGCGCGCGCTGCTGGAGCCCGCGGATGCCGTGGCCGACTTCCCGTCGGTGGCGCTGGACGCCGACGCCGCGCAGGCGGTGGGGCACGGCAAGGCCCTGCCGGCCACGGGGCATCGCGGCGCCGTGGCGGCGGTGGATCGCGAGGGTCGACTGCTGGCGATGCTGGAGGACGACGGCGCGGCGGCGCAGCCCCGCGTGGTGCTCGCGCCGAGCGGCGGCGACACCGGAGGTGGCGGGTGAGCGGCGAGGACGCAGCCGACCCGATGGCGGGGTCGGCCCCGGCGGGCGCGATCGCCACCGACGTGGCGTCGGTGACGATGGCCGACAGCGTCGTGTCGATCGGGTTCTTCGACGGCGTGCATCGGGGCCACCGGTCGATCATCGAGCGGGCGCTGCAGGTCGCGCGGGCCGAGGGGGTGCGCAGCGCGGTCGTCACCTTCGACCGGCATCCCATGGAGGTGGTGCGGCCCGGCAGCCAGCCGCCGCTGCTGCAGCGGGCCGACCGGCGCGCGCGCACGCTCGCGGCGACCGGGGTCGACCTCGTGGTGATGATCCCCTTCGACGACGAGCTGCGCCACCTCGA
>PUKE01000020.1 GCA_003550425.1 Nitriliruptoria bacterium
CCGTCCGACAGCAGGGTCGGCACCCGGTCGGACGAGGCCGCCAGCGCCCCGGCCGCCAGCGCGTCGGGGAAGTCCCAGGCGAGCGCGAGCGTGGCCTCGTCGGAGCCGTCGGGGTGGGACTCCTCGGCGATCTCGGTGGCGGTCGCGACGCGGTCGGCGCCCGCGAGTCGGCGGACCTCGACGTCGTCGGCGACGGCGTCCTCGGCCGCGTCGAGGACGGCGGGCTCCAGCGCCTCGTCGCCGCCAAGCAGCGTCACGCGCTCGGGCTCGAGGTCATCGAGCGTCGTGGCGACGTCGTCGCCCAGCGCGTCGGGCTCGCTGAGCAGCAGCGGGGCGTCCAGCTGCACGGCCAGCGCGGTGGCCGCCAGCGCGTCGGGGAAGTCGCGCGCGGAGGCCAGCAGGACCTCGTCGGCGGTGTCCCAGCCGTCCTCGGCGATCGCGAGCGCCGTCTCGACGCGGCCAGGCCCCTGCAGGCGCGGCAACAGGTCGGCGGGGTCGACGAGCGCCTCGACGGTGAACAGCTCGCTGCGCAGCCCGCTGGGCTCCGTCAGCTGCAGGGCGGTGGTGAAGTCCCACCCGCTGATCGTCGCCTCGCCGTCCTCGCCGACGATCTCCACGCCGCCGGCATACTCCCGCTCCTCGTCGATGTCGTCGTCGTCGTCTGGAGGAGGCACGCCGACGCGCCCGCCGGCGCCACGCGGCTCGGGCGTGTCGATCGCGCGGACCTCGCCGACGTCGACGTCGTCCAGGTCGTTCAGGCGCTCGGTCATCTGGTCCTGGGTGAGCGTGCGGGTCCAAGCGATCCGGGGGTTGTCGAAGGTGCTGTCCTCGACCACCGCCTGCTCCCACCGCGAGTCGTCGACCGGCTGGAGGTAGGGCAGGTCCGAGCCGTAGACCGCGGCGAAGGTCGAGGCCTCGCTCTGCCCGCCGTGGCTGGAGGAGTAGAAGGTGCTGGCGATGCTCCCGTCATGGACCACGACCTGCCCCGCGGTGGCGTCCACCGCGTCGCGCCACGCTGACGGGGACTGCGGCGAGTAGACCTGGTCACCAGGGGAGTCCTCGAGGTGGCAGTCGGGGCAGCGGCGGTCGTCCGACCCGCGGTCGGGGTCGGGGTTGCCGACCAGGCGCTGCGCGGCGAACCCGCGGCCGGCGATGGCCTGGGCCTGCTGGGCGGCGGCCTCCCAGCTCGAGGGGACCTCGCGCAGCCCGTAGAGGTAGCGGTCGAGCGCCTCGACCCCCTGCGCCTCGTCGATCGCCACGCTCGGGTAGAACGGCTGGACGTCGGGCTCGTCCTCGTCGTCGTTGCCGTCGTCGTCGTTGCCGTCGTCGCCGTCGATCTGGTCCTCGGGGTCGACGGTGAACCGCAGCGCACCCTCGGTGTAGGGATGGCCACCGGCCCCGCGGGACTCTGCCAGCCGCGCCCCCACGTCCTCGCTCTCCTGGAGGTCGAGGCGCGCGATGTCGCCTGGCTCGCCGCCGGCCCAGACGAGCTCGTCGTCGTCGTCGAGCAGCAGCAGGGCCGCCTCGAGGTCGTCGTTGGCCTCCAGCGTCCACTCGTCCCCCTGGGGCTGCGTGGGCGCGTCGTCGAGGTCCTCGTCGGGGAAGGCGTCCTCGGCGGGGTCGGGGACGTCCCAGTCCAGGTCGGCGCCGTGCGCGGTGATGGTCGCGTCCTCCCAGCGGGGCTCGCCGCCGCGCAGCAGGCTGACGCGCACCTCCTCGGGCAGCCGGCTGTCGCCAGGGATGCCGTCGACCTCCGCAGGGTCGAAGTAGGTCTCGAGGATCTCCTGCGCGGTGCAGCCCAGCAGCGCCGCGCCTAGCGCGCCGTACTGGCTCATGCCCGTCCCGTGGCCCCAGCCGCGCCCGGAGATGGCCCAGTCGCCGTCGTCGGCGTCGGCCTCGGGCAGGTCGGGCAGGTCACCGCCGTCGGGCGGCGGGCACGAGGGGTCGGCGCGGCCCTCCTCGCCGAGGGCGACGGTCAAGGCGGTCGCGGCGAGCAGGGCGGTCAGCGCGGCAGTGAGCAGGCGCACGGTGGGCAACCTCGCTTGCGCCGGTCGGCGCGGTCGGTGCGGTGTGCGTGGTGGGGCGCGGGCTGGTCGCGTGCCCGCGATCCCCTCCGACGACGGCGTCAGGCCCTCTCGTGACCCCTCGGCGGACCCCGCGCCATCATCAGGGCTCGCATGGGCTAGGACGCGTGGCGGCGCGCGAGCGTACGGGGGCGGGCGTGACGTCGCAGGTGGCCGGGCGATCAGCGGTGCGGCCCGTCAGGCCTCCAGGGCACGGCGCACCGCGTCGCGCCAGTGCGGCAGCGGTGGGAGCCCCAGCAGCCGGGGCAGGCGGTCGTCGAGCACCGCGAAGGGCGGGGCGGGCTCGGCGAGCTCCGCGCGGGGCCGCGGGGTGACGGTCGCGGTGAGCCCGGCGTGCGCCAGCACGGCGTGCGCGAGCTCGACCCCCGTGGCGTGTCCCGCGCCAGAGCGGTGGTAGGTGCCAGCGCGGCCGGCCACGGCGACCTGGCGCAGCGCCGGGGCCAGGTCGGCGGCGAGGGTGAGCGCGCCGCTGACGTCGTCGTCGGCCTCGACCGTCCCGTGCTCGCGGGCCTGCCGCAGCACCGCGCCCACCGGCCCCTGCTCGCGGTCGCCCTGCAGCCACGAGGTCCGCACGATGCAGTGGTCGGCCAGGGATTGGCGCACCAGCTGCTCGCCGGCCTCCTTGGTGCGCCCCAGCGTGGTGAGCGGGCGCGGCGGGTCGAACTCGGTCAGCGGCCGACCGGCCCACCCGTCGAACACCTCGGCGGTGGACACGTGGACCAGGCGCGCGCCCGCCAGGGCGCAGGCGCGGGCGACCCACCAGGCGCCGAGCGCGTTGACCTGCCAAGCGGCGTCAGGGTCGGCGGCGCACGCCTCGGGGTCGGTGAGGGCGGCGGCGTGCAGCACGACCTCGGGCGCGTGGTCGAGCACCGCGGCGACGACGCTGGGCTCGTGGGTCACGTCACAGTCGGCCCGTCGCAGCGCCACGACGTCGTCGTCGGCGAGCGCGTCCTGGAGCGCTCGACCGAGCTGCCCGTCCGCGCCGGTGATGAGCGCGCGCATCCGTCCTCCCTCCGCGGTCCGCGGTGCGCCGGGCGTGCCGGCGACGCGGCCACGGCGCCGGCACGCGGCGGCCGAAGTCTGACACGCGCCGACCAGGCCACCAACTCCACCCCTACCGGTGCGGCGCGATCCGGCCGAGTAGGCTTGCGCGCGGTTCCTGGGCGAAGGGCTCGTGCGATGACCGCAGACTCCACAGCCGAGACGAGCGAGCAGCCCCTCCCCCTGGCCGACCTGATCGCGGCGGCCTCGGGCGACGAGCCGGCGCTGACGTGGCGTGAGCGCGGCGAGCGCATCGAGCTGGGCTGGACCACGCTGCGCACCTGGGCCGAGAAGGTCGCGGGCTGGCTGCGCGACGACGTGGAGCGCGAGCCCAGCGACGTGCTGGCGGTGGACGCCGGGCGCCACTGGATGGGCGTCGCCGCCGTGCTCGGCGCGTGGCGGGCGCGCGTGGCGGTGCGCCTGGGCCCGGCGCGGCCCGGCGAGGCCGCCGTGGTGGCCGAGGACCGCAGCGCCGCCAGCGACGCCGACCCCGACGCGCTGCTCGTGGTGGGCCCGGGCGGGTTCGGCGCCCCCGAGGCACCGCTGGCCGCCGGCGAGCCGTTCACCACCGTGGTCACGCCGATGCCCGACGCGAGCCACGCGCCGCGCCCGCACGAGCGCGACGTCGCCGTGGTCGACCCCGACGGGGCCGACGCCGAGCCGCTCACCCAGGCCGCGGTCTCGCGGGCCGCGCACGTGGCGGCCGTCGCGGCTGGCACGACGCGCGGGGCGCGCCTGGCCAGCGTCGTGCCGACCGATGCCGTCGCGGGCCTGGTCATCGGGCCGCTGGCGGCCTGGGCCAGCCGCGGGCCCGCCGTGCTCGTCGGCGAGGGGCCCGGCGAGGATCCCGTCGCGCTCGCCGCCGCCGAGCGCGCGAGCCTGCTGGTGGCCCGACCCGACCAGGCGGCTGCGCTGGTGGGCACCGATGCGGCCGAGGGTGACGGCCGCCCCCTGCGCGTGGCGGCGCTGGAGTGCCGCGTCCAGCACGGCGCGGTGGCGGTGCGCCCGGCCTGACGGGACCGGACGAGGGGCAGGCCGGACGCGAGGGGCCAGACGGACGCGAGCGGCAGGCCGGACTCGAGGCGTCAGCCGGAGAACCAGCGCCGCAGGATCTCCACGGTCGCGCGCCAGGAGGAGCCGGTGATCGGCACCGCGCCCTCGGGGTCGGCGTCGGGGTGGTCGGGCGCGAAGCCACAGCGCACCCGGGCGCGCGGCAGCAGCCGGGCGCGAATGAGCCCGAGCACCACCGAGGCCACCGACTGCGGATCGCGCGAGCCCAGCGTGCGCGCGTCCAGCGGCGCGCCCACCTCGACGGCCGCCGGTCGGCGCAGGGGCGGTCCGGGCAGGTGGGGCTGCATGCCCCACAGGGCCAGGGGCACCACCGGCACGCCGGTGGCCAGCGCGATGGCGCCGGCGCCCGGCCGCGCCACGAGCCGGTCCCCGCGAGCGAGATGGCCCTCGGGGTACATCACGACCAGCTCCCCGGCGTCGAACGCCCGCCGCGCCACGTCGATCACCGGGCCGGGGCCGCGCCCGCGCACCACCGGCAGCGCCCCCGCGCGACGCAGCCACCAGCCCACGAAGGGGTCGGCGAACAGCTCCTCGCGCGCCAGGAACCGCGGGCGACGGCCGCGCATCCCGTGCAGCGCCGCGACCAGCACGACGGGATCGAGGTGGCCGAGGTGGTTGGCGATCACCAGCGCTGGCCCGTGCCGGGGCACGTGCTCGAGGCCGTGGGCGCGCACCGAGAACAGCGTGCGCCCCGCACCGCTGACGACCGGCCCGAGCAGCCGCCACGCAGGCTCGCGGCGACCCCAGGACGGCTCCTCGGGATGGGGACGGTCGTCACCGCTCCCCGCGACCTCTGGTGGGAGCGCGGCCATCAGTCCTCGGCGCCGGGCTCGGGTCGGTAGGTGCCCAGCCGCTGGATGCGCTCCTGGCGCACCTCGCGGCGGATCCGCGCCTGGGCCTGGCGGCGGCGCTCCTCGGCGGACTCGGTGAGCAGCGGCGGCACGCGCTGGGGCTCGCCGTGCTCGTCGATCGCCACCATCACCAGGAAGGCGCTCGTGGTGTGCCGCCGCGGGCCGCCACGCCACGGCTCGGCCTCCACGCGCACCCCGCACTCCAGGGACGTGCGGCCCACGTCGTTGACGCGGGCATGGACGATCAGCACGTCGCCGAGGTGGACGGGCTCGAGGAAGCTCAGCTCGTCGATCGCGGCGGTGACGCACACCACGCCGGTGTGGCGCGCGGCGGCCGTGCCCGCGGCGGAGTCGACCTCGCGCATGATGACGCCACCGTGGACGTTGCCCAGGATGTTGGCGTCGAGGTTGCTCATGGTCCGCGCGAAGGTGACCTCGCTGTCGCGGACGCGCTTGCCTGCGGTGGCGCTCACGGCTGCACCGTCCCGTCGCGGTGGGGCTGGGCGCTCGCCGGTGGGCGGGCCGGTGGGCGGGCCGCCATCAGACCTTGCCCAGCGACTGGCGGGCCACGACGAGGCGCTGGATCTGCTGGGTGCCCTCGTAGATCTGGGTGATCTTGGCGTCGCGCATCATGCGCTCCACGGGGTAGTCCTTGGTGTAGCCGTACCCGCCGAACAGCTGGACCGCATCGGTGGTCACCCGCATGGCGACGTCGCCGGCCTTGAGCTTGCTCATCGCGCTGGCGCGGGTCAGGTCGGGGTCGCCACGGTCGGCCTTGGCCGCGGCGGCGTAGACGAGCTGGCGGGCCGCCTCGGTCTCGGTGATCAGGTCGGCGAGCATGAACTGCACGCCCTGGAAGCGCGCGACGGGCTGGCCGAACTGCTCGCGCTCGCGCACGTAGGCGGAGGCCGCGTCGATGGCGCCCTGCGCGATGCCCACCGCCTGGGCGCCGACCACCAGGCGCGTGTGGTCGAACGCCTGCATCGCGTAGGCGAAGCCGCGCCCCTCCTCGCCGATGCGGCGATCGGCGGGGATGCGGCAGCCATCGAAGTGGACCTGGCAGGTCGGCGAGCCGCGGATCCCGAGCTTGTCCTCGGCGCGGCCCACGCTGAAGCCGGGGTCGTCGGCATGGACCAGGAACGCCGTGACGCCCTTGGCCCCGGCGTCGGGATCGGTCTTGGCCAGCACCGTGTAGTGGGACGACGGTCCCGCCATCGAGATCCAGACCTTGGTGCCGTCCAGGACGTAGGCATCGCCGTCGCGGACCGCCGTGGTGCGCATCGCGGCCGGGTCGCTGCCCGCGTCGGCCTCGCTGATGCAGTAGCTGATCAGCTCCTCGCCGGAGGCCAGGGCCGGCAGCCACGCCTGCTTCTGCTCCTCGCTGGCCGCCAGCAGGATGGGCACGGTGCCGAGCTTCTGGACCAGGGGGATCACCGACGAGGACGCGCAGGCCTTGGCGATCTCCTCCACCAGCACGCAGAACGCGAGCGCGTCGCCACCGGACCCCCCGTACTCCTCGGGGATGTGCAGGCCGAGCAGGCCCGCCTCGGCCAGGGCCTCCTTGACGTCCCAGGGGAACGCGGCGCTCGCGTCGATCTCGGCGGCCCGCGGCTCGATGCGGTCGGCCACGAGCTTGGCCACCACCTCCTGCAGCGTGCGGTGCTCTTCGGTGAGGCGGAACAGCTCGCTCATCGGGGCTCCTCCAGCGGCCGGGTGGCGTCGCATCCTACCGACGCGACCCGCGCCCACGGTCCCGCGCGCGTCGGAGGACGC
>PUKE01000265.1 GCA_003550425.1 Nitriliruptoria bacterium
AGCAGCCCGTCCACCTCACCGACCGATGCCGCGCGGAGGGCCGTCCGGCGACGGTTGTTCGGCTTCGAGGTGAAGGCCGGGACGGTGAAGGTGCGGCCGGTCGGAAGGTGAGTGACGGTGGCGGTGGGGCGGTTCATCCTGGTTCCTATCGGTCGGGGTGGCCTTGCAAGACGTACCGTACCGAACGGTTCGACCGTTCGCGAGCCAAACTTGAGCCCCAGGGGGCATTCCTAAAACCTAAAGTGCCGAAATCGGGGTCGTAGAGGGGTCTGCGAGGCAATCTAGCGATATTTCGAACAATTTTCGGCAGCATCCATTCCTAAAACCCCTGGGGGCTGTGCGCAGAGCGCACACTGACGTGCGCAGAGCGCACAGCCCCAGGGGGTGTGCGCAGAGCGCACACCCCCCACGGTTCATATATGCGATACGATAAAAAAATCCCACGTAATTAGGCGCGGGATACGACCTAGAAAAATCACGGAGTTTGATGCGCGGGATACGACGAAATAATGGGAGGGAGTTTGGTTTTTAGCTGCGCCCCCGCGCTTTTTTGCGCGGGGGCCACAGTAAGCTCGTCGGAACACCTACAACCCCTTGTCCTAGTGTGTAGCACAGGTAATTGCTTCAAAGGTGTGACTGTAGTGATGGATGGTAGGTTAGGGCGTTGATGGATGGTAGGGTGAAGGGGTAGGCAAGTGGTAGGGTGTGTCTCGACCCCCCGCGTTTTGTCCTGCACCGAGCCTTATCGTTACGCTAAGGTTGGCAGCACACACGACAGTGCTACTCTAAGGGGCCTTATAGTTACTCTAAACTAAGCTGTTGAAGTAGCTTGTGTGTAAGATACACTTATGTAGGCTCTATGGTGTGGGTGTATCCGACCCCCGGCTTTCGTGGGTATACTCTACATATACCCGAGGAGCCACTGAGAGCCGCTGTGTGTGGATATATAATTATCCTGGTGTGATGGCATAGGCAGCTAGACATTTATCTTAGAGAGGCTGTGTGTGGCTCTGCGTATGCGGCGGGGGCATGTGGTAAACACTAACCACTATGTGTGTGTCAAGGGGGTGTGTCTATCCCCGGCCAATACCCCTTGCGCTGCACTCAGAGTTCCCTGAACCTCGGTGACTGGAGGCTGCGAACGTCGGTGACTGGAGCATGATAACGGCGGGGGTGTGGATGTTGGCTCGCCGTCACACCTCTGTACATATACATATATATACTACTATATATAGATAAGAAAATTCGACCGGAAAAAGATGACCGAATAACCGTGACCGGAAACCTAACTCAGGATTCCGTGCCAGTTATTCAAAGAAAGGAATCACAATGCAGAATTTGGACGACAACGAACCCGAGAACCATTCCGATGGTGATTATCGGTATCAGGAATCCCTTGAACACAACTTCTTTCTAGATGAGGACCCATCGCAGACTTGACTGTATGGCGAGGGGCGAGGTACAATCGAAGAACTATGCCGGGTTAGCTCAGTGGTAGAGCAGCCGCCTTGTAAGCGGCAGGTCGTCGGTTCAATCCCGACACCCGGCCCCCGGGGGTGTGCGCAGAGCGCACACATTCAACTTATTTCCCTCTATAGCTTGACTTCTCGGTACTCCGTCAGGTATAATCGTGGTACACAGAAACAGAAACAAGGAAACGCAATGCTGGCAGTCCGTAACCCCTTCACCTTCGACGTAACCTTCTTCGAGGACGGCCGTGAGGCCGAGGCGTCCGCGCTGGCCAATGAGTTTGGTGTCGTCCCGATGCCGTACCGGCAGCGCGTGGTTCGCGCTAGCCGCTGCCGTCACGGCGAGGACTCCGGTTTCTGCGACCGGGGCGCTTGCGACGAGTGAGCGCACGGCGCTCACTCTCCGCCTAGTGCTGATTGATACGGTAGACTGGAACCTAGTAGCACACTGGTGCTATTGGTATGCGAACACCTACCACGGAGGTAAGTAATGAACATGTACCGACTGACTATTCACGGTAATCGTGGTGGGGCTGAGAGCTACACGTTTACACCATTCACCAACCTTAGGGATGCGCTTATGGAAATTGCGCGCATCAATGACCAGCGTCGGTGGGGCGGCCTTGATAACGCCGTATTCTCCTTGGTCCGTTCGCAGGCCCGGTTCAGGGAGGTAGCAGGATGAACGGCCTATGCGATAGGCCCGGCTGCGTGGGCTGGTGGGCACCCAACTGTTCCACCCGGCCGTGCGCTCTGCGCACGGCCCCCGGGGGTGTGCGCTCTGCGCACACCGCCCTGCATGACCCAGCTAATTAGGGGGTTGGTGTCACACCCCTGGTGTACAGTAGGGTTAGTCGAGATAAGGATATGACATGCGTTACGGTACCTGCCCGCACGGAGACGACCCCGACTTCTGCGACCGGGGAGCTTGCGACGAGCGCTAAGCGCTCGTGGGGGCACAGGCCCCCACCCCGTTTGATAAGCTTAGCGAACACGACGAAGGAACCGGCATGTATGACGACAGCACGGACGCACACCTAGACGCCTATCTCGAAGCGCAGTACGAGGACGCCTACGACTTCGGGGCGTTTGACGACGACCCCAACCCTTACAGCGGCACTTACTCTGAGATGTGAGATAAGGTATAACAATGAGAGTCGGTCAGCTACGCAAGTTCCTTGCTGAGATGGACCCCCATGCCGAGGTAGCAGTAGAAACCTCGCACGGGGCATTCCTGAACGTCGAGGGTCTGAGCCATGACGGGTTCGGTGGGGTTATCGTAGATGTTTCCCACCCGGCCGTGCGCTAGGCGCACGGCCCCCGGGGGTGTGCGTTGCGCGCACACTTTTCGGCGGGGATTAGGATGATGTCACACCCCTATGGTAGTATCTACTTAGTCGAGATAAGGAAAGCAAATGGGTTACTACAGCTACAACACCGGTACCTGTCCGCACGGGGATGACCCGGACTTCTGCGACCGGGGCGCGTGCGACGAGCGCTGAGCGCACGGGGGCTCGACAGCCCCCATCCGGTACGGTACAATAACACCACACTAGCCAAGGGATACAGAATGAACGCCCATACTTTCGTTTCCAGCGCCGACCTTGATGGCGCGTACGACGAGGTTTCTATTGACGCGGCCTTCCACCTCGAAGCGTGGACTGACGAGACGCGCGAGGAACTATTCCGCCGCGCAGTAGACGCCCTGCGTGCTGCGGGTATCCGCGTCAAAGCAGGCTACGCACCGACTATCGGCACCGATGAGGCGGCGGCACGGGCGCTGTCAAACGTCCTGTACCCTGAAGGAAAATAGACAATGCGATACGAGAAGGCAAAGGTTCGCGAGCGCAGCATTGAGGCTGTAAACGTCCAGATTGGTGATGTCGCTTTTGGTAAGACAGTGACTGGCCGTAAGGTGTACCGCAAGCGGTCCGAAGGTTTCCGTAGAGTCAAGTTGACGTTTGACGATAACTCCACCCGCGAGTTTCGTGAGCGCTTCCGTATCCCCGTGGAAAAGCCGATGTAGTGCATCGGGTGTGCGCTCTGCGCACACCCCCGGGGGTTTTAGGAATGGTTCCTATTTGGCCAACGTCGTGCGTTGTGCGCACACTTTATCTGCACGGGTCAACCAAACTGGCTTTTATGTCACACCCCCTCCGTATAATAGGGGTACAGCAGGCAGCGAGGGAGCGGCATCGAGGAAGCCTCTCGGTAAGACATGGGTCTGCCTGAGCGATAGGCGCACACTTTCAGCCGAAATCTTGACTCATGTCACACCCATCAGGTATAATAGCACCAACGCAAAGAAGGAAACACCATGACCATCGAACAGACCACTGCACACCTCATCGAGACTGCGCGTGTCATGCACGCTGCGGGTCGCATCACTGCGCGCGACCTGCGCGATATCACCATTGAGCTTGAGGGCAACGGGTCCGCCATCCCTGGCGTGCGCGCCTTCCTGGCCAGCGTCTAGACCTTAGGGGGTCTGTAATGTTTACCATCAAGGTTGACCGTTACGGTCTCGTTATGTTTCGCCACTTCAACACCCGCGCCGAGATGGGCGAGGGCGCTCGCCGCGCCATGACTCGTGGCGAGGATGTGCTGGACGTTTTTATGCCTGGCGAGGAGTGGTAGTCAGCGGGCGGGTTGGATGACATTCGTAAGTTGTGAGGTAACCATGCAAGTCAATCCAATCGTAGAACGGATTATTGAGGGTTCTATCTGCCCCGCCGAAATCCGTCTGCACAATGCAAATCGCATTATGCAATGGGTGCGCGATACTGACCGCCACCATAGCGCAGATAACTGCAAGTCTAGTAAGCCGAAGGATTGCGCACACGCTCCAGGCGAGCAAACCGCAGACATGGCGGACGTACTGACGGCAGAAGCCCCTACGGTTTGCGTTTGCGGTGGGCACACCTAACCTGGACTAGCACGGGAAATTGGTTCAGGTTAGGGGTGTGCGCACAGCGCACACCCCCGGGGGCGTGCGCTCTGCGCACGCCCCGCGCTTACCTGCCGTCGGTACGCTATAATCTGGGAACCGATTACGGTAGGAAAAATCCGGGGAGATAGTTGCTCCAGCCCCTCGGATTTGGTACTATCACAGTATCGACACGGAGTTACTATGTTCGTAGGTATCGTACATCAGATAAAGCGTGGTTTCTGGGGGCCGAAGTATAAGCTAGTTATGGAAGAATCTTCGTATAAGCCAGAGGCGCTACTAGCAAAGATGTCTAAGTACAGTGACCACAATCACCGCAAATGGTTCTATGACTACAGTGAGGTTATGCCTGCCCCCTGGACTGACGACGGGTTGATTAGCTACGACTTTGATGACACCCCCGCCGAAATGGACGCAGACCATATTGATGCGCGCGCCAGGCGCACGTATCTAGCTCCTGAGGTTGACCACGACCTCCCGTTCTGATACAATACACATACATCGAGAGAAGGAAACGCAGTGCCGAAGGTAAACAGCAGCGCAATCGACCGCGTCCGTTCGCTTGGCAAGGAAGGGTTCATCGTCAAGTTCCGTGACGGTGGAGTCTACAAGGTCAACGCGCCGACCGAGGTCTACCGACAGCTTCGTAACGCCGATAGTGTCGGCGGTTTCTACAACCTCAACATTCGTAACACCTATACCGCTGAGCGCCTGGCCTAGTAGTCAGTAGTTACTCTGCGTATGAAAAGGGCGGGGGGTGGTTGTCAACTCCCCGCCCTGTACGATACACACATAGCAACTGAGAACTAAATAACTCGCATCGGCTGGACAATGGAGAGTCCACCTGGCTGTAATCCAGACGCCTTAGGCTGTGGGGGTTCGACTCCCTCCCGATGCACCGGGCCTTAGAGAGGAACGCTCAGGGCTGGACGCCTGCCAGCCGCCCGACCATTTCCCTCGCCGTTGGTGACCATCCCTGGCGGCGAGGGTTATAATACCTTCGATGCAGCCGACCCCACCCGGCTCGGGCTCGCCCCCTCACCGTGCTCGATACGCCGTACCGTCGCCGCAGACACGCCCGCGCGGTCCGCTACCTGCTCCAGTGTCAGCTGGCGAAGAAGCCTCCACGCGCGCACATCCTCGCCGACGACGGTCAACGCACGAGCCACCGGCCTCGGAACCCGTGAGCTCATATCGAACCTCACATCCGTGGGAGTTCATACCGCGTAACCTTACAATATCGAGAGGTTAGAGGACTGTGCCGTGCGCTTGGGTACGTGCGCCCATCCGCTCAGGTCTGCCTCGTCGCCGTCTACGCTGAGGAGCCGACGGTGTTCGATGAGAATGCCTGAGCCGCTAGCGGCCCCGGTCCGTCACCGTCCACCAACGAAGACGTAAAGGTTGTGAACATGGACAAGTGCCCGAACGGATGCGATTTGACAGGCGCTCCCATCCCCGAAGAGCACCGGCACATGTATGGCGGCAAGACCCACTTCTCGCGCATACTCGGGCACTACGACATGGCACAAGACCGGACAGTTTCGTGGGCCTGCCCGGACTGCGGAGTCGTCTGGCCGCGCTGACCGCAAGGCCCGAACTGCACACGAAGCCGCCCACTACACCAGTGAGCGCGGTCCGCACATGTTCGGTGCCTGATTAGGATACCCCGCCCAAGTTTGATAGACTCCCTGCATACCCAAGGAGATAGAATGAGCAACGGTCGCGCTTTCGACAGCATCGGTGTCCTCGACATGGTGGTCTACACCGTGCTGCGGACCCTGGGCCTCTACGCCCTCCCGCTGCGTGCGGACAACGGTATGACCATAGGCCAGGTCTGCGAGGTCAACGCTGGCACCTTCCTCGCCCACTTCGACGGCACCCCCATCCTGGCCATCAAGGCCGTGCGGGAGGCTAGCGGTTTCGACCTGCGTAGCTCGAAGGAAGCCTGCGAGCAGGTTCGGGACACCTACGAGGCGCTGGCCGAGAACAAGCGTCTCCGCGACGGCATCGAAAGGTTGCTCGCGATGCCGGATATTGTTCCCGCAGGGACGCGCAACTACCTCAACGGGTTGCTCGATGCCCGCTAGGCCCACCAGGAGGACGATGTGAGCACGGACGCGACGCAGTACCCGAGCTAGACGAGGCGTGGTGCCAACGGTGTGCCGCGCTTAGGGGCTTATAGCACGGCCCATTACCTCTAGGGAGCCACAGAGCGCCGCTGAGCAGTCAAGCAGCCCGCCCGTACCCTCGACTCTCACCGTACTCCAGTGGCGCGCAGGGCGCGCGCGGGAACATGGAAGCGGTTCGCCATCACCTCTCGAATGCGTGGTCAACCCGGTGCGCGCCTAGCGCGCACCCCCGGGGGCCGGGGCG
>PUKE01000013.1 GCA_003550425.1 Nitriliruptoria bacterium
CAACCTGCAGTTCATAGCCCAGTTCGACCGCCCTTAAAAAAGTACATATAAAAACCAGGTTCCAACAGACCTGCGGTTCTCCTGCAGAATCTCTTTTCCCCGACCTTCTGCAGCCGTTTCCATTACCTCTTCAGATAACTTCTTGCGGCCTCCGGCCAGTTCTTTTCGATCCTGCGCTGCGGTTTTCCGATGCCTCCCCGGTAAAGTCCGGTATGACCCTTTCTTTACCTTTCAGCTACCGTTCCTTTCAGCTGCCCGGTTTTCTTGGAAGTTTCCGGTTTCTGGTCCGGGCTTTCGCCTTTTCCTTCCACCGGTTTTTCCCTTCTAACCGGACCCGGTTCACCTTCCAGTCTCTCGGAACCTGGTAAAAGTATAATAGCACGGCCTCCCGGGCTTGTCAATACCTTTTCTATATTTTTTAAAAATTTATTTTAAAAAAAGTATTGGCTTATTTTGCCTGCTAAAAATTTCCGGACAGGTTTTTTAAAGGAATCCGGGGCTTTGTAGCTAATATGTAGATATAGTAACCAGGATGAACTTAAATTAATCGATAAGCTGCTAAACTTATCGCACTTGTTGAACGGCTAGCGGTGCCATTGGGATTTTTGAACGACTTATAGCATGATTTAAGGCCGAAACGGAAACGATGGAACCGTTCCTTTTTACTTAATGGGCTGTGCCAGAGCAGTTGTTTAATTGATTAACAAACAGGCGGGAGTATATCAAAGATGGCAAAAGACCAGGCAGGCAAACTTCAAAGTGGAGCTTCTAAAAATATTTATAGAGAAAATGACGCCGGCAAGAACCGGGGCAGTGTAGCGGCTGTACGCGGCAGTGTGGTTGATGTCCATTTCTCCGCTAAGCTGCCGTCGCTCTACAACCAGCTCCGGGCCGGCCCGGATGGGGAAGTGGTGATCGAAGTCGTTTCCCATCACGGCGGCGGTATTGCCCGTGGGATTGCCCTTTCCCCGACGGGCGGCCTGCGGCGCGGCGATCCCGTAATCGACACCGGAACGATGATCGATGTCCCGGTTGGAAAACAGGTTCTCGGGCGCATGTTCAATGTGTTCGGTTCTGTAATTGATGAAAAAGAGCCGCCTGAAAAAGTTGAGATGAGGGGTATCCACCGCCCGCCCGCACCCATATCGAAGCGGGTTACCAGGGCGGAAATATTTGAAACCGGGATCAAGGCCATCGATCTGCTTACGCCCCTGGAAAGGGGCGGCAAAGCCGGGCTCTTTGGCGGCGCCGGCGTGGGCAAAACGGTTTTGATCACCGAACTGATCAATAACACCGTAGGTAAGTACGAAGGGGTAAGCATCTTCTGCGGTATCGGGGAACGATCCCGCGAGGCCGAAGAGCTTTACCGCGATATCCAGGAGGCCGGGGTCTTAGACAATACGGTGATGATCTTCGGGCAGATGAACGAGCCCCCCGGGGCCCGCTACCTGGTCGGGCATTCGGCCCTGACCATGGCCGAATATTTCCGTGATGATGCCAGGCAGGACGTCCTGCTTTTAATCGACAATATTTTCCGCTTTGTCCAGGCCGGCTCGGAGGTTTCCGGGTTGCTCGGCAAAATGCCTTCCCGGGTCGGCTACCAGCCCACCCTGTCCACGGAAATTGCTGAACTGCAGGAGCGGATATCAAATACTGCTACCGGGGCGATTACCTCGATCCAGGCCGTTTACGTGCCGGCCGACGATTTTACAGACCCTTCTGCCACCCACACCTTTGCCCACCTTTCAGCATCGATCATCCTTTCCCGGAAAAGGGCCAGCGAGGGCCTCTACCCGGCGGTCGATCCTCTGCAGTCCTGGTCCAAGATGCTTACTCCCCTCGTAGTCGGCGAGCGCCATTACCTGGTGGCCCAGGAAGTGAGGCGCACCCTGGCCGAATACGAGGAACTCAAGGATATCATCGCCATGCTCGGCCTGGAGGAACTGTCCCAGGAAGACCGGCAGGTGGTCAACCGGGCCAGGCGCCTGGAACGCTTTTTGACCCAACCCTTCGTGACCACCGAGCAGTTTACCGGTTACAGCGGCAAGGTGGTCGATTTAGAAGATGCCCTCGACGGGTGCGAGCGGATTCTAAATGATGAATTTGCCGAACGCAGCGAGTCCGACCTCTACATGCTCGGCAAAATTGACGATATCAAATCCAAGCCGGGGAGGGACAGCGCTTGAACTTAAAAATACTGCTGCCCTCAGGCGTTCTTTTGGAAGAAGAGGTAGCCCAGGTTACCGCGGAAGCACAAAACGGCTATTTCACCATGCTGCCCCACCATATCGATTTTGTGGCCGCCCTGGTTCCCGGTATTTTTTCTTACCTGACCCCGGCCGGGCAAGAGCGCTACCTGGCCATCGATGAAGGGGTCGTGGTCAAGCAGGGCAAACAGGTTTATGTTTCAGCCGCCCGGGCTGTTCCCGGTGACGACCTGGCCTACCTCCAGGAAACAGTGGAAAACGAATTGAAAGCGCTTGGCGAAAGCGAAAAGAAGGCGCGCACGGTGATGTCCCGGTTAGAAGTCGACACCCTGCGGCGGTTTACCCGCCTGGGAGGGGAGCGCTGATGAAAGGCGGCAACCGGAACGGGGATAAAGAAAAATTGCCCGGCACGGTGGGTAAGAAGGCAAAACGGCGGCTCAAGGCCCGGCGCACGAAAGATAAAAGCGTTTGGTTCGGCCTGGGTATGTTCGGTATGGTCGGCTGGACAGTTGCCGTCACTACCCTGATCGGGGTGGCCCTGGGGATGTGGATCGACCGCACCTGGCCGGGCCCTTATTCCTGGACCCTGACCCTGCTCTTTATCGGCCTGATTATAGGCTGCCTCAATGCCTGGTACTGGGTCAACCGGGAAAGCCGCCCCGGGGATGAGGATGATAAAGAGTAAACAATAGCCTGGCCTGCACTTTATGTTCGCTTCAGCTTTGTTAAGCAGGCTGGCGTTAAAGAGATAGTTAAGGGTTAAGCGATGCTATGGGACAGTTAAAAGAGTAAGGAGGTGTTTAAGCGGTGGACTGGGTCTATGTGGCTATGGCCGTACCGGCCGGTTTTTTGCTGGGGCTCCTTTTTTTCGGCGGCCTGTGGTGGACCGTCCAGAACATCGCCGGCAGCAGCAGGCCCTCCCTGCTTTTGATCGCCAGCTTCCTGGTCCGCACCGCCGCCCTCCTGGCCGGATTTTATTTTCTTTTACTCGCCGGGTGGCAGTACCTGCTGGCTGCCCTGGCCGGCTTCCTTTTAGCCCGCACTTTCTTGACCTTTAGATACAGACCGGAAACAGCAGAAAAAGCAAAAGAGCAGCAAAGCAACGCCGGGCCTGAACATGAATACCTCCCGGCAGCGTAGACCTAAGATTTTAACCGGGCAGACATGGAAAGCAGGCATTAAAACTAGCAGCCTGGCAGCACTGTCATTAAGAGGAGGTTTTTCAGCACTTTGACCATCAATCCCGATGAAATTGTTCTTTTTGAGTGGGGCTGGTTTAAGATTAATTCTACCATCGCTTTCACCTGGCTGGTTATTTTCCTTTTGACTTTTGGCTCCTGGCTGGTAACCAGGCGGTTATCAAGTGAAGGGGAACTTTCCCGCTGGCAAAACCTGCTTGAAGTGCTGATCACCGGCATCAAAACCCAGATCCGGGAAGTGAGCCGCCAGGAACCGGGCCCCTACCTGCCCTTCGTGGGCACCCTGTTCATCTTCATCGCCCTGTCCAATATCCTGGCCATTGTTCCCGGTTACGTGCCCCCGACCAGCTCCCTTTCAACCACGGCGGCCCTGGCCATCTGTGTCTTTATCGCCGTGCCCGTTTTTGGCATTGCCAGCCAGGGGGTGCTGAATTACTTAAAGCAGTACCTGCAGCCCACCTTTTTCATGCTGCCCTTTAACCTGATCGGCGAGCTGAGCCGGACCCTGGCCTTAGCAGTTCGCCTTTACGGCAACATGATGAGCGGCACTATCATCGTCGCTATCCTGCTCACCATCACCCCCCTGTTATTTCCGGTAGTCATGCAGGCTTTAGGCCTGCTTACCGGCCTGATCCAGGCTTATATATTCGCCATCCTGGCCATGGTCTATATCGCTTCGGCCAGCAGGGCGCACGAGGAAATAGCAAAAAAAGGAGAGGAATAGTATGGAATCTTTAGCATTAGTTGGAGTGATCTCTATTGTTACGGCCGGTTTGACCATTGCCTTCGGTTCGATCGGGCCGGCCCTCGGCCAGGGACGGGCCGTTTCGCAGGCCCTCAGTTCGATCGCCCAGCAGCCGGACGAGGCCAACACCATTACCCGCACCCTCTTTGTCGGTTTGGCCATGATCGAATCAACAGCGATTTACTGTTTCGTGGTAACCATGATCCTGATTTTTGCCAACCCCTTTTGGACCTATTTCCTTCCTTAAGCAGGCCGGGTTGCGGCCTCCAGTATCCGGGTTGGGCAAAGCAAGCCTGAGCAGCGAGGAGAAAGTCTATGATTATTGACTGGTATACCATTATATTTCAAATCATCAATTTTATGATCCTGGTCTTTTTGCTGCGCCGGTTTCTCTACGGACCGGTGATCCGGGCCATGGATGAGCGGGAGCAGAAAATCGTGCAGCGCGAAGAAGTGGCCCAGGATAAGAAAGAAGAAGCCGAACAGGAACAGCAGCACTACCGCCTCAAAACGGAGGAACTGGAAGAAAAAGAAGAGGAGATTATCGAAAATGCCCGCGCAGAAGCCGTAAAGGAAAAGCGGGGGCTGCTTGATCAAGCCCGGCAGGAGGTTGATGAAACCAGGCGCCGCTGGCAGGAATCATTTGAACGCGAAAAAGAAACCTTCACCGCTGAACTGCGCCGCCGTATCGGCCACCAGGCCTGTACTGTAGCCCGCCGCTGCTTGCAGGACTTGGCCGACGCCCGCCTGGAAGAGCTGATCTGGGCAATGTTTTTAAAAAAGCTAAACCGCCTCCCTGATCAGGACCGCTCGGAGTTGAAAAAAGCCCTTGAGGCAGGTGAAGATGAAATCACCCTGCACAGCGCTTTCGAAACCGGTCCCGGCCGGGTGGAAGAGTTTAAAGAAATCCTGCGGGATCTCGTCCCTGCAGCAGGGGATAATTTAAACCTCGATGCGGTTACCGACCCCGGCCTGATCTGCGGCCTGGAGCTTGATGCCGGCGGCTACCGGGTAGCCTGGAATATCGACAGCTACCTGCAAGATTTAGAAGAGCAGGTTTTAAAAGAGGTGGAGCAAAATTTCCCGGCAGTAAGCGGGGAAGCAGGCGGAAAGGAGGTGCCCGGGGATGACCAGGCAGGATCCTGACCGGGGGTCTCTTTTAGATGCCCTGCGCGGGGCGGTGGACAGCGCCGATAAAGCTTTCGAAAAGGCCCTGGAGGAAATCCCTTCTGATCTCAAAGTGGAAGAAACCGGCACCGTGCTTTCCACCGGCAGCGGGATCGCCCGCGTTTCCGGGCTGGAAGGGGTGCGGGCCGATGAGCTGGTCGAATTTTCGGGCGGCATCACCGGGATTGCCTTCAACCTCGATCCGGGCCAGGTGGGCGTGATCATGCTCGGCTCATCAGAACATGTGGTATCAGGCGACCGGGTCCGCCGTACCGGCCGCGTGGTCGACATCCCTGTGGGTGACGGCCTGCTCGGCCGGGTCATCGACGCATCCGCTCAGCCCCTGGACAACATGGGCCCCCTCAGTTTCAAGGAAAGGAGGCCGGTGGAACGGGAAGCACCGCCAATCATGGCCCGTTCGCCGGTAACGGAACCTTTGCAGACCGGCCTCAAGGTGGTCGATGCCCTGATCCCCGTCGGCCGGGGCCAGCGGGAACTGATCTTAGGCGACCGCCAGATCGGCAAAACCGCCATCGCCCTTGATACAATGATCAACCAGGCCGGTAAAGACGTGCTCTGCGTCTACTGCGCCATCGGCCAGCAGGGAGCGGATACGGCCAAGTTTATCGCCCAGCTGCGTGATTACGGGGCCATGGAATATACTACCGTGGTTGTCGCCTCCGGGGACGGCCCGCCGGGCCTGCGCTTTATAGCTCCTTTCGCGGCTACCACCATTGCCGAATACTACATGGAGCAGGGCCGCGATGTCTTGATCGTTTACGACGACCTGACCCTGCACGCTCGAGCCTACCGGGAGCTATCCCTGCTCCTGGAGCGCCCCCCGGGCCGGGAAGCTTACCCCGGGGATATATTCTACCTGCATTCCCGGCTGCTGGAGCGATCCACCCATTTGCGCGAAGAGCACGGCGGCGGCTCCCTGACCGCCCTGCCCATTATCGAGACCCAGGCCCAGAACATCTCCGCCTACATCCCGACCAACCTGATTTCCATTACTGACGGGCAGATCTACCTTTCGCCCGACCTGTTTCAGCGCAACCACCTGCCTGCTGTAGATGTGGGCAAGTCGGTTTCCCGGGTGGGCGGTAAGACCCAGTTGCCGGCTTACCGGGCTGTCACCGGCGATCTGCGCCTCTCTTATGCCCAGTTCGAAGAGCTGGAGATGTTTGCCCGCTTCGGGACCCGCCTCGACGACAAAACCCGCCAGAGCATCGAACGCGGCCGCCGGGTGCGCAAGGTCCTGACCCAGCCCGAGCTGGAACCCTTAACCATACCGGAGCAGATCGCCGCTTTGCTGGCTGTCACCGAAGGGCTCTATGATGACCTGGAAGTGGAAAAGATCCCGGCAGCGGAGAAAAAGGTTCGGGAAGCGGTAATGGAAAAACTGCCCGCTACCTGCAGCAAGATCGAAGCAGGGGAAA
>PUKE01000166.1 GCA_003550425.1 Nitriliruptoria bacterium
GACGGGCGCCCACGCGCGAGGACTCGCAGAGGTGGCTGCGCGGGGCGCTGCATGGCGAGCCGGTGCCGGGACGCGACGCCACGATCGGCCAGTTCCACCCAGGGGCGGCAGGCGGGGCAGGCTCCAATCCGCTGGATGAGAGCCTCGCCGCAGTCAACCCATGGGACGTCGTGCTGCTGTTCGAGGGCGCGGTGCTGTTCGCCGCGGCAGCCGCGCGTCGGCTCAACGCCGAGCGCGGCAAGGGTGCGGCCATGCCGTTCATGGTGCGCACCAGCAGCCCGGTCGGCTACGCCTCGAGCGCCCCCGACGAGGACGCCAGCGGCGAGGTCTGGGCGCCGCTGTGGCCACAGGCCGCGACGCTCGCCGAGGTCCGACACCTGCTCAGCGAGGGACGAGCGCAGTGGCGCGGCAGCCAGGCCGACAGCGGCCTTGACCTCGCCCAGGCCGCGGCGAGCCTTGGCGTCGACCGTGGCATCGAGGCCTTCGCACGACACGCGATCGTCCAACGATTCGGGCAGAGCGACTTCGCCGTTCCCGCCGGACGCCTCACGGTCACCCCACGGCCTCACGTGCCGGTCGTCGCCGAGCTCGACGCGTGGCTGGACCGCTACATCCGGCGGCGTGGTGACGACCGCACCCCGGGTGCGCTCGACCGTGCGCGACGCTACGCCGACGCGCGGCTGCTCGAGCTCGCGGCGCACGGTGGCCCCCGTCGGTTGCAGCAGGTGCTCAGCGCCGCCGGTGCGGTCGAGGCGACCATCGCTCGCGGAGGCCGATCGCTGCGGGACGACATCCCACCACTACCGAGCCTGCGCGCCCGAGAGTGGCTGCCGCTGCTGGATGACGGCACGCCCGAGCTGCGGGTCGCCGTTGCGCTTGCGAGCCAGCACGACGGTGATGGTGGGGGCTTGCGTCGGCTGCTGACCGCCGCCACACCCGATGTCGGACGAGCACGAGGTCGCTGGGTCTGGCGAGAGGGCAATCAGGGGCCGCTGGTCGGCGGCCTGGACGTGCGGCCATTCGTGGACGTGCTCGCCGAAGCGCTGTGGCGCCGCACCCTCGAAGTGGAGCAGGGCGACCCCGACCCCGACGGTCCCACTGGGCGACCCAGCGACGGGCCCGGCAGCGTGCGGCGCATCGCGTTCCGATGGCGGCTCGGCGCGCCGCGTGAGGACGTCGCGGCCTTCGTGGCGGGAGCGCTTGACGACGCTCGCATCGCCGAGCTGCTCGTCGGGCTGCTGCGTCTCGATTGGGGCGATCGGATCGACCCGCTCGACGGGCAGCATCCCGACCGGGTGGCCGCACCCGCGGCGCCTCCCAATCCCGCATGGTGGCGGCTGGCGCCGTTCTTCCACGGACGCGCCCTGCAACGCTCGGACGCCAGCGCTGCCCAGGCCGCCAGCCAGGCCGCCGGTCCCCGCGAGGTGCAGCTCGACCCCGAGCGCACCTGGCCGGCCCTGCTTCGCGCCGGGCGCACCGCCCGTGCGCTCGCAGCGGCGCAGCGGCGGCTGCGCATGGCCCACCTGCCCGTCCTACCCGTCGACCCGCAGCGGGCTGTGGCCTCACACCCCGCAGCAGGCGCCAGCACCGCTGGTGGGCGGTTGGCGGCAGCGCTGCTGTGCCCTCTCACCCAGGGTGCGGCGGAGAGCCTGCTGCGACGCGCCTGCCCTCCACCGCCCGATCAGGCAGAGGAGCGCAACGCGCCGGCCTCCCCGGCTGCCACAGGGTGACCAGCGCAATCGACCTTGCGGCGACCCCGCCCCCTGACAGGAGGAGACTCCGATGACCGACCACAGCCGCCGTCTGTTCGACATCCCGCTGCAGCCCATCGCCGGATCGCGATTCCAGCCGACCGGCTTCCCCGACATCGGTGCTGGGCTGTTCGAGCGACCCGCGCCGCCCGACGACCCCGAAGGACGTCGATGGATCGACGCGCTCGTGCTCGAGTCCGCCCAGTCGATGGCCAACCACCTCGAGGGCGCGGGCTGGGACGCGGCGAACCAGCGGCCCGTGGCGGTACTCGAGGGGCTGCCCTACATCGAGGTCGTCGACGGCGACGGGCAGTTCCTGACAGCCAGCCGGATCGAGTCGCACCGCCTGGCCTCGGCCTACATCAAGCGTGGCCAGATCGACGGCACGAAGGGAACCGACTGGTTCCGGGAGCAGCTCGATATGGACCGCAACGGCGAGCTGCCGATCAGCGAGCTCGCGCGCCGTGTTGGCGAGGTCGACCCGTTCTGCCTTCTGCATGGCGTGTTCTTCGCCGAGGACGAGAGGACCTGGCCTGGGCAGCCGAAGCTGCCACGGGCGGTCACCGCGTTCGTGGAGGCGGTCGATGTGCGCCCAGCGGTCTACGGGGGCGTCAAGCGCGATCACGTGTGGCAGTCGCTGCCCAAGGAGACGCGGCCCTCCGAGGGCACGCGCCACGGCTACGACAACGTGATCTTCCACCGGACCGAGTACACCGCCCAGGAGATCGTGGCCTCTGTCGACATCGACGTGGCGCAGCTGCGCAGCTATGACCTCGGTGACGAGGCCACCGATCTGCTGCTTGCGCTGGCCGAGTGGGAGGTGCGGTCGCTGTTCGAGGACGGCTTCCGTCCACGCACCGCCTGCGATCTCGAGGTCGCAGGACCACTCGCCGACCGGGACGGTGAGCCTCTGGCCAGCCGGGCGGAGCTCGAGGAGCGCATCCGCGATGGCATCGCTGCTAGCCGCGACGTGTTCGGTGAGGCCGGGACACGCCAGGCGGTGTGGACCCCGCAGAAGGCCAAGGGCTGAGGGCATCGACGATGGTCACTCTCGCCCTGACGTTCCCGTGGGGTCGCTACCATGCCACGCCTTGGGGGCACAGCCCCAACGAGGGCGTGGTCGAGTGGCCGCCATCGCCGTGGCGGTTGTGTCGCGCTCTGTACGCCGCATGGCGCTGGCACGCGCCGGACCTCTCCGAGGACGCGGTCCGGGCCGCGCTGGAGCCACTCGTGGAGCCGCCGCGCTATCACCTGCCGGCGCATCGAGCGGCGCACACCCGTCACTACGTGCCTGACGCGTCCGACGAGCGCACCAAGCTCCTCGACCCCTTCGTCGCGCTGCATCGCGATGCCACCGTCTACATCCAGTGGCCCAGCGACGACGGCCAGGCCCGGCAGACGCTGGAGCGGCTCGTGCCGGGAGTGCGGTGGCTGGGTCGCCGTGAGTCGATCTGCAGCGCGCGCGTGCTCGACGAGGACGAGGCGCCCACCGAGGGCTGGCTCGAGCCCGCAGAGCCCGACGAGCCTGGACCACGACGTACGCTGCTTGCCCCTGCACCACCGCTCGACCTGGACGCGCTCACCGCCCGACCGCACCGAGTGCGGCGCCAGCGGATGCTGCAGCCTCCCGGCAGCGTGCAGATCGACTACCCCGACCCCCTCGCAGAGGCGAACGCACGCACCCAGACCGATCGGATCCGCAGGCCGGGCAATACTGCGGCCACCGCACCGACCGCGGCGTGCTTGCGGCTGGAAGGTAGCGTGCTGTCGGCTCGCTACGCCGCTGTCGGGGTCGCAGACCTGACGCGGCGGGCTGCCATGGCCAGAGCAGGCCGAGCCGCCGATGGTGCCGAGCCGCCCGAGCTGGCCGGCAAGCGGGCTGACGGCACGCCCTTGGAGGGACACCGGCACGCCCACTACCTGCCCATCGACACCGATGGTGACGGTCTCATCGACCGCGTCGTCGTCTGGGCGCCGGATGGCTTGTCACCCGAGGCCGTCGAGGCGCTCGCGAGCATCGACGCGCTCCGTCTCGGCCAAGCGTTCGCGCACGTGCATGACGTGCACGACTGCCGCGTCGGGCTCGAAGCCATCGGGTCCCTGCGCGAGATCGAGCCGGCGCCGCTGCAAGGGCCTGCGGTGGCCTGGCGCTCACGGACGCCGTTCGCCGCGACCCAACACCGGAAGCGACGAGAGACGCTGGCAGCGTTCGTGACGACCCAGATCGCGCTCGAGTGCCGGCGTCGGGCGTTGCCCGAGCCGGCCCACGTCGAGCTCGACGACCAACGCAAGGACGCACCGCACTTCCGTCGACGACGCTTGGCGGAGACCCGCGACCGAGACCGCCGGGCAGTGAACGTGCGGCTGGAGTTCGCAGAGCCAGTCGCGGGTCCACTCGCCCTCGGCGCCCTCAGCCACTTCGGCCTCGGGCTGTTCGCGCCACAGCTGTAGCCACCACCCGCGACCACGAGGGAGACCATGTGCGCCGGCACCACGACTGACGATGTGCCCGAGCTCGTCCCCGCGCGCATGGTCAACGAGCATGCCTACTGTCCACGCTTGTTCTTCCTCGAATGGGTCCAGCAGCGCTGGGAGGACAACCCGGACACTGTTGAAGGCCGCGATGTTCACCGCCGCGTGGACAAGCCGGGAGGTCAAGCCCCCGGCCCCGACGACGACGAGGAGTTGCGGGTCGTGCGGTCGTTGCAGTTGTCCTCTCCCGACCTGGGGTTGGTCGCGACCGTGGACCTCGTCGAAGGCGACGGCGGTGCGGTGCGTCCTGTCGAGATGAAGCGAGGCCATCCACCCGAGGTGCCAGAGCGCGCATGGGAGCCAGAGCGCGTGCAGCTGTGTGCCCAGGGTCTGCTGCTACGCGACGCCGGCTACCGCTGCGAGGAAGGGGTCCTCTACTTCAGCGGTGCCCGCCAACGTGTGCGGGTGCCCTTCGATGAGGCCCTCGAAGCACGCACCATGGAGGTGCTCGCCGAGCTGCGCCGAACGGCTGCGCAGGACCTGCCCCCACCCCCGCTGGTCGACAGCCCCAAGTGCCCACGCTGCTCGCTGGTGGGGATCTGCCTGCCCGATGAGACCAACGCCCTCGCGGCCCGCAACGAACAGCCGCCGCGCCGCCTCGTGCCGCGGGACCCTTCGGCGCGCCCCCTCTACATCAGCGAGCATGGCGCCTATCTGCGCAAGCGCGGTGGGCGCATCGAAGTGCACCGAGACGACCAGGTGCTCGAGACCATACGGCTCATCGATGTGTCCCAAGTGTGCATGTTCGGCAACGTGCAAGTCAGCAGCCAGCTGCTGCGCGAGCTCTTCGCTCGTGACGTGCCCGTCTGCTGGTTCAGCTACGGCGGCTGGTTCCAAGGCATGGCGGTGGGCCTCCCCGCCAAGCACGTCGATCTCCGTCGTCGTCAGGTGGCTCTCGCTCACCAGGGCGGACTCGCGATCTCTCGTGCGCTCGTGGCCGGCAAGATCCGCAACAGCCGCACCCTGTTGCGACGCAATACCCGAGAGCCCGTCCCAGAGCTGCTCGCCTCCCTCAAGACGCAGGCGGACTCGGCGCACGAGGCCGACAGCCTCGCCTCGCTGCGCGGCATCGAAGGTGCCGCGGCTCGCCTCTACTTCTCGGGATTCGTCGGGATGCTCGACCGCGGCGACCAGCTGCCAGGGCACGCCTTCTCCTTCGCCGGGCGCAACCGGCGGCCTCCACGAGATCCGATCAACTGCCTGCTGTCCTACCTGTACATGCTGCTGGTCAAGGACCTCACCGCCCTTTCCCACATCGTTGGCTTCGACCCCTATCTCGGCTTCTACCACCAGCCGCGCTTTGGCCGGCCCGCGCTCGCCCTCGACATGGCCGAGGAGTTCCGTCCGCTCATCAGCGAGTCCGTCGTCGTGTCCCTCATCAACAACCGTGAGATCGGCCCCGGGGACTTCGTCGTACGCGCCGCGGGGGTCAACCTCACCAAAGACGGCCGTCGCCGTGTGCTGCGTGCCTATGAGCGCCGTCTCGAGACCGAGATCCGTCACCCACACTTCGGCTACCGGATCACCTACCGGCGAGTCCTCGAGGTCCAGCTCCGACTCCTCGCAGCCCACGTGCTCGGCGAGATCTCCGAGTATCCGCCCTTCACCACGAGGTAGGACAGTGGCCCGACGACGCTACCTGGTGGCCTACGACATCCGAGACGATCAGCGCCTTCGCGCGATCCACGACGTGGTCACCGGCTACGGGGACCGACTGCAGTACTCCGTGTACCTCTGCGACCTCGACAAGATGGAGCTGCTACACCTCCGAGCAGACCTACGCGCGACCATGCACCAGAGAGATGACAGCATCGTCATCATCGACCTCGGCGACCCGCAGCGGCACGGCAGCGACTGCTTCGAGTTCCTCGGGGCCGCCAGCGACCTCCCCGACCAAGGCCCCCATATCGTCTGACCCCCCATCTGCGAGCGGTCCGGTGCTGCCTGTCGCCCCGTCACCGCTCGACCCCGCCTCACCTGCGACAATGCTCCTTGACAACTTCATCGCCTAGTCAGGCCCCACACTCGCTGCGACGCGCTCGCGCCCAGCAAGAAACGCCCAGGTCAACCGCCAAGTTGACCCGGAGCAGTCTCCGCGGCGGTCACGCCGCGGCCCCATTGCGGCATTCTCGGCTACCGCGGGCTCATCGACCTCGCCCGCGTCTCCGCGGCGGTCACGCCGCGGCCCCATTGCGGCACCGAGTGGGCTGGCGTGTTCCCGCGGGTCCTCGTGGTCTCCGCGGCGGTCACGCCGCGGCCCCATTGCGGCTGGTGCGATTGTTTGCAAGGATGCGTGAAGCAATGTAGTCTCCGCGGCGGTCACGCCGCGGCCCCATTGCGGCAGTCACGAGGTTGACACACGCTCTCGACACTGCTAGAGGTCTCCGCGGCGGTCACGCCGCGGCC
>PUKE01000018.1 GCA_003550425.1 Nitriliruptoria bacterium
CCCTTCTTGCCGGAGATGCGGGCCCAGTCGTCGGGGTTGGTGGTGTTGGGCAGGTCCTCGTTCTCGGCGAACTCCGCGCGGATGGCGGAGAACATGTCCTCGGGCTTGATGCCCTTCTGCCCCTCGTCGAGGAAGCGCTTGATGGCGCTCTTCTTCGCGCGGGCCACGATGTTCTCGATCATCGCGCCGGAGCTGAAGTCCTTGAAGTAGAGGATCTCCTTGTCGCCGTTGGCGTAGGTGACCTCCAGGAACCGGTTCTCGTCGCTCTGGGCGTACATCGACCGGGTGGTCTGGGCGATGAGGTCGTCGATCGCGGCCCGCTCGTCGTCGTGGTGCTTGACGAGGTCGGGGTGCAGCGGGAGGTCCTGGTGCAGGTAGACCTTGAAGATCTCGCGCGCGCCCATCTCGTCGGGGCGCTCGATCTTGATCTTCACGTCCAGCCGGCCTGGGCGCAGGATCGCCGGGTCGATCATGTCCTCCCGGTTGGAGGCGCCGATGACGATGACGTCCTTCAGCGACTCCACGCCGTCGATCTCCGACAGCAGCTGGGGGACGATGGTGTTCTCGACGTCGCTGGAGACCCCCGACCCGCGGGTGCGGAAGATGGAGTCCATCTCGTCGAAGAACACGATGACCGGGAAGCCCTCCTCCACCTTCTCGCGGGCGCGCTGGAAGATCAGCCGGATCTGGCGCTCGGTCTCGCCGACGTACTTGTTGAGCAGCTCGGGGCCCTTGATGTTCAGGAAGTAGCTGCGGGCGTCGGCGCGTCCCTCCTTCTCGGCCACCCGCGAGGCCAGCGAGTTGGCGACCGCCTTGGCGATCATCGTCTTGCCGCACCCCGGCGGCCCGTAGAGCAGGATCCCCTTGGGCGGCTGCAGGTCGTGCTCGTGGAACAGGTCCGCGTGGACGAACGGGAGCTCCACGGCGTCCTGGATGTCCTCGATCTGGTCGCCGAGGCCGCCGATGTCCTCGTACGAGACGTCGGGGATCTCCTCGAGGATGAGCTCCTCGACCTCGGGCCGGGGCAGGCGCTCCAGCGCGTAGCCGCTGCGCGGCTCGACCAGCAGCGAGTCGCCAGCGCGCAGCTGGACGTCGCGCAGCGGCTCGGCGATGTGCACGACCTGCTCGTCGTCGCTGCGCCCGATCACCAGCAGCCGGTCGCCGGCCAGGCGCTCCTTGAGGCTCATGACCTCGCCGGTGACGGTGAACCGCGCGGCCTCGACCACGTTCAGCGACTCGTTGAGCACGATCTCTTGGCCAAGGACCAGGTCGTCGACCGACACCTCGGGGCTCAGGTGCACCCGCATCTTGCGGCCCTGCGCGAAGACCTCGACGACGTCGTCCTCCACCTGGCCCAGGAAGATGCCGTACCCCGAGGGCGGGCTGGAGAGCTTCTCCACCTGCTCCTTCAGGGCCTCGATCTGCTCGCGGGCCTCGCGGAGGGTGTCGGCCAGCTTGGCGTTCTGGGCGTTCGCCGTGGACAGCTGGCTGCGCGCCTCCAGCAGGCGCTCCTCGAGCGCGCGCACCCGCGACGGCGAGTCCTCGAGGCGTCGCTGGAGGGTGGCGACCTCCTCCTGCAGGGCACGGACCCGGGAGCGCAGCTCGGTGACCTCGGCCTGCTCGTCCGCCATCGGATCATCCTCCCACGCCGACGAGACGGTTGCGGCGCGCACGGCGCGTTGTCCTCCACCAGTGTAGATGGACCGATCGCGCCGCCACGTCCAGCATTCCCCTACCCGGGCTCGGGCACGCGACGCGCGACCGTGATGAACGCGGTGTGGGCGACCATGCGGTGGTCGGGGCGCACGCTCAGGCCCTTGACGTTCCAGCCGCGCTCCATGGTCTCGGTGGTGTCGCCGCCGGCGAAGGCGCCGCTGGCCTCCAGGCCCTCATGCAGGCGCATGACCTGGGGCACCGTCGGCGTGTAGGCCACCAGCAGGCCACCAGGGCGCAGCGCCGCGACGACGTCGTCGAGCAGCTCCCAAGGCTCCAGGAGATCCAGGACGACCCGGTCGCAGGGGACGCCGCCCAGCGCGCCCGCGGCCTCCCCCACGCGCAGGTCCCAGGCATCCCCGACCGGGCCGAGGCGCTCGGCGACATTGCGACGCGCGACGTCGGCGAAGTCCTCCCGACGCTCGAAGCTCACCACGCGCCCGCCGGGCACGACCGCCCGCAGCAGCGCCGCGGTCAGCGCGCCGCTGCCCGCACCGGCCTCGACGACCTCGCACCCCGGCCCGATGTCGCCGCGCGCGACGATCATCGCCTGGTCCTTGGGATAGACGACCTGGGCGCCGCGCGGCGCCTTCAGCGTCCAGTCCTCGGCCGTGGGCCGCAGGGCGCGCAGGCGGGCGCCCTTGCTCGCGCTGACCTCGACCCCCTCGGGCGCGCCGAGCAGGCGGTCATGATCGAGGGTGCCGCCGTGATAGCCGAACTGCCCGCCCTCCCGAAGCGTCACGAGGTAGCGGCGCTCCTTGCGGTCGTGCAGCACGACCGTCTCGCCAGGCCCCAGCGGCGCGGGGTGGCCGGGCCGACGCGGCAGCGCGGCACCCTCGGGCGCGTCGGGCCCCGCCGCCAACCCGCCCGCCGCCGGCTCGCTCGCCGCCGGCTCGTCGCCCGCGGGCTCCTCGTGCCCGCTCACGATCGCCCGGCGTGAGCGGGCGCGCCGGTCTCCTCGGGCACGCGGTCGAGCAGGCGCAGCATCCGCGCGCGGGTGCGGCAGAACGCGCACACCGGTGTCCGGCCGTCGCGCGGGCGCGGGGTCGGCATCTCGCACTCGGAGCAGGGGACGACCGCCGCGGCCTGGTCGGCCTGGTCGCTCGGGAAGTGCTCGTCGCGCACGCGGTCCAGGAAGCCGAACAGGAACTGGGCCTTGGTGCCCGGCGAGGCGGCCTCGATCTGGTTGAGCGCCTCCTTGTAGCGCAGGACGGTGTTGCCGCCCACCAGCGGGCACTCCTCGACCACGTAGTCGATGCCCTTGATCAGGCAGTACGCGGCCATCTCCCGCTCGCCGAGCCGGTACAGCGGCTTGACCTTCTTCGCCAGCCGCGGGGCAGGATGCCCATCGCTGCCCCCGTCGGGCGCCACCGGCTCGCCGGCGGGCAGCGCCACGTCCTGGCGCGACAGGAACGGCACCTGCCAGCGCAGCAGGTTGCCCAGCAGCTGGCTGGCCTCGTCGTCGAGGTTGTGGCCGGTGGCCATCGCGTCGTAGCCCTCCTCGAGGGCCACGCGATTGAACACGTAGCGCTTGGACAGGCCGCACACGCCGCAGGTGGAGCGACGCTCGTCGCCCGCGGTGTCGGGCACGTCGAAGCCGAAGTCGTCGGCGAGCTCGCGCACGTGGAGGGTGGCGCCGCGGCGCTCGGCGAAGCGCTCGCACACCTCGCGGCTGCGCTCGGAGTAGCCGCCGATGCCCAGGCCGAGGTAGAACCCGTCGACCTGGTAGCCCATGTCGAGCAGGACGTCCCACAGCGCCAGCGAGTCCTTGCCGCCCGAGACCGCCACGACGATCCGGTCGCGGTAGGACAGCATCGCGTGGGCGTCGATGGCGCGACGCACCTGTGCGCGCACGTGCTCGACGAAGCAGGCGGCGCAGAAGGCGCTGTTGTGCCAGGCGATCTCGATGACCGCCGGCGCGCGGCACGTGTGGCAGCGAGGGCCGCCCGAGCCGCCCGAGATCACCGAGCGGATCTCGACCTCGGCGTCGTCGGGCAGCACCTGGTCGCGCGTGACGAGCGTGCCGTCGTGGATGACGAGCACGGTCTCGGGGTTGATGTCGAGCTCGGCCAGGAGGTCGCGGACGCTCTTGGGTCCAGCGACCTCGTGCTGCTCGTCGGGGTTGCGGCGCGTGACCCTCATCGTCGCGCGAGGCTACCAACGCCCTCTGCGACGGGCAGGTGGCCGCGCAGCGACGGGACCGTGGTCGAGGCGCTGGCCGGCGCGGGTCGACGCGCTGGCCGGCGCGGGTCGACGCGCTGGCGGCCTCGGCCGCCCTCAGCCACCCTCAGCCGCCCTCGAACAGGTGGTGGCAGTCGGCGAGCCCCTCGACCTCGACCTCAGGGCGGGTGAGCGCCCGCCAGTCCTGGACGGTGAGGCGGTAGCGCTGCTCGACGACCCGCTGCCCGCGCACCGCGCGGGCTACCACGCCGTTCTCGCGGTACAGCAGCCGCCGCGACACGATCGCCGAGGCGGGGCTGTCGGGCAGCGAGCCCGAGTGGGCCTCGAGCGCCCCCAGGTGGTCGAAGGCCAGGCCGAGCACCGCGGTGCGCATGGTCGTGCCGATGCCCAGGCCCTGGAAGCGCGCCCCCAGCCAGGAGCCGGTCTCCACGGTGCGGGTGACGGCGAAGTCGCTCGCCCAGAGGCCCTGGCACCCCACCAGCTGCCCCTCGTAGGCCACGGCGAGCTCGAGGCTCCACGCCTGTGGGCTCCACTCGGCGCGCAGCCGCCAGTGGTGCTGCAGGAACCCCTGCTCGAACGCCGGGCTGCCCAGCAGCGTCCACGGCGAGAGGAACGGCATGCGATCGGGAGGGTGGACGCCCTCGCGGGCGACCTCGACCAGCGCGGCGAGGTCCTCGTCGCTCGGGGGGCGCAGCTCCAGCGGACCCAGCCGCAGGCGCAGTCGCCACAGCGGCCACAGCGCCTCGAGGCGGCCTGCCATCCCGTCCGCTCCTGCCTGCCGGCGTCGGTGGCCCGTCGTCGCGGGGGCGCGGCCTGGTCGCGCTCGCCGCGCCCACGCTCGTGACGCTGGGCATTCCCTCCGTGCTCCTCGGCGACGCAGCGTGACGGTCAAGGGTGGTCAAGGGCGATCGAGGACGACCGGGGCGCGCCTACACTGCGCTGCGTGTGGGATCACGACGACACCGCAGCCGACGCGGCAGCCGACACCGCGACCGACCAGGCGACCGACCACCACGCGGGCGGCGCCGGGCCGTCGCCGACCGTGCGCTCGGCGGCTCCCGCCGACCACGCGGCGATCCTCGCGCTGTGGGACGCCGCGGGGATGCTGGACTACGTCGCCGAGCCCGAGGCCGACCTGCAGCGCACCGCCGAGGCCGACCCCGGGCTGGTGCTGGTGGCCGAGGACCGCGCTGACCACGCGGCGCATGGCGGCGTCGTGGGCACGGTGATGGGGACCTGGGACGGGCGGCGCGGCTGGGTCATGCGTCTGGCGGTGGACCCCGCGGCGCGGCGGGGCGGCGTGGGGCGTGCGCTGGTCGCCGAGCTGGAGGACCGCCTGCGCCGGCGCGGCGCCGATCGGGTCAACCTGCTGGTCTTCGCCGACAACCGCGGCGGCCTGTCGTTCTGGCAGGAGCTCGGCTATCGGGCCACCGCGCCGGTGGTGCTGATGACGCGGCGCCTGGACGGCTAGCCGGCCGGACCGCGCCGCCGCGCGTGCCTTTGCAGGGGGCAGGCGGCGGTGTCATACTCCCGTCTCGCCCCGTCGGCGTGGCGGAACTGGTAGACGCGCATGGTTGAGGGCCATGTGGAGCTTTTGCTCCTTGTGGGTTCAAGTCCCACCGCCGACACGCGCCCCCTCTCACCACGCCTCACGCCCCACCGCTCGGTGGGGCGTGCGCATATCCGGCCCTTGCGCTCCCGCTGCGCCGGCGGTCTCGTCCGCTCAGTCGATTCAGGGCACCAGCGGCGCTCCTTCCTAGACTCGCCGTGACCTGAGCGCCGCCGGGAGAGGACCCGACGTTGGATCCGCGACTGCACCGCGCCCTGGCGCATCCCAGCCGCGTGCGCATCCTCCGGGCCCTCCGCGAGGCCGGCGAGCCCCGCAGCGCCGGCGAGCTCGCCCGCGAGGTCGACCTGCACGCCACGACGGTGCGCGGCCACCTGGACATCCTGAGCGAGGCCGACCTCGTCCGCGCGCACCACGAGGATCGCCAGGCCCGCGGGCGCCCGCGTCTGCTGTACGTCGCCACCGACGGCGAGCAGGCCGGCGGCGCCGAGGGCTATCGCGTGCTCGCCGAGATCCTGGCCGGGCACCTGGCGGCCACGGCCACCGACCCGGTCGCCGAGGCCACGCGCGCCGGTCAGGCCTGGGGCACCTACCTCGCGCAGCCACCGCCCTACTGCCGGCTCAGCATCGAGGAGTCCGAGCGTCAGGTCCTCGACGTGTTCTCCGACCTCGGCTTCGCCCCCGAGTGGAGCGAGGACCGCGCCGAGATGTGGTGCCACGACTGCCCGTTCCGCGAGGTCGCCGAGCAGCATCCCGACGTGGCGTGCTCGATCCACCTCGGCCTGCTGCAGGGCGCGCTCGAGGCCACGCACAGCCCGTTGCGGGCCACCACGCTGGAGCCCTTCGTCGAGCCGTCGCTGTGCATCGCCCGCTTCGCCCCGACCACCGAGGCCGCGCAGGGCTGAGGCTGCCGCAGGGCTGCCGCGGTGGCGAGGCGGCCCACCTTTTTTTGGGCCGATCTCCCGCCTAACTTTGCTTTGATGGGTCGTTACCCTGTAAAATGAGGGTCGTCCCCGGCCGAGGCCACCGGCAGCGGCCCCCGGCAGCACGAGAGGATGAGCCACATGGTCTACGTCATCGCCGAGCCCTGCATCGACGTCAAGGACAAGGCCTGCGTCGACGAGTGCCCGGTCGACTGCATCTACGAGGGCCCGCGGATGCTCTACATCCAGCCCGACGAGTGCATCGACTGCGCGGCGTGCGAGCCGG
>PUKE01000352.1 GCA_003550425.1 Nitriliruptoria bacterium
GCGCGATCGCCGGGACGCCGCTCTCACCCCCACGCTCTCCTGGTCGGCAGGATCATCGAAGTGTAGAGCATGACCGCGATGCCCGTTTGTCACCACCGTGTCGGTTGATCGGGATCGCCCGCGCGGCGCCTGCCCTGCCGACCCGCTCGCGAGGTGCGATCCTCGGGGGTCGAGCGTCGCGCCCCGCGACGGCGCGGAGCGCCCCGCGGACGCGACGCTCGTCCCTGGATCGCGCACCCCGAGCGGCGCGAGGAGAGGCTGCGCTGTGGAGCCCGTGTTCGACCTGCCCCGGCGGGTCACCGAGATCGAGCACACCTGGATCCCCACCCGTGACGGCACCCGGCTGGCGGCCCGCATCTGGCTGCCGGAGGGCGCCGAGCACGACCCGGTGCCGGCCATCCTCGAGTACATCCCCTACCGCAAGCGCGACCTGACGCGCGGCCGCGACGCGACCCACCATCCTTACTTCGCGGGCCATGGGTACGCGTGCGTGCGGGTCGACGTGCGCGGGGCCGGCGACAGCGAGGGTGTGCTCGTCGACGAGTACCTGCCCGTGGAGCTCGACGACGGCGAGGACGTCCTCGCCTGGATCGCCGCCCAGCCCTGGTGCACCGGCGACGTCGGCATGATCGGCATCAGCTGGGGCGGCTTCAACGGCCTGCAGCTGGCCGCGCGCCAGCCGCCGCCGCTGAAGTGCGTCATCGCCGCCTCGACCACCGACGACCGCTACGCCGACGACGTCCACTACATGGGCGGCTGCCTGCTCTCGGACAACCTGTCGTGGGCGAGCGTCATGTTCGCCTACAACTCGATGCCGCCGGACCCGGCGATCGTCGGCGACCGCTGGCGCGCGATGTGGCACCAGCGCCTCGAGGGCTCGGGGCTGTGGGTCGAGCGCTGGATGAGCCACCAGCACCGCGACGCCTATTGGCGGCACGGCTCGGTGGCCGAGGACTACGCCTCCATCAACGTGCCGGTCTTCGCGGTGTCGGGCTGGGCCGACGGCTACTCCAACCCGGTGTTCCGGCTCGTCGAGAACCTGCGGGTGCCGCGCAAGGGGCTGATCGGCCCGTGGAGCCACCGCTACCCGCACCTGGCCACCACCGGCCCGGCGATCGGGTTCCTGCAGGAGTGCCTGCGCTGGTTCGACCGCTGGCTGAAGGGCATCGCCACCGGCGTCGAGGAGGACCCCGACCTCACCGTCTGGGTCCAGGAGCCCCAGCCGCCCAGCACCGACCATCGCGCGCGGCCGGGCCGCTGGGTCAGCGAGGACACCTGGCCCACCCCCAACGTCACCGAGCACGAGGTGGGGCTGGCGCGCGGCCAGCTGCTGCTCGGCAACGGCGAGTCCTACGACGCCGACGACGCCCCCAGCCAGCGCATCCAGTCGCCGCTGTCGGTGGGGCTGTTCGCCGGCAAGTGGTGCTCCTACGGCGTGGCCCCCGACCTGCCCTACGACCAGCGCGAGGAGGACGGCGGCGCCCTCACGTTCGACAGCGAGCCGCTCGACGAGCCCATCGAGATCCTCGGCGAGCCGCGGGTGCGCCTGCGCCTGACCGCCGACCGGCCGGTGGCCCAGGTGGCGGTGCGCCTGTCGGACCTCGCGGCCGACGACAAGGCCACGCGCATCACCTACGGCCTGCTCAACCTCACCCACCGCAACAGCCACGCCGAGCCCGAGCTGCTGGCGCCGGGCGAGCCCTTCGACGTCGAGGTGCCGCTCAACCACATCGCCCAGCACGTGGCCGCCGGCCATCGGCTGCGCCTGGCGGTGTCGACGTCCTACTGGCCGCTGGCGTGGCCGCCGCCGCAGCCGGTGGTGCTGGAGGTCGAGGTGGCCGACTCGTCGCTGACGCTGCCGCTGCGCGCCCGCCGGGCCGACGACGGCCCGATCCAGGACTTCGCCGATCCCGAGGGCGCGCCGCCGGCCCGCAAGACCGTGCTCGAGGCCGGCCAGCAGGACTGGCAGATCCAGCGCGACCTCGCCTCGGAGGAGACCACGCTCGCGGTCACCAACGACGAGGGCAAGTGGCGCATCGACTCCCACGGGATGGTCGTCGAGAAGCGCGCCTACGAGTGGTACCGCTACCAGGGGTTCGACTTCTCGTCGGTCAGCGGGGAGACGCTGCACGTGCGCACCATCTCCCGCGACGACTGGTCGGCCGAGACCGTCACGCGCACCCGGCTGTCGTGCGACCCCTCCACGTTCCACATCCACGCCACCTGCGACGCCTACGAGCACGGCAAGCGCGTGCACGCGGCGACCTGGGACCGCTCGATCCCCCGCAAGATGCTGTGAGGCTCGCGGGGTCGGGGTCGGCCTCGGCCTCGGCCGGGTTGGCGCGCTAGGGGGTGCGGTCGTCGGGCGGGTCGGCCTCGTCGTCGCTGCGGCTGGCGAGCACGAACGTCGCCCCACCGATCAGGCCGGCTGCGAGCACCACCGCCGCGCCGGCGGCCAGCAGCGGCAGCCCGCCGCGGTCGGCGACGTCCTCGAGGACCTGGCGGGACTCGGCGGTGGGGTCGGCCAGCACCAGCGCGACGAAGGTGGCGGCGAGCACCGTGGCGCCAAACGCGATGGCGGCGCGCATCGGCCCTTGGGCGCCGCTGCGCTCGTACAGCACGCGGCCGGCCTTCAGGATCCGCCCGACCCGGATGATGCGCAGCGCGCCGACGAAGCGCACCAGCCGCAGCACCTGCACCGGCCCGAGGGCGAGCAGCACCGCCGGGATCGTCAGGGCGGTGATCGTCACCACGAACCAGTGCTCGCGCAGCCAGCGGCGCTTGTCGCGGGCCAGGCCCCACAGCACCGCGGTCTCGGCGGCGAACACCAGCATGGTCAGGGTGTTGAGCGCCTCGCCGAGCACCGCGGCGGTGCCCTCGGCCATGGTGAGGAACATCGCGGGGATCGCGGCCAGGGCTGCCAGCAGCACCGGCCAGAACAGCCGGTCCTCCCAGCGGGCCAGGCGGGGATCGTCGGGGGTGGCTTGGGCGCCGTCGGGGGCGGCACTCGTCGGCGTGGCGGCTGCGTGGGCCGCGTCGGGCGCGGCCCCAGCCTCAGGCGTGGCGCCTGGCGAGCGTCCGGGACCGGACGGCTCGTGCATGGCGCGCGGCCTCCCCTCGACGTGGGTGCGTCGTCTCCCTCGGCGCAGGGGCGAAGGGTAGCGGCGCCGGTTTCGAATCGGCCGTCGTGCCGCACACTCGCTACGTGACGCGCTTCCCCGTCCGCCCCCTCGTCCCAATGGCGCTGCGATGAACCATCTCGGTGGCCGTGCCCTGCGCACCGCCCGACTCGCGCGGCTGTCCGCCTCCACCGGCGGTCGGCTGTGGTATGCCAATCGCGCTGGCCGCAACGGCCACGACGCGAGGGCGTTCGCCCAGCACGACCGCATCGCCGAGGAGGTCCTGGGCACCCTCGGCACGATGAAGGGCGCGGCGATGAAGCTCGGCCAGCTGCTGAGCTACGTCGACGTCGACCTGCATCCCGAGGCGGCCGACACCTACCAGGCCCGGCTGGCGGCGCTGCGCGAGGCCGCCCCGCCCACCGACCACGCGGCCGTGGAGCAGGTCATCCGCGAGGACTTCGGGGCCCCGCCCGAGCAGGTCTTCGCCTCCTGGGATCCCGATCCGGTGGCCGTGGCCTCGATCGGTCAGGTGCATCGCGCGGTGCTGCCCGGCGGCGAGGAGGTCGCCGTCAAGGTCCAGCATCCCGGGATCGCCGAGGCGGTCGAGGCCGACCTCGACAACCTCGACGTGTTCGGGCGGCTGGCGCGGCGCATCAGCCCCGAGGTCGACCCCGACGAGCTGCTGGTCGAGCTGCGCGAGCGCACCCTCGCCGAGCTCGACTACCAGCAGGAGGCCCGGTTCCAGCAGGCGTTCGTGGACCGCTACGCCGGCCATCCGTTCATCCGCGTGCCGGCGGTGCATCACGACTGGTGCCGGCCGCGGGTGCTGGTGCTCGAGTACGTGCACGGTCGTCGCTTCGACGACCTGATCGGCGACGACAAGGCCGACCGCGACTACTACGGCGAGGTCATCTTCCGCTTCGTGTTCGGCTCGCTGTACCGCTTCCGGCTGTTCAACAGCGACCCGCACCCCGGCAACTTCGTCTTCCCCGACGACGGGACGGTGGCGTTCCTGGACTTCGGCTCGTCGCGGTCGTTCTCGGTCGGTGCGCGCGAGCGGCTGGAGCGGGTGCACCGTGCGGTGGCCGCCGAGGACGTCGAGGGCCTGGAGGTCGCCCTGCGGGGCGCCGGCATCCTGCCCGAGGGCGCCACCACCGACCTCGAGGCGGTGCTCGGCTGGTTCCAGACGCTGCGCGAGCCGATGCTCGTCGACGCGCCCCAGACCTACACCCGCGAGTACGCCCGGCGGGCGATCGCGGCCTCCATGGACCGCGAGAGCCCCTATCTGCCGGCGCTGCGGCGCCTGCGCATGCCCCCGGAGTACCTGCTGCTGAACCGGATCACCTTCGGGGTCAACTCGCTGCTGGGGCGCCTGGAGCCCACCGCGAACTGGCACCGGATCATGGCCGAGCTGTCGGCTGGCGCCGAGGTCGCCACGCCGCTGGGCGAGGCCGAGGCGGAGTTCCTCGCCGATCACCCCTTGCGCGGGTGACGCCAGTGCCGAGAGGGTCCCATGGTCGCGCGACGTTCGATCTTGCCGACGCAAGGGAACAGTGCTACCGTAAGCCGTTGCGGCGCCGCCCAGGGGGTTTGACGCATGTTCGTCTGGCACGGACGAGGACGTCCGTCGGCCGGACAGGGTGCCGCGCGGTGACCAGCGGGCACCATCCGTGGCGGGGCGCCACCGAGCCACGGCAGGGCGCCGCCAGGCCACGACCGACCCAAGAACCGACGAGGAGCGCGGGAACAACGCCGGGGCCTTGTGCGTTGTTTCACACAGCACCCGCCGCGCAACGGCGCGCGATCACGCGAGACCACTGACCCGACCCCGAGGCGTACACAGGCTGCACACGATGGCTCACGACACCGCACCCCGCACCACCGAGCTCGAGCAGCTGGCGTCGACGGCGAACGTGCCGGCCGACCTGCTCGACCTGTACTTCACCGAGCTGGGCAAGGTCCGCCTGCTCACCGCTGACGACGAGGTGCGGCTCGCCAAGACGATCGAGGCGGGCGAGGCCGCCCGCGAGCGCCTCGAGGCGGAGGGCGACGACCTCGACCGTGGCGAGCGCCGGCGCCTGGAGCGCGAGGTCCGTCGCGGCCAGGAGGCCTTCGACAGCTTCGTCGCGGCGAACCTGCGCCTGGTGGTCAACATCGCCGCCAAGTTCGCGCGGCGCTCGCGCCTGCCCCTCGAGGAGCTCATCCAGGAGGGCAACCTCGGCCTGATCCGCGCCGTGGAGAAGTTCGACTGGCGTCGGGGCTACAAGTTCTCCACCTACGCGACCTGGTGGATCCGCCAGGCCATCCAGCGCGGCGCCGCGCAGAGCGAGCGCACCATCCGGCTGCCGGTCGCGCTGCACGAGGGCCTGATCATGGTCCGGGCCGCCGCGGCGCGCATCGAGTCCGAGACCGGCCGCGAGCCGTCGGTCGAGGAGCTCGCCGAGGCGACCCGCATGAGCGAGGACAAGGTGCGTCGCGCCCTGGAGGGCGACCACTCGGTGACCTCGCTGGACCGTCCCGTCGGCCACGACGAGGACTCCAGCGGCCTGGGCGACTTCGTGGCCATCGCCGAGGACTCGCCCAGCGACGAGGTCGTCGACAAGGCCTTCCTCGGCGAGATCATCGAGCTGGCCCGCCACCGCCTCGACGAGCGCAGCTGGTACGTCGTCACCCGGCGCTTCGGGCTGGACGGCGGCGACGCCTGCACCCTCGACCAGCTCGGCAAGGAGCTCGGCGTCAGCCGCGAGTCGGTCCGCAAGATCGAGCGCGAGGCGCTGGAGACGCTCCACGCGGAGTTCAGCGCGGCGTGAGCGACGCAGCGCCGAGCCCGTGGGACGAGGCGATGGAGCTGCGCGCCACCGACGCGGAGGGGCGTGACACCTCCAGCCGCATCAGCGAGCCGGCACGGCTGGTGCGCATCGGGTCGATGCTCGGCTCGCTGCAGCGCCAGCTCCGCGAGCTCGACGACGAGGCCGACCGCGAGCAGCTGCTGGCCACCCACCGTCGGGTGCGCGGCCAGCTCGAGGACATGCTCTCGGGCGGCCTCGCCGAGGAGCTCGACGCCGTCATCCCGCCCCTGCCCGACGAGCCCACCGCCGGCGAGCTACGCGTGGCCCACGCCCAGCTGACCGGCTGGGTCGAGGGGCTGCTGCGGGGCATCCAGACCGCCGTGCAGGCCCAGCAGCGCAGCGCCGAGCAGGCGCTGCGCCAGCGCAGCGGGGCGGCCGGGCCGCCGGGGTAGACGCGGGCTTCCTGGGGCGGCCCGGGCCGCCGGGGTAGACGGGGGCTCAGCGCTGCGCGCGCTCGTCGATGATGCGGCGCAGCCGGCTCGGATGATCGGTGACGATCCCGTCGACGCCGCGGTCGAGCATCGCGTGCAGCGCGTCGGGCTCGTTGACCGTCCACACGTGGAAGGCGAGGTCCAGGGCGTGGGCGCGGGCGATGACCGGCTCGACGGCCAGCTCGACCCCCTGCCAGGCCA
>PUKE01000249.1 GCA_003550425.1 Nitriliruptoria bacterium
GGCGCGACGGTGGCCACCGCCGCCTCCTGGGCCTCGCGCAGCACCGCGTAGGTCTCCTCGTAGCCCTCGGGCGCCGTGCCGAGCACGTAGTTGCGCGTGCAGTCGGAGCCGTAGCCCTCGCGCATGCCGCCGATGTCGACCAGCACCGGGTCCCCGGCGCGCAGCGCGCGGGAGCCGCTGTCGTGATGCGGGCTCGCCGACCCGGGCCCGGACCCGACGATGACGAAGCTGACGCGCTCGTGGCCCTCCTCGGTGATGGCGGCGGCGACGTCGGCGGCGACCTCGGCCTCGGTGCGCCCGGGCACCAGCAGGTCGGGCAGGCGCCGGTGGACGCGGTCGATGGCGTCGCTGGCGGCGCGCAGCGCCTCGATCTCGGCGGGCTCCTTGCGGGCGCGCAGGCGCCCGGTCACCGTCGAGGCCAGCGTCCAGCGCGCCGCGGGCAGGGCCTCCTGCAGCGCCAGCGTGAACTGCGACCACAGCCGGTCCCCCACCGCCAGGCGGCCGCCGGCGGCCTCGCCCAGCGCGGCGCGCACCAGCGCGTAGGGGTCGTCGGTCTCGCCGTGCGCGGCGATCGCGACCTCCTCGGGCAGGCCCGCCTGGTGGGCGAGCTCCTCCTCGAGGGCGGGCAGCACCAGCGTCGCGGTGGCGTCGCGTCGCGCCACCAGCAGGGTGAGGCGCTCCAGCGGCGGCGCCTCGTGGCCGATCAGGTAGCGCAGGTCGGCGCCGGGTCCCACCAGCAGCGCGTCGACCTCGCGCGCCTCCATCTCCTGCGCGGCGCGGTGCAGGCGGGCGGAGCGGTCGGGCATCGGGCACCCTCGGGGCTCGGCGGCGGGGCGCACGAGTCTAGGCGCCGGCCGGAGGGCATCGGGGCCTGGCTGCGGCTACAGCTTCAGCCGCAGCGCCCGGGGCAGCAGGCCAAAGCGCGCGGGCGTGCGCCCCAGCGGCTCGCCGTCGGCCTCGACCGCGAGCGGCTCGGCGCCCTCGAGGCCCACGGTGGCGCTCTGCTGCTCGACGATGTTGGGGTGCGGCACGTGCTCGCCGCGGTAGATCCGGGTGGTGAGCGCGAACACCTGGCTGCGGGTGCCCCAGAACAGCTGCACGTTGAAGCGGCCGTCGTCGGGCAGGGCACGCGGGCACACCTTCATCCCACCGCCGAAGAACTGGCCGTTGCCGACCACGGCGGCCACCAGCGGCCGCTCGAGCTCGGCGTGGTCCAGCCGGATGGTGGTCATGGGCCGCCGCGTGGCGAGGATCGCCCCGTAGGCGGCCAGCAGGTAGCGGAACCGCCCGAAGCGTCGAGGCCAGCGCGGGGCGCGGCGCACCACCTCGGCGCCCCACCCGGCCTCGGCGACGTTGATCCACAGCCGGGCGACCGGGCCGCCCTCGGCGTCGTGGCAGTCCACGGTGCCCACGTCGAGTGGCATCACCTGCTCGGTGGCCATGCGTCGTGCCAGGGCCGCCGGGGCCAGGCGGCTCATCCCGACGGTGCGCGACAGGTCGGCGCCTGAGCCCTTCTGGGCCAGGGCCAGCACGGCCTCGGGATCCACCGGCTGGCGATCCTCGAACAGGCCGTTGACGATCTCGTGGACGGTGCCGTCCCCGCCCACCGCGCACAGGTAGCGCCGTCCCTGCGTCAGCGCCTCGCGCGCCAGCGCGGTGGCGTGGCCGGGCGCCTCGGTGGTCACGGCGTCCGCCTCGAGGCCCTCCTGGCGCAGCGCGGAGACGAGCTCGGGCGCGAGCGCGGCGCTGGCCCCGCGTCCGGCGCGCGGGTTGACGATCAGGCGGATCGGGCCGAAGGGGTGTGCCATGGCGCGCGGATCGTACCGACCGCCCGACCGGGGTGCTGGCAGGCGCTAGAGGCGGTGCTGGGCGACCACCCCGCGCACCAGCTGGCGCGCGGCGTCCCGCGCGGCCCGAGCGAGCGGCGTGCCGGCCTCGGCCTCCGACAGCTGGCGCAGCAGGTCCTCCACCTGCTTGACCGAGCGCACGAAGTCGCCGGCGGTCAGGTCGGTGCCGGCCAGCGCCGCGTCGAGGTCGGCGCCGCCCGCCCAGCGGTGGACCACCGCGCAGAAGCCCGCGTCGGGCACCCGGGTGCGCGGCAGCCCGGCGGCGTCCTCGGCGGCGGCGACCGCCTCCCAGCGGTCCCAGACGCCCTCGACGCGAGCGTGGACCCGGTCGGTCGGCCACTGCACCGGCGGCGGGTCCTTGCTGCGGGTCTCGTGGACGAACGTGCTGGCCACCGCCGCCAGGTCGGGCCCGTCGAGGCCGTCCAGCAGCCCCGCGCGGATCGCCTCGGCGAGCACCAGGTCGGTCTCGACGTAGAGGGCGGCCAGACGCTCGCCGCGCTCGGTGGGCTCGGGGTCCTCGCCGGCGTCGCTGAGGTAGTCGAAGTCGGCGAGCACCTCGATGATGCGCCCGAGCTGGCGCACCAGCGAGCCGGTGCGGTGCCGCACGCGGTCCTCGAGCTCGGCGGTGCGGGCCGACAGCTCGTCGTAGCGCCGGGCCCAGACCTCGATCTCCTCGCGCTGGGGATCGTGGTGGACCGGGTGCGCGCGGACGGCGTCGCGCAGCTCCTCCATGCGGCGAGCCAGCTCGGGGTCGGTGCGGATCGGGTCGGTGCGCACCTCGGGGTCGAGCCCCAGCTCGCGCATCGACGCCGCCACCCGGGCGCGCCACGAGCTCTGGCGCGGCCCGCCCTTGCGCGGCAGCGACACCTGCCCCAGCGGCACCGGCGGCTGCGCCAGCTCGCGGGGGCCGATCTTGTCCTGGCGACGGTCGGCGGTGACCACGCGGGCCAGGGGCACGCCCGAGCGGCTCGACGAGCGGCCGATCACCGCGGCGAGCTCGGTGGCGCCGCCGCGACGCGGGAGCGCCACGACGTCGCCCTCCCGCAGCTGCTGCAGGCGGCCGGTCACCGCCTCGCGGTGGCGGCGCTTGCGGTCGGCCGCCCCGGCGCGCTCGAGGTCGTCGAGCTCGCGGCGCAGCGCCCAGTACTCGCCGAAGTCGCCGTGGTCGCTGCGCAGGTTGCGGGCATAGCCCGCCAGCGCCTCGCGGTTGCGCTCGATCTGCTCGGTGTCGCCGCCGGTGCGCGCGGCGGCCTGGTATTGGGCGAAGCTGCGCTCCAGCAGGCGCTCGGCGCGCTGGCGGTCGAGGCGGCGCAGCAGGTTCACCGCCATGTTGTAGGAGGGGGCGAAGCTCGAGGTGAGCGGCTGCGTGCGTCGCCCGACCAGGCCGGCGACGGTCTTGAAGTCCACGTCGCGCTGGTGCAGCACCACCGCGTGGCCGAGGCGGTCCAGCCCGCGGCGCCCCGCGCGCCCGGTCAGCTGGGTGAACTGGCCGGGGGTCAGCAGCTCGTGCTGCTGACCGGTCCACTTCTCCAGGCGCTCGATGACCACGGTGCGGGCCGGCATGTTGATGCCCAGCGCGAGCGTCTCGGTGGCGTAGCAGACCTTGACCAGGCCGCGCACGAACAGCCGCTCGACGATCTCCTTGAACGCGGGGACGAGGCCGGCGTGATGGGCGGCCACGCCCGTCTCCAGCCCGCGGGCGAAGGCGTCCAGGCCCAGCACGCCCCGGTCGGCGCGGGGGATCTCCTGGCGCAGCTGGTCGACCTCGGCGCGGATCTCCTCGCGCTCGCTGGCGCTGGTCAGCGCCACCCCGTCGCCGAGCACCTGCTGGACGGCCTTGTCGCAGCCATCGCGGCTGAACACGAACACGATCGCTGGCAGCCACTCGCGCCGGTCGAGCTGGTCGATGACCTCCACGCGCCGCGGTGGGCGCAGCCGCGGCCCGGCGGGCGCGCGGCGGCCCCGCCGCGTCACCCGATGCGAGGCCGCCCGGCGCTCCAGCATGAGCACCTCGGGGTTGGGCACGCCGCCCTGGGCGCGTCGCGCCGCCTGCTTCTGCGCCTTGCTCGGCTTGCGCCCGCCGGCGCCGCCGGCGCGGAACAGGTCGTAGAACCGCTCCCCCACCGCGTAGTGATGCTCCAGCGGGACGGGGCGGTGCTCGCTGATGACCACCTCGCACTCGGTGGCCCGCGCGGCCGTCTCGGCGTCGGACTCCTCGAGCGCCACGGCCACGTCCGCCGCGCGCGGCCGCGCCTGCCGCAGCCAGGCGCCGAACTCCTCGGCGTTGGACACCGTCGCCGACAGGCAGGCCAGCTGCACCTCCGGCGGCAGCTGGATGATGACCTCCTCCCAGACCGCGCCGCGCTCGCGGTCGGCGAGGTAGTGCACCTCGTCGAGGACGACGGCCTGGAGCCCCCGCAGGGTCGGGGACTCCTCGTAGAGCATGTTGCGCAGCACCTCGGTGGTCATCACCACGATCGGCGCGTCGCCGTTGATGGCGTTGTCGCCGGTGAGCAGCCCGACGGCACGGTCGCCGTGGGCGGCGCGCAGGTCGGCGAACTTCTGGTTGGACAGCGCCTTGATCGGCGTGGTGTAGAAGCACTTGCCGCCGGTGTCCAGCGCCCGCCACACCGCGAACTCGCCGACCAGCGTCTTGCCGGCGCCGGTCGGGGCGGCCACCAGGACCGAGCGTCCGGCGGCCAGCGCGGCGATGCCCTCGCGCTGGAAGGCGTCCAGCGGCACGTGCTGGTGCTCGGCGAACTGCTGTGCCCGCCCGGTCAGGGCTGGTCCGGCGTCGTCGGGCTCGGGCGCGGGCTCGTGCGCGGGCTCGTGGGAGGCGGTCATGCCCCTAGGCTGCCGTCGCGCGCTTGCGCCGGCGGCGCTCCACCAGCCTGGCGACCAGCAGCGACAGCTCGTAGAAGCCGATCAGCGGCAGCGCGAGCAGGGTCATGGTGATCGGGTCGGTGGTGGGCGTGATGATCGCCGAGGCGACGAAGCCCAGGAAGATCGCGTAGCGGCGGAACCGGCGCAGCGCCGCGGCGCTCAGCGAGCCCATGAGCACCAGCGTGATCAGGATCAGCGGCACCTCGAAGGCGACGCCGAAGCCGATCATCATGTGCAGCAGGAAGTTGAGGTACTCGTTGGCGCCCATGACCGAGGCGACGTTGTCGCCCGCGAAGCCCAGCAGCACCTCCAGCGCGCGGGGGAGGACGAAGTAGCTGAACACCGCCCCGCCAGCGAACAGCAGCTGGCTGATGAGCACGAAGGGCAGCGCGTAGCGCCGCTCGACCGGGCGCAGCCCCGGCGTGACGAACCGCCAGATCTGGTAGAAGACCACCGGCGCGGCCACGATGACGGCCACCACGGCGGCGGCCTTCAGCCGCAGGAAGAACGCGCCGAGCACGTCGAAGACGTGCAGGGTGCACTCGGCGTCGAAGCCCCCGGCGGTGGCCAGCGCCTGCTCCCCGGCCCGCAGGCCCTCGGGCAGCTGGCAGTAGGGCTCCATGAGCAGCCCGAGGATCGGCACGTGCAGCGCGAAGCCGATCGCGAAGCCGATCACGATGGCGATGGCCATCTTGAAGATGCGGGTCCGCAGCTCCCGCAGGTGCTCCATCAGCGGCATCTGGCCGCCGGGCTGCTCCTCGGGCGGCTCGTCGATCCGCTGTGGGGGTCCGGTGGTGGTCATGCGCGGTCAGGCCGTGGTCGGCGAGGACGGCGCGCCGGCCGCGGGCTAGGCACCGTCGTCGCGGTTGCGCTCCCGAGTGGCCTCGCCGCTGCCCGCGTCACCGTCGGCGGAGAGCTCGCCGGTGTCGGGGTCCTCCTCGGTGGCCTCCTTCATCCCGCGCTTGAAGCTCGTGATGCTCCGGCCCACCGATCCGGCCAGCTCCGGGAGCTTGCGTGCGCCGAACAGCAGCACGAGCACCAGCAGGATGATGATCAGCTCGGCTGGTCCTGGTGCGGTCATCTCACCGTCTCCCGTGCCGTGGGGCCGACGGCGGCTGCGGTCGGCCTCGCCATCGAGTGTAGGGGACGCGCCCGCGCCGCGCGGGGATGCCCGCTCGCGCCGGTCAGCGCCGTGGCTCGCCGTCGCGCGCGCTGCGCCCCTCGCGGCGCCGCTGCAGCGCGTCGAGCTCGAGCTCGGTGGTGGCCTGCTCGGCCTGCAGCTCCTCGACCAGCGGGGCCAGGCGCGCGCTCGCGGTCCGCACCTGCGAGGCCAGCGCGCGCACCTGCCGCGCGACCACCGCCACCGCGGCCACGACCAGTCCGACCGCGACGAGCGCGGCTGCCAGGACCACCAGGACCATGACCTCCATGGGCGCGTGCCTCCGCCGAGGGATCGGGGCGGCGCAGTCTAGTGGCGCGGTGCCGAGGCGACGAGGGCGTCCACGACGCGGGCGCGGCGGTTGGCGCCGGGGCGGGCGCGGCGGACGCGGCGCTCGAGCCGATCAGCGCGGGCCGCTGGCGAGCAGCTGGTCGAGCCAGTCCTCGGACTGCAGCTCCTGGTGGAGCTCGAGGAGGTGGTCGCGGGTCAGCGGGCCGGCGATGTCGGGCAGGCGCTCGGGGTAGGGCTCGACCTGGCGCACCGGGACCCCGCCGGAGCGCAGCAGCTGGACGATGCGCTCGTCGGCCGGCTTGCGCACCTCCTGGGCGCAGTCGGGGCAGGTGAAGGCGTAGGTGTCGCCACGGGCGCGCTCGGAGGCCGTGGGGGCGAGCA
>PUKE01000051.1 GCA_003550425.1 Nitriliruptoria bacterium
CTTGGTAGTATAGGTGGTTCAGCTCTTAGATTCTTATATAGTAACGTAGAAACTATGGAATCATTCTGGCAGTTCTACAAGCACCAATTTGGAAGCACCGTATAACATGTAGCAATTATCACAAGGCCGATTTTTATCGGTCTTTTTTTGTATCCAATTTTAAGATAAGGAGATGATATTATGGCTTTAACTGGACAACAGTATGCCGCTCTGGAAGGCAATATTAGGCAAGTTTTTGATGCTTTCCACAAGATGTCAAAGGATTATAATCCGTTACTTTATAATGTAGTAAAAGGTAGTATGGCTCAATTCACCGATTATACTATCGGTACAGCAGGAAGAATGAGTCCTTGGAAGGGTTCAGTCGCATATGACACTATCGAAGAAGGGTATACTAAACAGTATAGGGCAGAAAAATATACTACTGGTATACAAGTTGATAGAGATATGTACGAGGACAAAGAATGGCAAAGGATTAAAAACCGAGTTAATTTGGTAGCTCATGGTGTATTTAAAACTTTACAATATGACGGAGCCGATATATTTAACGAAGCTTTTAGCGATGGCAAGTATAAAGGTCCTGATGGGAAAGCTCTTTGTGCATCAGACCATACCAATATTCCCAATGCTCCCGAGCAAAGCAATATAGGTACTTATGATTTAAATTATGAGAACTTAGAAAAGATATTAAGAACTATGGAAGACTGGATTGACGATAGAGGAGATAAGATGTTGATACAAGGTAATCACATCATAGCTTCTCCTAATCTTAGATATGAATGTCAGAAGTTATTCGGCTCTGAAAAAGAAGCATTTGTAGCTGATAATACCAAGAACATTCATAAAGATTTCTCTTTCTTAATCCATCCACTATTAACGGGCAAGAAGTGGTTTGTTGTTAATAGAGAGCTTATGAAAAATGGAGCAGGACTGAACTGGTTTATGAGAAGAGACCCTCGTAAATTAGAAAGGTCTGGCGATGCGGCTAAAGGCGATTTCAATACTGAGAAATTGTCATGGAAATGTGTTGGTCGTTGGGATAAAGGATGGACAAACTGGTTCTTTATTTATGGTAACAACATATAAGATTAATAAAATATTGACGGCTGGACAATGTTTCAGCCGTCTCCTAATTTAGAGAGGAGATGTCAATATGTCATATTCACATTGGAAGAAAATTAGTTTTATAAAAAGTCTTGCCTTTGGTAAAAAGGGCGAGGAAGTAGAACTCATAGATGCAGATGGTAACCTTTTAGGAAACATGATTGGTAATATCTCAGGAGGACAAGTAAACCCAACAGTTGAATGTGTTGCGGATGGTACTATTTCAAAAGGCGATTTAGTGTACCCGTCAGGCTTTAATACAGCCTCAGGTAAATTAACTATGGCAAAAGCCGAAGCAAATGGTTCCAACCCTTCAAGAGTGGCTTGGTTCGTAGCTCCCGAAGATATTGCTGATACCGAGCAAGGTATAGTTGTTGGAATTTTTGAATTGACTGGCGTAGATACTGATTCGGAATCAGTTGGAGACCCAGTTTATCTTAGTAACACAGCAGGAGAATGGACGGATACAGCACCTAGTGGTGGAGGAGAAGCGATACAACAAGTTGGAGTTGTAACAGTTTCAGACTCTTCCGAAGGCAAGGTTATCCTTATGCCATTCTATAGCAAGTCAATTTCTGTTAATACAGGTACTTAAAACTTTACGTAAACTATTGGGGGCTTCTAGCCCCTCTTTTTTTTTGGGAGGAATTATGAGAATCATAAGAAGAGAAGAATTAATAGAGCCTGGCGATATGATATTGTACGATATTTTAGAAGAAATTAAGAAGTTAAATAGTTATTTAGAACCAAATAAAAAGCCAGTCAATGTTGTGCGGGAAGAAACTAAGATGTATGCATGCAAGTATTGTGGGGGCTCACACGAGAAGACATGGCAGATTGCAAATTGTGCAAGAGAATATAAGAAGAAGGGATGATAAAAATGGTTAATTATATACAAAAATTAAAAGGAGCTCCAATTGAAGTATTTGAAGAAATCGAGAATACCTCAACCTCTAAGATATATGGAATGAAGGGTCATAATAGCATACTTGTACATGTTAAACTAAGTGCAACTGGCTCTCCTGAGTGGACAGTTAAATTACAAGGAGCTCCAACTTTTGACGGTGAGTTCGTTGACTTGTATGACGGAAGTACGGCACTATCAACTGGTACATTAAGTTCAGACAGGTGCGTTATGTTAAAGGGTGTACCAGAGTATATTAAGGTTGTAGCTACAGAAGATTCAGGGACTGGTAATTGCACGGTTAACATAATACCGTTGACGATGTAAGGGGGGTATACATATGGCTTCTACATTTGCGGAATTAATATCAAGGCACAAGCCTAAGTACTTCTATCTTTCTGGTGAGAGTATAGATACTGATGAAGATTTAATAATTGTACATTTTGACATTGCTACTGGTACGGCTATTAGATTCAGAAGTACTGGTGATTTGCCTGCTCCACTAGATAGTGAGACTACGTATTATGCTATAAAAGAAGAAGACGATGATGAGTACATGATAAAGATTGCCTCATCATATGAGGATGCAGGGAATGACATTGCAATAGATATTGAGAATAAAGGTAGTGGAATACACCATTACTATCTTGCTTAGAAGGGAGGGTATAATAATGACCTTCGCAGAAATTTTAGAGTGGGTTGATAGGAAATTATATAATCAAGTTGATACAGAAGACAAGTTTAAAGATTTAATGATTGTCTATAACCAAGCTTTTATGGATATAAAGAGGTTGAAGCACGAATACGAAGAATACGAAACTATAACGGTAGCAGATAAATTAGAATATGACTTGCCGTCTGACTGTTCGGTAGATAATGTTATAAGTGTGCAGATTTCAAACTCTCCTAATGTAACAGACAGCACATCATTTAATGAGTTTAGATATGCGGGGTTGAAGGATAGAATAAGTGGAGGAAGATATTACACTACGGCTCCTGATAATAAAATTGCAGTAGCTGAGTATGGTAGAGCTTATCCTTTCGGTGGGAGAGTTATAAAGATATTGTATTATCCTAGCGTACCAGAGGTTGAAGTAGCTAATCCTTTTGAGATACCAAGTGGAAGTCCTGCACTAGATTCCCAATATCACATGCTGATATGTTATGGCTTGGCAAAGATGGTAGCCGTGCAAGGGCATAATGCAGATACAGAAATGCATGATTTCTATCAGAGGGAATATGACGAGCTCATGCTGAAGGTACAGCATCACTTATCGGATAAATTTAATGTTGCACCTTCAAATTATAATCAGGTAAGGGAGTGGTTCTAATGGCGTATTTCGGGAAGAAGCTAAGTCATACATATGAACCGCAAGAACTCATACATGTGTCTGATGGTATTAATAATGAAGTATCTCCCTTCCAGATAAAAAAGTCTGAGGGTACTGAAAGTTTTAATACATTCCCATCAAAATACCCTACACTATCTACAAGGCCTGGGAGAGAAGCTATATTCGGTACAGATACTGAAATATTACCAGACCCTGTTAATGCTGTTGGTGTAAGGGATGGGGGAGAAGTGCATGTTCATGTAGGAACTGAATGGAAAAGATGGACAGGCTCTTTTTGGCAAACTATAAAGACTGGCTTATCTGACGAGCCGTCAAAGATTTTTGATTTTGTTCAAGGTCAGACAAGGTTAACTTTGCTAGTTAATTCTACTGATAGACTATCTTATGATGGTTCAGAAGTAAGGGATTTATGGGATTACAGAGTTGGAGCAGTTAATGAAGTTGATTCATGGAATCAGGGAGTTGTATACGGGAAAAAGTTATATTGTGCACATCCCGATAGAAGCGTAGGAGATGCATCATATGGCCGATTTTCTATATACGATATAGACGAAGACACGTGGACTTTAAGTGAGTCGGCAGGAAAAAACTATAGCAGTATGGCACGTATAGGAGAAAAAATATATGTAGTAGAGCATACATCTGGTGATTTAATGTCATATAACATTCCCACAGACTCATGGGATGATACTCTTCAATCACTAGGCGGTTTACAAAGTGTTAAAGAATGTAGAAGCTTGGCACGTATTAATGTAAAAGACAAACGATATAATGGCAATTCACAAGGAGGTCTTCTTGCGGTACGTGTTGGTGAACATTTAGACGATTTAATCGGACATATGGAAGTCTTGGAAAGCATGGACTCTGGTGTGAGAGCAGATTTAGAAACGGAATACGGGGATGATTATCAAAAGGAGATAGATAAAAGAATGGAAGAGGACCCCGAGGACCCAATAATCCCTAAGTTAGAAGCTCTTAGATATGTGAAGGTATTAACTGATGCCAATGACTTAAAAACGTTTGGCGAGTATTACGGATTGAAATTTATTTCAGGAGATTTATTGTGTACTTGTATAGAACATGAAAATGGTAGCTATCTAAGTTCTTTTTATTATCACTTAGAGGATAAATGGTATGCGACAATTATGTTTCCGCTAAAAGGGTTCATAAGGAATAGCTCGTTTGATATTGTAGGTGGATATGAAGATTATATATACTTTAAAGATGTTTCTAGCCATTCGCTTGGTGTATATGACTTAGACTCTAGCAAACTACTAGATGAATACTCTAGTAGTCCAGGCTCTTCGTGGGACATAGACAGCACAACAATTCACGGGAGTAAAATATATACTAAACAAATAAGCTCGCCGCATAGGATTTGGATATATGATATGGAAGAACACAGTTGGGACCTTACCGAAGGTGCGACATTAGGCGGTAATTGGTATGGAGCAGGACTTTATACATCTAGTGCGTTTGGTATGTTTAGCCCTGCTATATTAGCAGAGGAATCTTCTACTGGAAGACTCATACCATACTCTATAGATAATAATATATGGGGTACAGATGAAGTCTTGGAGGCTCCAAAAAGTAACTTGTATACTTCAGATGATTACAGGCTATATGCTGTAGCGAACGATTCTTTACATGTATCAGATATACTAAATCCGTATAGATGGCTCGGTGGCGATTCAGCAGATATATTCGTCACTTCAATCCCTGGCGAGCCAACGGCTATAGCAAGGTATCAAGATATGGCTATTGTGTGGTCTGAGACTTCGATGCATATATTAATGGGCTCAACATCATTTAATTATCAATGGGTTGAGACTTTACAATCGGGGTGTAGCGGACCCAATGCCTACTGTGAACATGATGGAGCGCTGTACTTTTTTGACAGGGGTGAGATAAAAAGATTTACTGGTGGCAGACCAGAAGTTATTAGTAGCAAAGTAAAAAATATCTTATCAGGTACTCTATATACCGACAGAGACAGTATCTGCATGGGTGCGAGTGGGGAATTCTTGTACACATCGTTTACTACAACACCAGGATTTACTAACGATACAATTCTTGTATACAATATAAAAACTCAAAACTGGTACGAGTGGGGTTACGGTGTAACATCGCTTTTCAAAGTAGACGGTAAGTTGCACGGATGTGATATTGGAAGAAGATTGTTTGAAGTCGGTAAAGGCACAAGTGATTATGGTTCTGCAATAGTCGCAGAACACATGACAGGTGCATGGTTCGATGGTGTACTGAGACAACAAAAAGTAATATCTGATTTGTATATGCTAGTAGATATGCCATCAGGTAGTGCTGTAACAATATTTTTTGCTACCGATACAGAGGATAATAGAAATCCGTCAGTAAATAGGTGGACAGAAATTTTCCAGTTTACTTCTAGTGATGATATACAAAGAAGCAGGATACAAATTCCTACTGATAAACTCCAATGTGTAGACTGGTTTAGACTGTTAATAGATATTGTTGGCCCAGTAACAATTCATTATATTGAGCCACATATGCGGATTAAAAGGAGGTAGAGTATGCCACTTTTTAGAGGAATAGATGTAGGAGACGGTTCTGAAAAATCTATACGAGAAGCCGTGCTCAAACTTAATAGAGAGTTGAAATGGATATTTCAAAATCTTGATGCTCAAAATGTTCCACCGCTAAGGGATATACCATCATTAAAGGATGTCAAGGTTGAGATACCTGAAATAGATTTATCATGGAGTAATATCGATGGCATACCAGATGATATAGTTTTCCAGAGCGACTTAGCTGAATTACCAGGACTCCAAGACTTGGACTTTGTTCTAAAGCTTTCTATGGAGGGCGCCGAAGGCGGGTTTAGTACTGTTTATGTACAGCCTACTAAGCCTGAGAACGCTAAGAAGGGAGACCAATGGATTGATACAAGTGAGGTAGCCGCTCAGTATAGGTATTTCACATTAGAAGAACAGACTAAGTTAGATAATATAGAAGAAGAAGCTAATAAGTACTTGCATCCAGACTCACATCCTGCCGATATGATAGATATAGACGATACGGGTGAGTTTTATACATCTGTTAATGTAGAGGATGCACTTCAAGAAGTTGGCTCGGCCTTAGAAGGAATAGACGTTGACAAGACAGTATATGTTGCCGATTGGGATAGTACAGTCGAGTACAGTATAGGAGATGC
>PUKE01000220.1 GCA_003550425.1 Nitriliruptoria bacterium
CCACCTGATGACGGCGCCTATGGGCATCACCGAGGAGGAGCCATGACCGGCCGGTGGGCTGGGCTCGCAGCGTCGTGTGGGGCCCTTGTTCTCATGATCTTGGCTGCGCCACTGGACGCGGTTCTCGCGCGAGCCGACAGCGAGCGGGCGCTGGGAGCGGCCACGGGAGACCGCTACGCGTGGTATGACGACAAAGGCCTGCGGGTGGCCGAGGTCGGCAGGGGAGAGCTCATCGACCCGATCGAGCGAGCCGAGCCATGGCGGGACGTCGAGGAGGGCGGGCGTGACGGCAACCGCTACCCGACGCTGGGGATCCGCTGGTCGGCCTCTGGGCAGCGACTGGCCTACTACGAGGACGGCCTGCAGTCACAGCGCCTGACGATGGTCGACGTCGCCACCGAGGACGTCACGCGGGTCGGGGCCGGAGAAGGACTCTCAAGCCCCGCACAGGACTTCATCTTCCACGGCGAGCAGTTGTGGATCCTGCGCGGCGACGAGCTACGACGCGTCGATGACGATGGCGCAACAGCGCTCGTCGCGACGGTTCCGGAGCACAGCGCGTTCGCCGGTGCCCACGACGACGGCCCGATCCTGCGGACCCCAGCCGTCGACAACTATGAGTTCCAGAGCTTCGACGTGACCACTGAGCGGCTGAGGGTGCTCGGCGAGACCGAGCGAGTGACCGGCCGCTTTGGCCCCCACCCCAGCGGCGGGCCCTTCGCCTACGTGCATATCGGCGACGGCACTCAGAACAGCGAGGGCGTCCGGTGGTTTGATCCCGACGCCGGCCAGCGGGTGGCGGGGCGCACTGCCGACGTGCCGGGCACAGGGATTCGGCTGGTCAAGCACATCACCATGACCAGCGATGAGTCGGTGTACGCCACGCTTATCGACGTGGACCGGGTCGATGACCCCGACTTGGCCGTGGACCAGCCGGCGCGGGCGTTCGAGGTCACCGAGGAAGCGTCCCGCCTCGTCGCCGCCGACGTCGTCGAGATCGACGTGAGTCCCGGGGGCGCGAAGCTCACCCGCGAGGGGCGGATCCGAGAGGGCTGGGAGCTCTCCTGGCCTCCGCCGCGGCCGCTGACGTTGACGTTGCCTGACGGCCAGGTCGAGCAGGTCAGCGACTCTGCCCAGGCGATGTCGTTCGCGCCCCCGACCGCCACCGAGTGTCCCGACGTGCACCTGCTGGGCCTGCGCGGGTCGGGGCAGGCCCGCGGCGACTTCGGCGGCCTCGGCGACCAGATCGGGCCTTTCGCCGACGAGTTGCGCGCACAAGCGCGACGCGAGGGCCTGTCGCTGGAGGTGTCGTCGGTGGACTACGACGCCGTCGGGGTCGCCGTGGGCATCGGCAGCGACTACCTCGGCACCTCCGAGTTCGGCTACTCCGACAGCGTCGAGCGCGGCCGGGAGCGGATCGAGGACCGGCTCACCAACGACGACCGCCACGACTGCCTCGCCGGGGAGACCGACTTCGTGCTCGCCGGCTTCAGCCAGGGCGCGGAGGTCATCCGCCACCTGCTGGACGACGCGCCGGAGGCCCGCGAGCGGGTCGCTGCGGTGATGCTCTACGGCGACCCGCTGTTCCACCACGGGTTGACCGGTGCCCTCGGCATACCGGGTGATGATCACACCAGCGGTCGCATGGTCGGCATCCATCGGACTCTGGGCGACGGTCCCGACGCCTACCCCGACGAGTTCACTGGTCGTGTCGCATCGTACTGTGCCCGGCGAGTGTTGAGCGTTGGCGTGGTCTTACCGACCACTCGCTACAGCGACATCGTCTGTGACGCCTTGGGACGGGCACCGGGCACCGGACCTCACAGCGACTACGACCCCGACGCCCACGAGGACGCCGCTGCCCGCACTATCGGCCACGTTCTTGACGGCGGGTCTGGCGGTGGCGGCGGGGGTGGGGGCAGGGCCGCGACGTTTGAGGCCTTGGCCGAGCTTGGTGACGCCGACGGCGACGGCGACCTCGAGACCCCTGTGCTGGAAGTCAGCGACGCCGGCCACAACCGCAGCCGACTGGAGCTCGACGCCGACGGGGCCACGCGCTTCCTGGTCGCGCTGCGCGCCCCGAGCGGGGCCGTGGAGACCGTGCGCGAGGTGGAGGCTGACGATCACCGGGCGACGCTGGAGGTCGGCGATCAGCGCGTCCAGGCGGGCATCGCGGTGGTGGCGATCGACGACGACCCGAACGCCGAGCGGGACGCCCAGACGAGCGAGGTCGCGACGATCGACACGCCGACCGCTGGGCCCGGCGGGGAGCTGCGCGTCGACCGCCACGGCGGTACCGACCGGTTCGCGACGTCGGCGGCCGTCAGCGAGTCGACGTTCGACACCGCCCGTACCGTCGTGGTGGCCACCGGAGTTGACTTTGCCGACGCGCTGGCCGGCGGCCCCCTGGCGCGTCAACTTGACGCGCCGTTGCTGCTGACCAGACGGGGCGCGCTGCCCGAGGTTGTCGCCGACGAGATCGAGCGGCTCGGCGCCTCCCGAGCCCTGGTGCTCGGCGGCGAAGCAGCTGTTGCCGCCGGCGTGGCCGACGAGCTCGGCGGGCTCGTCGATGACGTGGAGCGCGTGGCCGGGACCGACCGTTTCGACACCGCCGCACGCATCGCACAGCGGCTGAGTCCCACGAACGAGGAGACGGTCGCCTATCTGGTTGACGGGGAGTCCGGCTGGCCCGACGCGGTCGCGGTCAGCCAGCGCGCCGCCGACGAGGGCGCGGCGATCCTGCCGGTCACCGCCGACGGCGTGCCCGAGGCGACCGCCATCGCGCTCGGGGGCGCCGACAAGGTGGTGGCGGTCGGCGGGACCGCGGTGGTGCCCGAGACGGTCTTGGACGAAGCCGGCCAGTACGCCGCCGCGGCCACGGATCGGTTGGCCGGCGACGACCGCTACGCGACCAGCGTCGCAGTGGCCGACGCCGACCCAAGCAGTGCTGGCAGCGTCATGCTGTCAACGGGCGCCGACTTCGCGGACGCGCTCGCTGCTGGGCCAGCCGCCAGCCGCACTGACGCGGCATTGCTGCTCGCCCCTGCCGCAGACCTGGAGGAGGCTCCTGTCGTGCGCGACGCGCTCGATGCCCGCATCGACGCGATCAGTCGAGCGGTCGTGGTGGGCGGTGAGGCGGCGCTCAGCGCTGACGTCGCCGAGGCGTTGCGTGACTGGCCAGGGCGATAGCCTCGATCGGACGCTCTCGAAGCGATGCGCTCGTCCTGCCCCTCTCCAGCGTTGGCGAGCATGCGGCGTCGTCGGGTGATCCTTGGCTCATCTGCGGCGCACCGCCGCGTCAGGGACGACGCCGAGATGCACGCCCCACCGGGCACTGCGCCACAGCTCGCCGTCGGCCCCGGTCGTCAAGCCGTCCTCGCCTGGCACCACCTTGAGTGAGCACTCCCCGAACCCAGCGCGCCCCATCTCAACGCCGCCGGGGGTGTCCCGCACCGGCGCGCCACGGGGGTCGGTCACGCACGCTGGCACGGGCGGGTCGGGGCTGATCTCCACGAAGTTGGCCTCCTCGCCCGGCGAGCCGATGACACGCGGTCGGCCCTGGCGAGGCTCGATGGTCACCCCACCGTGGGTGGCGGCAAACAGGGCACAACCCCAGGAGCCGCAGTCGGGATCGACCACATAGGCATCGGGTCCGCCGAGCCGCTCGGCGATCGCGCGGTGACGGTCCCAGACGCTGCCACGCAGCCGACGGTGCTCCTCGGCGACGCCAGCGTCACGGTCGCCTTGACGAAGGGCGTCGGCGAACGCCTCGCCGACGCGACGCACCCTCTCGGGCTGTGCGCGGGGATCGGATCCGCTGGCACGCAGGGTGATCATGGTCGGGTCGGCGAGCGCGGCCAGGTCGTCGCGCCCAGCCTGCTCGAGGCCCAGCGCCGCAGCGAAGCCGGCGAGCACCGCGAGGCTCAGAACCGTGTCCATGAGCCACTCGGCCGCCTCGGCGTCGACCAGGCTCGACTGCGCGGCGCCCGCTCGCGGCCGCAGCAGCAGATAGACGACCAGGCACGCCACGTGCGCCGCGTCGCGGTCGCCGGTGTGGACTTGCCGACCTGGCCGTAGATCTGCGACTGCGACGGTCTGCACGACGCTGGGGTCGCCGCCGTCGGTCATCGGCGGGGTTCTCTGCGTCGTTTCGGACGGGCTGGTGGGGATCGATCCGTGTGGCTTCGGCGTGGTGGCTGACGGCCTCGGGCAGGCAGCCCTGGTACATGTCGTGCGTGATTTTCTTGGAGCGGTGGCCCATCCGCTTGCTCACGTCGGCGATGGAGGCGCCCCAGCCGCCCTGTTCCACCGGCGCCAGCGCGACGGAGGCGTAGTGGTGGCGGAGGCTGCCGATGGTGTGGGTGAACTCGCGCCGGATGACCTGCTCGCCGCTGGCGTTGAGCCGCGGCACGCCAGGGGCTTCCCACTGCGGCACGTCCTCGTAGGCCCAGCCGCCAAGCCCGCGGTCGGCGAGCAGCTCGTGGGCGGCGGCGGCTTGCGGGTGGAAGTAGCTGGTGGTGAAGGCGTCGTGGCGTACCGGCTTGCTCGGGTCGAGCAGCGCCGGCCACAGCAGCGCGTCGGGGCCGCCGGCGGCCTCGGCGACGGCGACGAGCTGCTCAAGCACCGGCTGGAGCCACACCGGGCAGGCTGCTGCGCGGCGGCTGCCGTGCTTGGGGGGCTTGCGCTGGCCGTCGCGGTCGGCTTGCCAGTGCACACGGATGCGCGGGTACGGGCCGTCGAGCAGCACGTCGCAGGCGCGCACCGCCAGCATCTCCGAGAACCGCAGTCCGCTGTGCGCGACCACCAGCGGCATCTGCGCCCATCGCCAGGCGTAGGTCGGACTCCACCGCGACCGCCGCTGATGCCAGCCCGCGTAGATCTCAGCCAGCGCGTCGATGGCGGCGCGCGTGGGGATCTCCTCGGGCGGCACGAACCGGACCGGCAGATGGTGCTCGTAGGGCTCTTCCAGCGGCTCGACAACCAACCCGAGCGGGTCGACGTGCGCGGGCAGGAAGCCGTGTTCACGGCCGAAGGTGACGATGCCGCGCAGGTGGTTGTAGTGGGTGCGGCGGGTGGAGGCCGCCAGGCCGGCGACCTCCATGCTGTAGAGCACCGCCGCGAAGGGCAGCAGCCCGTCGAGCGCGTCACCGCGCCCAGACAGCGGCGTGCCCAGCTCACCGCAGGGCAGGTCACCCACGAGGCTTCGCACCCAGCGGGCGGTGGTGCGGTAGCCCTCGAGCGTGCGCGCCGAGCTCCACCCGGTCGGCCGCCCGCCGCGCCGTCCCTTGGCGTGCTTGGCCGGGTCCAGGTGGGCCTCCAGCAAAGCGCTGACCGGCTCGTGGCGGCGCGCGCCCGCCTGCGCGCTCGCGCCGGCCCTCACGTTGGCGGCGAGCTCGCGGGCGCGGCCCTCGGCGGCGGCCTTGGTGCGGCGCTGCTCCTTGTGCCGGTCCTGCGGTCGCGGCGAGCCCGGCGGGTCGGTGTAGGTGACGGTGTAGCAGCGGGTGATGCTGCCGCGGCGGCGGTCCAGCCGGTGGTAGGGGCCGCGCACGTCGACCCCGGCGTCGTCGTCGCGGTGCACCAGCTTCGGCGGGTCGGTGGCGCGCTTGCGCGCCAGCGTCTCGGTCAGCTGCTCATCCTGGTCGGGTGTGGCGTTGGCGCTCACAGGCGGCTCCTTTCGCTCGACGTGACCGACCCCGACGCGGCGGAGAAGCGCAGCGGCACCGGCACCGCACCGGCAGGGGTGAGGGTGGTGTGCAGCCCATCCCCACCGCGGGAGATGCCCGCGCCTGCACCGGCCTCGGCTCCGCCGCCCGCGGCGACGGCCGGGGTCGGTGCGGGGCGGTGGCGGCGTCCGGCGAACCACTCCTGGACGTCCTGGGGCAGCCAGCGCACCAGCCGCCCCTCGAGCGCCAGCGGCGGGGGGAAGTCCTCGCTGGCGGCGTACGCCTCGGCCTTGGAATGACTACAGCGGGCGAACCACGCGATGTCGCAGTAGCCCCACAGCCGCGCGTAGCGCTCGGCGGTGGGCTCGCCCACGGCTCGGCACGTCGCGCAGCGACAGCACCGGCAGCGGCACCTTGCAGCCTTCGTCGACTCGGTAGCGGCCACCTCGCGTCTCCTCTCGTCGGGACGCGAGGGACGGGTGGGCGCGGGCGCGACCGAGACAAGCCCTGCGGGCAAGAAATCTGCGAGGACCGTGCACGCGCCGGTGGCGCACGGGTGGCGCACCGGGCGAACGCCGCCCTCCTCGCCGGCGGTCAGCCGGTGCGGGTACGGCCCGAGAAATGTGCTCTTGGCGGGGCATCTACCGCCCCGAGCGCTGCGCGAATGCGCCACTGACGACCCCTCGTGGACGACCTACGTCGGTGAGGGCGGCGAGGCGACCTCCAGGGCAGGCGAGGGCAGCGACCTGCCCGAGTCCTTCCCCTCCGAGCTGACCCTGCCGTCCTACCTCGAGCCCATTGGGGCCTTGAGCCAGACCGAGGACGGCGTGGAGCACACCGCGGTGCAGCTCGTCCCCGGCCCGCGGGAC
>PUKE01000132.1 GCA_003550425.1 Nitriliruptoria bacterium
ATCTGGCCCCTGGCGCGATGCTTCAAGCCACCCTCCACGGTGCTGGAGCCGTCGGGGTTGTAGCGGCTGGCGACAGTGGTCCTGGTGTCCTGCACGTGCAGCCACCCCGAGGCGGTATCGACATCACGGATCCGCAGCCCCCGTACCTCCTGCGGACGCAGCGCCGTGGTGCCGCGCAGCAGCGCGATGACGCCCAACGGGTCGCCGAGATAGGCGAAGAGCTGCTCGAGCTCGTCGAGCGTCGGCGTGACGACGACCTTGCGCTGGGTCAGGTTCTTCAGCCTGATGCCGTTCATCGGGTTGGGGCCGATGAGATGCTCCTGCTCCTCGGCGTAGCGGAACAGGAACCCCAATGCCTTCTTGAAGTTCTTCAGCGTGGCCGCGCTCACGATCGTGTGATCGCGGTCGACGTGCTCGTATGCGCCTTCGGGGTGGCTCGCGTCGACCACGAGGCGGGTATGGCGTCGGCGCTTGAGCAGCCGCTCGATGTCGCGGCGCGACACCGCCGCAACCGGTGGGTACGTGCCCTCGCCGTCCTCCCGCAGCCAACGCGCAGCCAGCCGCAACGCAGGCTCGTAGGTCTGGAACGTCTTTGGGCTCCACTCGCCCCGACAGGCCGCGAGGAACTCCTTGACGAGGCGATCGACGTCGAGGGTGGCCGCGACCTCGCGCTCGCGCTGCTCCTTGGGCGACAGCGGCCGGCCATCCTTCGGGCAGGCCGGCCAGCCGTCACGCTTGGCCGCGCGTAGGTCCTCGTGGAAGCGCTCGGCTTCCCGCTTGTCGCTGAAGCGCCGACGACGCGACGTGCCGAAGGGGTCCAGCCACCGTTGCTCCCACCAGCGCACGCGCGGGTCGCTGGCGCGGCTGACTGGCCGCCCGGTCTCATCGGTGACGACGCGGCGCTGCGCGTCGACGGGCTTGGGCGGGGGGATGGTCGGCCAGTACACCGATCCGCTGGGGGCGCTCATGCCGCGTCCTCCGCGCGCTCGTCGAGCCAGCGCTGCACGTGCGCGATGACCCAACGCCGCTGACCTTCGCCGTTGCCGTGTCGCGAGCGCGCACCGATGTAGACGGGGGTCGGCAGCTCGTCGTACTGCCACGCCTTCGCAGCACACAGCTTGGTCAGCGTCGAGTACGGCAGTGCCAGCAGGGCAGCAAGCCCGTGGGTGTCCACCACGAGGGGCGTCGGTTCGGGCAGGTCGTCCGCGTTATCGCTCGCGGTGAGCATCTCGTTGGTCGCCATGGCGGTCGACCGTCCGAGCGCCTCGCCCCGCGACAATCGAGCGCCACCCGTTGCCAACGGGGGTGGAAACAGGCAGATGGGCGCGCTTGGTCCGGTGCGAGGCCTACGGCCTGTGACGGTCCGACGGCGCGTCCGCGCCGTTGCGCGCACGCGGGTGGTGGTCTCGGCGGACTGCGGGGGCTGAGTACTTGCGGGGGCGTCGTGGTGGCGCATGGCGTGCGCCGGAGGAGCTGCGACTCCCGCGCTCGCAGCGGCTCAAGAGTGCCGAGGGGTGCCAAGGACGGTCTTGCGACTTGTCCCATGAGCCGGGCCGGGACAAGCGTCGGACCGGATTTCCCGCCGTGGCGGGCTTTCCTGGGCTCGAAGCGTCTGCTCCGGAGGCAGTGTGGCAGCCGTGGATCGATGAGGGGCATGGGATCGCCGACTATGCGGTGAAGTGCGTGGTGACTACGCCGTATGGGTTGAACCGCCCTGGGGATGGTGGGGAACGCGCGGCCGTGACCGCGACCCTGCTGATCCTCGGCCATACGCTCCGACGGGCACGAGGACACGCGACCCTCCCGCTCGTAGGGAGCCTCTCCGCTGGTCCGTTGCGCGGACGCGGAGGCGGAACGCCGCGATCTGTGGCGGTCCCGCCAACCATGCCAACGACCCTGGCTCCGTAAGCCTTGGGCCCTGTGCCGGTGAGGACCTCCGGCCCATGCTGCGGGTGCGGGATCGCTTGGATCTCGCGGAAGGAGCCACCGATCATGGTCCGCTCTCGGTGGATGACCTTGCTGGTGCTGGCCTCGCTCACCGCAACCCTGCTCGCCGCCTGTGGCCCCTCGGTGGACGAGCTGCGCGATGCCGGCGATGTCGAGGGGTTGATCGTGATGCTCGAGCAGGCTCCCGATGCCGAGCGCCGGTCGGATGCGGCCGTGGCCCTGGGCCAGCTCGGTGAGGAGGACGCGAGCGCGTCGCTCATGACGGCGCTGGACGACGACGAGCCGGTCGTGCGCGCTGCCGCTGCCACGGCGCTCGGTGACCTCGGCGACGTTGCGGCGTTGGAGGCACTCCTGGCCGCGAGCTTCGATGAGGACGCGCGTGTCGGCGACGATGCCACCAACGCGATCGACGAGATCCTCTGGTCGGTCTCCGAGACGAGGGCCGTGGAGGCGCTGGTGCGCGCGCTCGACGCCGACGATCCGCTGATCAGGCAAGGCGCGGAGGACGACCTCGAGCTGTTCCTCGACTCCCTGGCTCCGCGTGCTGCTGGCGAGGCGGTCGTGGAGGCCGACGCCGATGACGCATGGCTCGCGGTGGCGCTGAGGACCACGGAGGCCGAGCTCGCCACCGAGACCTGGTTGCTGGACCTGCAGGTCGAGCCGCTCGAGGACATCCATGCCGCCGTCGCCGATGCCGACGAGAATGACGACCTCGCGGTCACCGAGGCCAGTTCCTATGACGAGGACTCGGACGCCTTCCACCCCGCGATCGTCCTCGAGGAGACGAGTCCCTGGGCCGACAGTGCGTCCTGGGCGCCGACCGCGCTGCGATTCCTCGAGCTGGTCATCATCGTCGACGATGTGGAGTGGGAGCTCCAGGAGAACTGTGGCACCTACTACGACGACAGCAACGAGGCGGTGGGCGAGGTCACGCGTCACCGCGGCGAGCAGGAGGTGCGGATCGTCGCGGCACACGACGGGGAGCTCGTTGATGAGAGGACGGTGGAGGGCGGTGACGCCCGCGCGTGCGAGAGCGAGGAGATGTGGACGGGCTGGGAAGAGGACGATGGCGAGAAGAAGATCCGCGGCGAGGCCCCTGATCTGGAGGAGCTCGTCGATTGGATCGAGTCGCTGACGAACCTCCCGGACCGTTGAGGCGACGGCTGGTGACGGAGCGCACAGCGCGATCGCGCGAGGCCTTCACCAGCCCTTGCCGACGTCGGCCCTCCTCGGCGCTCACGGTCCATCGTGATCGCCTCGCGAGCTCGATCCCATCTCCAGGGGGGCACTCGACCCTCCCGCTGGCGGGGTGTCTCTCGGGCGATCTGTTGCACGGACTCAGACGCGGAACACGCCTCACCCTGACAGACGGGGCTTCGGAGCTCGGTCCACGCCCGCTTGGGCCCCCGTCACCGCCCCATGGTTGCCGCCGAGGAGGGGCGGGCGTCCTGGATCGTGACGACCACGCAGCGATCGTTGGACTCGTCATGGTGGTAGACGACCAGCATCCAGCGCCACGGGCCGAGCACGAGGCGCAAGCCTGCCCAACGACCGTGCAGCTCTGGTCCGAGTCGTGGGAGCTGCTCGAGTTGGCCGAGCACGCGGCGCACCCGAGCGTGGGTGTCCTCGGGAAGGCTGTGGGTGCGGATCAGCCAGTGGAGGTCCTCGACCGCAGTCTCGGCGAGCTCGACTGCGGCCAACGGCTACAGCTCGTCGAGGGGGACGGTCTGCCCTGTCGCTGCCTGGCGGAGCCCCCGTTGCGCGCGTTCGTAGGCGCCGTCGATGCCGTCGAGGAGGGCGACCACGTTGTCGGGATCGGGGTCGAGGGGGTCGATGGGGTAGCGGCGAACGCCGTCGTGGGAGATGTGGCGGCGCCTGACTCGCGGCTCGTCGTCGTGTGCGGCGAGCACCCCGCCAGCGGGAGACCGCTGGCCGTGACACGCAGGTCGACAGCCGCAGGGCGTTCGTCCAGGCCCCGTCCTTTTCCACGGTAATTACCGGGACTACCGGCCTCGGCTTCTGCGGCGAACGGCCCCTGACATCGTGCGTGACACGGAGGATGCTCTACGTCGCCTAGCAGCGCCAAGGGTTGGAGTCCGTCGGCCTCCGCGGCGCCCGCTTGGGGCGCGGCGCGTTGGGCATGACCGCGGGCAGATGCAAGAAGGGAGCCGAGATGGAGTTCTTGATCTACACGCTCGCTCTGGTGGCGAGCCTCTTCGTCGTTCTTCGTCCTCAACAAGAGCGGCTCGCGTTTCGCATCCTCACGGCCTCATTCGTGATCGCAGTCGGGATGTTCGTCATCGCGACCTCTCCGTCCTATCTTCCAGTCGTGAACCTCTAAGGGGGCCATCATGCGGGACTCCACCACCACCCCCGAAGGCCCCGAGACTGGGCACGCCGACCACGTCGAGTCTCACCAGCCACCCACGGAACAGTCGTGGCTGGCACAGCTGTGGTCCGAGCGGACCTTCAACGCCGCCGTCGCCACCGCAGCGTTGTTGGTCATGGCCCTACCAGTCGGGTTAGCTACCTTCTGGCTCGGCTTCTTCAAGGGCGAGTCGCCGTGCACGCTGTGTGGCTACGAGCGCTTCGGGATGGTGCTCATCGCCGCGCTCGCGCTCTTCATCCTCCGCTACGGGCCCCGGCGCAAGTACATCGTCTCACTGGTGCTCGCAGCATTCTTCTTCCTGTACACGACCGTGCGTCACTGGTCCATCCACATGCAGGACGACGCTCTTCAGGGTCTCGCCGAGCCAGTCTTCGGCGTCTACACCTACACGTGGGGCGTGTTCGTGTTCTGGATCATCATCGCGGCCGCCGGAGTGGGGCTACTGTGGATCGGCAAGAATGACCGCCTGGCCTCACAGTTCGCAGAGCGGGAGAAGGTCGTCAAGCCGCTGTCTCGGTACTCGTATATCGTCAGCATCGTCGTCCTCGTCGTCATGATGGGGAACTCGTTGCAGTTCCTGCTGATCAACGGCCCCCCACCGTTCGCCGGTCAGGGGCAGCCTCCCCGTACCACGCTCGATATCACCGAGACGTCGCAGCACTGGACCATGAGCACGCTCGGGCGCATCACCGACCCGAACGTCCATCCTTTCACCCCGCCTATGGTCCACCTTCCCGGAGTACATGAGGACTCCGACGCGCCGCTGGACCAGGGCCCGGATGACGGGCCGATCCAAGAGCTCGACGGGGAGCTCGAACTGCTTGGAACCACCGAGCTCGGCTTCGCGGCCACCGGCCTGTTCGACGACGGCAACGCCGCGGGGATCGCCTACGACGCCGACAGCGAGCTCTTCGGCATCGTCTCCTCGGCCGGCGGCGTGTACTACGTCGCTGACGACTTCGAGACCGTGCTGTCAAGCGCCGTGTTCGACCGCGTCAATGGCTACAGCGTCGAGTACACCACCGACGCCACCTTCTTTGGGCCCGAGTCCCTGGTCGGCACTGGATGGAACAAGACGGTCTACGGCACCGAGCGAATGGGCGACGGGGATATTGACGGAGCCAAGGAGTGGAAGGAGTTCCGCGAGACCTCCGGTGACCTGTCTCCGGTCTTTGGCAGCAAGGACCGGCACCGGTTGAATACTGCGCGAGCCAAGTCGGCGTTCACGTCCAGCCTGGCCATGGATGAGCAGACGGGCCTGTACTCGGTGGTCAGCGTTCCGTCCCCGAGCGTGCCCGACCTCGTGGTGTCCCAGTTCGGCGACGACCACATGCTCAGCCGTGAGGACGTGCTCGTCGCCGGCGACGACGTCGACCTCGGCAACCCCGGCGATCTCGCCGACTACTACCCGATCGGTTCTGACATCGTCGATGGCACCATGTACCTCCTCAGCCGCACCTACCAGACGCTGCTGCTCGTCGACATGGACCGGGTCGAGGTGACCGGAGCCTGGGCCCTGCCAGAGCTCGGTGACTACCACGGCATCGCGGTCACCGACGACAGCGTCCACATCCTGAGCCACGAGGACGGGAGCGACTTCGTCCACGAGGTCAGCAGGCCGCAGTAACGATCCGATGCCTCGAGGGCCCGAGCCGACCAAGCGTCGCTCGGGCCCTCGACTGGCACCGAGCGTTCTGCCTCGGGCGTGTGGGTGCCAGACACCCTGTGGTGGGGTGGTGGCCCGTCAGAGGGCGCGTTCCGGCTCCCCAACACGGCGTGGAGGCCACGATCGGGTTTCCGGCACCCACCACAGGCTTCGAGGGGCCGAAGTAGTCGAGGATGAGCAGGCTTGTGGCGGCGAGGTGTCGCGGTTGGTGTTCCTGGCTGTTGTGGAGCCATGCTGCGCGGTGGCGCTTGAGTCCCCGGCGCTGGCGCGTGGTGAGCTGGTCGACGAGCCCGAGGCGCTCACGCGCTGGATCGCTGGCGACATGGTCGCCTGGCTGCACAGCGACCCGGTCGACGTCGGTGGCACGACCGCCACCGCGCTCGGTCGCATCGCCCGCGGCGAGGATCCGCTGACCGCCGGCGCCTCGCACGACCGCAGCGCGGCCAACGGTGGGCTGATGCGCTGCCTGCCCACCGCGCTCGCGCGGCCCGACGCCACCACGCGCC
>PUKE01000344.1 GCA_003550425.1 Nitriliruptoria bacterium
CGGTTTCCACTCCGCCAGCGCAGTCGCCGCCCTCGTCATGCTCTCCTGCGGCCCCATCAACCTCACGCTGCCACACGAGAGATGACCCAATCACCACCTACAAGAACTGCAATGGACCCACCCTAAGAAGACCACCGAGCTCGTCCGCCCCCTCATGAGCTACGGCAAGGACGAGCGCCACATCCACAAGCATGTCTGGAACCTGCCCATCCCCGCCTACAACCCGGGCGACCACCGCCACCAGCGCCTCGCCGACCTCGGCCACGCCCTCGAAGCACAAGTCGCCGCGCTCGACCTCGACGAGACCACCCACTTCCCGGTGCTCCGCCGCCGGATCCGCGAGCACCTCGAAGCCTCGCCCGCCGGCGTCGAAGCCCAAGAGCTGGTCACCGAGCTGCTGAGCTGACCCCGAACGCCGCTGGCCACACCCCGAGTGTCGGCCTGGGCTCTCGGCCCCGAGCCTTCACGCGGGGCTGCAGGGTGAACAGAAATCGGCCCTCGCGAGCCCACGAATTCTGTTCACCCTCGGGCCTGGATTCTGTTCAGCCCTCCGTGGAGCGGGTGAGGGGAATCGAACCCCCATTGCCGGCTTGGGAAGCCGGTGTTCTGCCGTTGAACTACACCCGCGGGTGCCCGTCGAGGGTAGCAGCCGGTGGCGGGGGCCGACACCGGCGCGTGACGCCATCGCAGCCCGCGGCGGCGTCACGCCCGCGGGGCGGGCGCGCTCCGGTAGGCTGCCCGCGGCCAAGGCCGTCGAGCGGTGGGCGCAACCCATGATCCTGTCGGACCGGGACATCCAGGCCGAGCTCGATGCGGGTCGGGTGGTCATCGACCCGCTCGACCGCGACGCGCTGCAGCCCTCCAGCGTGGACCTGCGGATCGACGGCAGCTTCCGCGTGTTCGCCAACCACCGCTATCCGGCCATCGACACGCGCCACCCCCAGCCCGACCTGACCGACCTGGTCACCGTGGAGGACGACGAGCCGTTCCTGCTGCACCCCGGCGAGTTCGTGCTCGGCGCGACCCACGAGCGGGTCGCGCTCCCCGAGGACCTCGTCGCCCGGCTCGAGGGCAAGAGCAGCCTCGGGCGCCTCGGCCTGCTGGTGCATGCCACCGCGGGGTTCGTGGACGCCGGCTGGGACGGCTGCCTGACCCTCGAGCTGTCGAACGTGGCGACGCTGCCGATCAAGATCTACAGCCGGATGAAGATCGGCCAGCTCGCGCTGTTCCGTCTGTCCAGCCCCGCCCTGCGCCTGTACGGCTCCGCCGAGCTGCGCAGCAAGTACCAGGGCCAGCGGGGGCCGACGGCCAGCCGCTACTACGAGAACTTCGACGACGACCAGCGCGGCTGACCAGGGCGGTCGCCGCGCGCGGTCGCCCGCGGCTCACGACCCGTCGACCAGGCGCGTCTCGGGTCGGAACGCGTGCTGGACGAACCAGAACGTGTCGTCGTGGGCGCGGCGCTCCAGCTGGGTCCCGGCGAGCTCGCCGTCGATCGCCTCACCGGTCACGGTCCAGGTCGACCCGGTCTCTTCGTCGACGAAGCGCCCGTCCTCCTGGCCCGGGCGGAGGGTCAGCTCGCGCCCGTCGGCCCGCGCGTCGAACACCCCGGTCTGGCCCACGTCGCGACCGTCGGCCAGGTCGGCGTCGTCCAGGGCCGAGGCCGCTCCCGGTGCCCAGAGCACCGCGACGGGATCGCCGGCGAGCGTGGTGCGCACCACCCTGTCCTCGGCGAGGCGCTCCAGGGGGACGGCGAGGGGGTCCTCGTCCCCACCGGCCGCCACGACGCGGTCCATCTGCGCGAGGGGCCCGTCGGTCTCGCCGTCGAACAGGAACGGGTCCCCGTCCTCGTAGCCGCTGTAGGGATTGCGGCCGTAGGGGCGCTCGTGGCCGGTGTCGCGGGAGAGCACCGCAGCGTCGGGCCACCGCTCGGCGAGCTCGGCGAACCCGACCATCTGCATGGGCAGCCGATCGAGCTCCTCGCCCAACCGATCGCCCACGATCGCCTCGCCGCTGAACTGCGACCAGAGGCTGCGGCTGTCCCGGTCGTACATCACGAGGTTGGAGCGCCACAGCCGTCCCGACGTGCCGAAGTCCAGCACCTGCCCGTCGACCTCGGCGTCGAACACGAGCCCCGAGTTGCACAGCGGGCAGTAGGTGACCACCACCGGCTCGCCGCCGAGCTCGTCGTTGACGATCTCGTGGAAGGTCAGGATCGCCAACGGGTAGCCGCGGACCTCGCCGGCGTGCTCGACGACCATCACCGGGTCCTCGGGCTCCAGCCAGTCGGCGGCCTCCTCGACCGACTCGAGCACCGGGTCGTCGATCGGCGGGATGCCATCCGGCGGTGGGCCGCCCTCGACGATCTCCTCGAGCGGGACCTCGGCCGGCACGTCCTCCCCCGCCGCGGCGCGCTCCCAGGGCCAGTCCGGCGCGTCGGCACCCGAGCCCCCGAGCCCGCCTGCCTCGGGCGGGCGCTCGGCGAACCGGTCGGTGTCGTGGTCCACGCCGGCGTCGTTGGCCGAGGCGCGCGCCTCGGCGGTCGCGCCCTGCGGCGCGCCACCATCGGCCTCCTCCTCGCCACTGCAGGCGGCCACCAGCGCCGCTGCGGCGGCCAGCAGCACGAGCGTCGCACCGCGCCGAGGCGGCCAGTGACGTGGGGGACCAGGCGGCATCGCTCCTCCTCGGCGGTCGGACGAGCGGCTCGCTCGGACCTGCGGCGACGGTGCCGGGCAGCCCGAGCGTCGCGGTGCGCGGTGCACGAGCACATGATGCTCGGACGCCTGCCCACGCGCGGTGACTCGGCAACCCGGGCGACGATCCCGGGCTGGCAGCGCTGCGGGGCGCGGTCGTGCGCCCGCTAGCCTGCCGCGGTGTGAGCGACCCTGTGCCCGCAGCATCCGAGGGCCCTGCGCCCGGTGCGGGGACCAGCGCCGAGGAGGCGGTCCGCGCCGCAGCGCGCGATCCGGCCACCGGGCACGTGCGCGTCCACGCGCGCGTCGAGGGCGTGGTGCAGGGCGTGGGGTTCCGCCCGTTCGTCCACAGCCTGGCGACCCGCCTGGGGCTCGCGGGCCATGTCGGCAACGACAGCCACGGGGTGCTCGTGGCGCTCGAGGGGCCGCCCGAGGCCGTCGCGCACGCGCTCCGGGCCATCGCGCACGATCCCCCCGCGCTCGCGGTGGTCGACGCCCTGGGCTGCGAGCCGCACCAGCCGCAGGGCACCGGCGAGTTCGTGATCCGCGCCAGCGACGCCGGTGCCCAGCGCCACGTGCTGGTCTCCCCGGACGTGGCGACCTGCGACGCCTGCCGGTCCGAGGTCGCCGACCCGCGCGACCGTCGCCACCGCTACCCCTTCACCAACTGCACCGCCTGCGGGCCGCGCTACACGATCACCACGACCACGCCCTACGACCGCCCCAACACCACGATGGCGGCGTTCCCGCTGTGCGCCGACTGCGACCGCGAGTACCACGACCCGGCCGACCGCCGCTTCCACGCCCAGCCCGTCTGCTGCCCGGCGTGCGGGCCGATCGCCTGGCTCGAGGAGCCCGTCGGGACCGTGGCCGTCCGCGGCGCCGGGCGCGGCCAGCCCGCCCGCGGGATCGGCGCCGACGGCACGGCCGACGACCCCGCTGCCGCCATCGCCGCGGCCGCCCAGCGCCTGGCCCACGGCGCGGTGCTCGGGGTGAAGGGGCTCGGCGGCTACCACCTGGCCGTCGACGCGGCCGACGACGACGCGGTCGCCCACCTGCGCGAGCGCAAGCAGCGCGAGGAGCGGCCCCTGGCGCTCATGGCCGTCGACCTCGACGGGGCGCGGGCGCTCGTCGACCTGGCCGAGGACGAGGTCGCGGCGCTGACCGACCCGCGCCGACCGATCCTGCTCGCGCCCCGCCGCGCCAGCGCGCCGGTGGCGGGCGGCGTGGCGCCCGGCAACCGCGAGCTCGGGGTCATGCTGCCCTACACGCCACTGCACGAGCTGCTGCTGCGGTCCGTCGGGCGCCCCCTGGTGCTGACCAGCGGCAACGTCTCCGACGAGCCGATCGTCCACCGCGACGACGACGCCCGGACGCGCCTGTCCCCGATCGTCGACGCGCTGCTGACCCACGAGCGCCCGATCCACACCCGCGTGGACGACTCGGTCACCCGCGTGTGGCGGGGCGCCGAGCTGCCGGTGCGCCGCGCCCGCGGCGCCGCACCCGCGCCGGTGCGCACCCACCGACCCTTCCCGCGGCCGGTGCTGGCCTGCGGGGCCCAGCTCAAGCACACCTTCTGCCTGGCCAAGGACCGTCACGCCTTCGTCTCGCCCCACATCGGCGACCTCGAGAACCTCGAGACGCTGCAGGCGCTCACCGATGGGGTGGCCCACCTGCGCGCGCTGTTCGACGTGACCCCGCAGATCGTGGCCCACGACCTGCACCCCGACTACCTGTCGACCCGCTACGCCCGCTCGGTGGAGGCGCCGGTGCACGTGGGCGTGCAGCATCACCACGCCCACGTCGCCGCCTGCCTGGCCGAGCACCACCGGGACGGGCCGGTCCTCGGCCTGGCCCTCGACGGGCTCGGCTACGGCGCCGACGCCACCCTGTGGGGCGGCGAGCTGCTGGTGGCCGACCTCGTGGGATCCCACCGCGCCGGGCACCTCGCCACCGTCGCGCTGCCCGGCGGGGAGCAGGCGATCCGCGAGCCCTGGCGCATGGCGGCGATGTGGCTGGACGCCGCCTTCGACGGCGACCCGCCCGGCGATCTCGCGGTGCGCGCGCGCAACGCCGCGCGCTGGGACGCGGTGCGGTCGATCGCGCGCGCCGGCGTGAACGCCCCGACGACCTCGAGCCTCGGGCGGCTGCTCGACGCGCTCGCCGCGCTGCTCGGCGTCCGCGACGCGATCGCCTACGAGGGGCAGGCCGCCATCGAGCTCGAGCAGCGGGCCGACCCCGCCGAGCCCGGGGCCTATCCCCTGCCCGTGCGCGAGGGCGCGCCGCTGGTCCTCGACCCCGCGCCCCTGGTGCGCGCGGCCGTGGAGGACCTGCGTGCCGGGACCGCCGCGCCGGTGATCGCCGCGCGCGCCCACCACGGCGTGGCCGACGGGCTGCTCGCGGCCACCCGCGCGGCAGCGCAGCGCCACGGGCTGGACACGGTGGCGATCACCGGCGGGGTGGCCCAGAACCTCCTGCTGCTCGACCGGCTGACCGACGGGCTCGAGGCGGCCGGCCTCACGGTGCTCAGTCATCGCCAGGTGCCGCCCAACGACGGGGGCATCAGCCTCGGCCAGGCCGTCGTGGCCGCCGCGCGCGACCGTCACGGCCTGCTCGAGGACCCTGATCCCGGCCCGCTGTCGGGCGGGTGAGCGAGCGGGGCAGCGGTCCGCGAGGCGTCAGCCCGGCGCGTCAGCCCCGCGCGTCAGCCGCCGCGCGTTGGCCCCGCGCGTCAGCAGATCCGCGGGAGCGGGTCGCCGGCCATCGTGTCGACCACCCGGGTGCCGCCCAGCTGGGTGCGCAGCGACACCATGCCGGCCGGCTCGGCCACCACCGAGCCGATCCGGGCGGCCTGCGCGCCCTCGGGGCGCGCGCGCAGCGCGGCCAGCGCGGCGTCGGCCTCGGCGGCGTCGACCACGACCACCATCCGCCCCTCGCAGGCCACGTACAGCGGATCCAGGCCCAGCACCTCGCACGCGCCGTTGACCTCGGCGCGGATCGGCAGCGCCGTCTCCTCCAGCGCGATGCCCACGCCCGCGGCGTCGGCGATCTCGTTGAGCACCGTGGCCACGCCGCCGCGGGTCGCATCCCGCAGGCAGCGCACCCCCGAGCACGCGTCCAGCAGCCCGTCCACGAGCCGGTGCAGCGGCGCGGTGTCGGACGCGAGGTCGGCCTCGAGCTCGAGGTCGCCGCGGGCCAGCAGGATCGTGATGCCGTGGTCGCCGATCGGCCCGGAGACGAGCACCGCGTCGCCCGGCCGCGCGAAGCGCGCGCCGAGCTCGACGGGGCGCTCCAGCACCCCGATGCCCGCGGTGTTGACGTAGCAGCCGTCGCCCTTGCCGCGCCCGACGACCTTCGTGTCGCCGGTGACCACCTGCACGTCGGCCGCGGCCGCCGCGGCGGCCAGGTCGGCCACGATGCGACGCAGGTCCGCGATCGCCAGCCCCTCCTCGAGGATGAAGCCGGCCGACAGGTAGGCCGGCCGCGCCCCCGACACCGCGAGGTCGTTGACGGTGCCGTTGATGGCGAGGTCGCCGATCGAGCCGCCGGGGAAGGTCAGCGGGCTCACCACGAACGAGTCGGTCGTGAACGCCAGGCGCCCAGGGTCGACGTCGATCAGCGCCTGGTCCTCGCGCGCCTCCAGCGCCGGGTTCGCCAGGGCCTCCACGAACAGGTCCTCGACGAGGTCGGCCGTGGCCGAGCCGCCGGCGCCGTGGGCGAGCGTGACGTGCTCCTCGCGCACCCGCGGGCGCTGCTGGCGGTGGCGCGCCACGCGCGCGAGCGCCTCCTGCTCGGTCTCGGCGCCGCCATCAG
>PUKE01000024.1 GCA_003550425.1 Nitriliruptoria bacterium
AGGACGCGGCCGGGCGCCTGTACACCGCGCTGGGCACGCGGGTGCACCACGACGGCGACCGCGAGCTGGCGGGGCTGGCCGACGCGGTCCGCGCGGCCGGCCTCGACGCCGACCTCGCCGCTGCTGCCGACGACGCGGCCCACGACGCGGCGATCGCGGCCTCGATGGACGAGGCGCTGGCGGCCGCCGGCGAGGACATCGGCGTGCCCACCATCCGCATCGGCGGTCCGGGCCGCCCGGCGTTCTTCGGGCCGGTGCTGTCGCCAGCGCCGACCGGGGCGCAGGCGCTGGCGCTCTACGACGGGCTCGTGGCCGTCACCGAGGCCGGCGACGGGGCGCTGTGGGAGCTCAAGCGCGGCCGGCAGGTGGCGCCGGAGATGCCCGAGCGCCCCGTTGGCCTCTAGCCGGTCGCTGGCCGGGCTCTCGCTGGGCTCTCCCCGGTCGCTCGCCGGGTGCTAGACCGTCGGGTCCATCCAGTCGCGCGTCAGCGGCGCCGCTGGCCGGTCGCCGGCCAGCACCTGCACGACCCCGATGTGGCCGGCGGCGAACGAGGCCGCGGCCCCGCTCATGAACAGCCGCCACACGCGGTAGTCGGCCTCGCTGGCTGCGGCGATGGCCGCGTCCCGCGCCGCCTCGAGCCGTGCCACCCACTGGCGCAGCGTGAGCACGTAGTGCTGGCGCAGCTGGTGGACGTCCACGGCCGGCAGCCCCTCCTGCTCCAGCGCCTGCAGGAGGCGCCAGGCCGGCAGCAGCTCCCCGTCGGGGAACACGTGGCGCTGGATGAACGTGCGGTTGCGCAGCGGCCACGGCGGCGGGGGGCCCTGGCGGGTGATCGCGTGCAGCAGCGTGAGGCCGCCCGGCGCCAGCAGCCGGCGGGGCGCCTGGGCGTACTCGCCGAGCTGGGCGTCGCCGACGTGCTCGACCATCCCGATCGAGCAGACCGCGTCGAACGTCTCGGTGGCCGGCAGCTCCCGGTAGTCGGCCAGGCGCACCTCGACCTGGTCGGACAGCCCGGCGCGCGCCAGCCGCTCGTTGGCGGCCTCGACCTGGGTCTGCGACAGGGTCACGCCCACCCCGGTAGCGCCGTAGCGGGTGGCGGCCCACTCCAGCAGCGAGCCCCAGCCACAGCCGATGTCCAGCAGCCGCGAGCCCGGGCCGAGCCGCAGCTTGCGGCAGACCATGTCGAGCTTGCGGCGCTGGGCACGGTCGAGGTCGGTGGGCTCGCCGTCGGCGAAGTAGCCGCACGAGTAGACCAGGCGCTCGTCGAGGAAGGTCTCGTAGAACGCCTGGGGCAGGTCGTAGTGGAACGACACGGCCTGCCGGTCGCGCTCGGGGGAGTGGGCGCGCCCGCCGAGCTGGGCGCGACGCTCCGAGCCGAGCCGCGGCGGGCGGGGGCCGGCCAGCAGGTGGCGCGTCAGCGGCATCAGCGCCTCGGCGTCGTCGAGGCCCGGCCGCAGCGCGCGGCTCGCGGCCACGGCCGCCACGGCATCACCGGCGATGTCGATGTCGCCGCGGGCGTAGGCCTCGCCCATGGTCAGGTCGGTGGGTGGCACGAGCATCGCCCGCAGCGACCACGGCTGCGGCAGGACCAGGCGCCAGGGGGCCTCCTCGGGTCCTAGGCGCACGCCGTCCCAGCGCTCGATCGGCAGGTCGAGGCCGGCGGTGCGCCGCGCGAGCGCGCGGAACGCCTCCACCGCCGCGCGGGCGTGCGCGAGGGCGCGGTGGTCGCCATCGGCGTCGGCCGCGGCGCCCAGGGCGGCATCGGCGTCGGTCGCGTCCAGGGTCGCGGTCGGGTCGGGCGTCGCGGTCGGGTCGGGCGTCGCGGTCGTGCCGCGGCGCAGCGTGTCGTCGCTGGCAGTCATGGACCTCCCCTCCTCCACGCGTGCCTCTCGCCGCGACCGTCTCCGAGCCCGGGGCGCGGGGAAACGCCCGTCCGTCCCACCCTCGATGGGCCGGGTCCCGCAGCGCTCAGCCCTCGCGCGAGGATGAGAAGGTGAGCTGCAGGTCCTTGACGCGGGCGGCCAGCGCCGGGCGTGTCCTGGTGGCCTCCAGGCGCATGAAGCCAAAGCGCTCGGAGAACGTCGCAGCGGCCTCGTCGAGCGCGTCGACGGTCATCAGCACGATGCCAACGTGCTCGGCCGCGGCCAGCACGTCGCGCACGGCGGTGGCGAGGAGCCGCTCGCCCAGGCCCTGGCCCTGGTGGTCCTCGTGGATGGCGAGGCGAGCCAGGCGAACGGCAGGGACTGCGTCATAGCGGGGGACGCCCTTGACGAGCTCGCGGGGCGAGGCGTCGTAGGCGACAGCGTGCGTGGCCAGGGAGTAGAAGCCCACGACGGCGCCGTGGCCGTCGACGAGGACGGTGGTGCGCGCGGAGCGGTTGCGCTGCTGGGCCTCCATCGCGGCAGTGCGGAACCACTCGTCGAGCTCCGCGCGGCCGCAGCGAAACGTCGAGCGGTCGTGGGCCCTCGAGAGCCGCTCGATCCTCACTGGTCGTCGAAGGGCTCGGCCTCCGCCAGTCTCCTGGCCGCGGGCAACGGGGCCGCTGGCCGGTCGATCCACGCCTCGAACTCCGCCGCAGCGTGATCTGCGACGCGCAACACCTGGGCGTCAGCCAAGACCTCCCGCGCATGCTCGACGCCCGCCTCGATGACGAAGCGCGAGACGGGCTTGCCGAGCTCCGCTGCGGCCTCGCGCAACAGCCGGTCCTCTTGTTGCGTCAGGCGTGCGTTCAGTCGCTGCGCTCGCTCTGCCGTGGCCACGACATGACCTCCTCTGTGAGTACTAGCGTACAGACACAGCGGGAGGGCGTCGAGAGGCGAGGCCGCGCGTCAGGAGCGCGAGCGCAGCGGGGCGGCGTCGGCGCCGGCGCCATCGCCGCTGTCGAGCATCCCCAGGGCCTCCTCCTCCTGGGCGTTGTGCAGCCGCATGATCGCGTGGAGGCCGTACAGCAGGCGGCGCAGCTCGGCCCGGTCGGCGTCCTCCAGCGGGCCGTCGCCGATCGCGTCGAGGGTGTGGCCGAGCAGCCGCACCAGGCGCACGATCTCCCGGTGGGTGTGGCGCAGCGGGGCCGTGGGGTCCTCGCCGTCGCTGGCCTGCGACAGCAGCGGGAAGACCGACCGCTCCTCGTCGAGCTCGTGGGCGAGGAGGTCCTCGGACAGGAAGCGATGCAGCGACCGCAGCTCGTCCAGCAGCTCGGAGGGCGCGAGGGCGTCCACCGAGTCCGCCAGCGCCCGGAGCCGGTCGATGCCCGAGGCGAGCTCGCCGTGCTCGGCGCGCACCCCGGCGGCGCGCTCGGCGAGCTCGGGGCGCGTGGGCGCGTACTCGGAGGCCCGCAGCGCGCGCAGCGCGTTGGCGATGACCGCGAGATCGATGACCTCCTGCAGCACCGCGCCGACCACCGGGGTGATGTAGCCGAACGCCGCGAAGCCCATCGCCACCATCGACATGCCCATGCCGGCGGCGACCGACTGCCAGGCGATCCGCCGGGTGCGCTGGGCCACCGCGAGGGTCTCCTGGAGCCGGTCGAGGCGGTCGACCACCAGGATCACGTCGCTGGCCTCCGAGGAGGCCGTGGCGCCCTGGGCGCCCATCGCCACGCCGATGTCGGCCTCGGCGAGGGCCGGCGCGTCGTTGACGCCGTCGCCGACCATCAGCACCCGGCCCCGGCCCTCGGCGCGCAGCGCGCGCACGTCGTCGAGCTTGTCCGACGGCGACCGCTCGGCGAGCACCCGGTCGACGCCGACGGCCTCGCCGACCAGCTCGGCGATGTCGCCGTGGTCGCCGGTGACCATCGCGAAGCGCCGCACGCCGAGCGCGCGCAGCCCCCGCAGGGTCCGGGCGGCCTCGGGGCGCAGCGGGTCGTCGAGCAGCAGCGCGCCGAGCAGGACCCCGTCGGCGGCCACGAACACCGACGAGGTGCCCTCCACCGCCGTGCGTCGCGTCACCGCGCGGGCCTCGGGTGGCAGCGGCCGGTCCTGCGCCGCCCAGCTGGCGCGCCCCACGCGGACGCGACGGCCGCCGACGGTGCCGGCGATGCCGCTGCCGGTCTCGGCCTCGACGGCGTCGGGGAACGCCGGGTCCACCCCCCGCGCGCGGGCGGCGTCGACGATGGAGGCGGCGAAGACGTGGGCCGACAGCTGGTCGACGCTGGCGGCCAGGTGCAGGACCTCGTCGGGGCGGGCCTCGCCGAAGGTGAGGACCTCGACGAGCCGCGGTCGGCCGGCGGTGAGCGTGCCGGTCTTGTCCAGCAGCACCGTGTCGACGTCGGCGAGCGCCTCCAGCGCGCCACCGCCCTTGACGAGCACCCCGCGCCCGGCCAGGCGCGACACGCCCGAGGTGATCGCGATCGGCGCGGCGAGGATCATCGGGCAGGGCGTGGCGACCACGAGCACCGCCAGGCCGTTGACCGGGTCGCCCGACAGCAGCCAGGCGGCGGTGGCCACCACCACCGTGATCGGCAGGAACACCCCGGCGGCGCGGTCGGCGAGGCGCTCGAACGGCGCCTGCTCGGCCTGGGCGGACTCGACCAGGCGCACCAGCCCGGTGTAGGTCGAGTCCTCGGCGGTGGCGGTCGCGCGCATCGTGAACGGGCTGCCCGCGTTGGTCGCGCCCGACTGGACGCGCGCGCCCACCGGCCGCTCCACCGGGCGCGACTCGCCGGTGAGGGTGCGCTCGTCGAGCACGGCCTGGCCCTCGCGCACCAGCCCGTCGACTGGCACGAGCTCCCCGGGGCGCACCACCAGCTCGTCGCCGGGGACGACCGCGTCGACGTCGACCTCCTCGAGCTCGTCGCCGCGGCGCCGGTTAGCCCGGCGCGGCGCGCCCTCGACCAGGGCGGTGAGCTCGCGGCGCGCGCGGCTGGCGGCATAGGACTCCAGCCCCTCGCCACCGGTGTACATCAGCGCCACGATCACCCCGGCGACCCACTCGCCCAGGGCGATCGCGCCGACCATCGCCAGCAGCGCGATCGCGTCGACGCCGGCCTCGCGGCGCGCCAGCGCCCGGACCGTCTCGATGGTCAGCGGCACGATCGCGCCGACGATCGCCACCAGCCAGACCGCCACCGCCGCCTCGCGCTGGTCGGCCAGCAGGTCCAGCACGAGGCCGAGGACCAGCGCCGCGGCGACCGCGCTGCCCGGCCCCCACACCTTCAGCCGGTCGGGCACGCGGTCGGCGAGCGAGGGGCTCGCCGTGGCCGAGCCCGAGGGCGGTGCGCTCTCGCTCTGCTGGGTCATCGCCGCTCCTCCCTGGCGCGGCGGGGCGCGGTCTCCCCGGTCTCCCCGGCCTACCCGGTGGCCGCGGCGGCGTCGGCCTCGCGCGCGGCCAGCGCCCGCGCGGTCAGGGCGCGCTCCTCGCTGATCACCCGGCGCGCGGGGGCGGGCAGCGCATCGTCGGCCAGCACCGCGTCGGCGACCTCCAGGGTACGGGCGCGGATGACGGTGCCCGGGTAGAGCTGGCGGGTCAGCGCGATCGCCTCCTCGAGCACGCGGTCGCGCCAGGCGGCCTCGACCGCCTCGGGGAGGCGCTCGGCGTAGGCGGCGAGCACCTCCTCCTGGCCGAAGCGCCAGAGGCCGGCGGCCATGGCCCGCAGCGTCGCCAGGGGCAGCTCGCGGTCCTCGAGCAGGGCGCGCCAGGCGTGCTCCTTCGACCCGGCGCCGGGGCGGGCGGCGCGGGCGGTGGCGGCGCGACGCACGCCCTGGTCGGTGGGGTCGCGCTCCAGCTCGCGGGCCACGACCTCCTCGTCGGCGGCGCCGTCAGCCGACAGGCGCACGATCAGCGACCAGCGCAGGTCCTGGTCGACCGTCAGGCCTGGCACGGCGACGTCGCCGCGCAGCAGCCCGACGAGCCAGGCGCGGTGGTCCACGTCGTCGGCCGGGCCGACCTCGATGAGGTGCTGGACCCAGGCGAGCTGGTGGTCGCTGCCGGGAGCGCAGGCCGCCAGCGCGTCCTGGCCTGCGGCCAGCAGCCGGGCGTGGGCGTGGTCGCGGTTGGCCGGGTCGCCGTAGCGGTCGGAGGCGCTCACGCCGCGCCGCTGCACCAGCTGCAGCGAGGTGAGGTCGCCCAGCGACGGCGCGTGGCGGGCGACGAGGTCGACGAGGGTGCGCGCGGGCAGCGCCGCGTCGCGGGTCTGCTCCCACAGCGCGCCCCAGGCCACGGCGCTGGCCACGGCGTCGTCGAGGTCGCCGAGGCGCGCGGTCAGTGCGGCGACGGTGGCCTCGTCCAGGCGCAGCTTGGCGTAGGCGTCGTCGGTGTCGTTGGGCAGCACGATCGGCGCCTCGGGGGCGGGCCAGCCGGTGGCCGGGGCGCCCGAGCCCGCCTCGCCCTCGCCGAGGACCACGCCGGTGGGCTGGCCGGGCACGTCGAGGGTGGCGTGGGC
>PUKE01000039.1 GCA_003550425.1 Nitriliruptoria bacterium
AGCCAGAGATGGTCGACCTCGACGCCGGTCAGCCCGAGGCCACCGCGGTAGATCGCCACCTCCAGCGGCAGGTCGGCGAGCGCCGCGCGGGCGCGGTGGATCGAGGTGCGCACGTCGGCGCTGCAGAACGGTCGCGCGGCGTGCTCGGCGCGCAGTCGGGCGCGGACCTCGCGCGCGAGCGGCTCGGGCGGCGGGGTCGAGGCGAAGACCGTCGGGCGCGTGCTCATGGGCCGTCGGGGTCGGGGTCGGGTCCGCGCGGTGGCCGGGCGGGCGCGGTGGGCGAGCGGTGCGTGGGCAGGGGCAGCCGGGGCGGCGGGGTGCCCGCGGGCGCGGGCTCCCCGCCGCGCCTAGGCGTCGGAGTCGGCCGCGCTGGTCAGCTCGAGGTCCACGTCGGTGACGCCGGGGACGCTCGCGACCACGTCGCGCACGGCCTCCTGGTCGACCTGGGCGGGCACGGTGCCGCGGACGAACACGGTGCCGCTGTCGGCGACGTTGATCTCGACGTCCTCGAGCTCCGCGGTGCGCGGATCCGCGTCCAGGGTGGTGCGGATCGTGTCCGCGAGGACGGTGCTGGAGGTGCCCTGGGACGCCAGGCGATCGGCGGCCTCGGCGAGCTCGTCGCGGACCTGGTCGTCGGGCTCGCGGTCGAGCAGGCGGGCCGCCGCGAAGCCGGCGATCACGCCGGCGAGCAGCAGCAGCACCGCAGGCCAGCGTCGCCGCTGGCGCACGCCGAGCCGCTTGGCGCTCTCGCCGCTGGCGAGCCACTCGCCGAAGGACTCGAGCCCCTCGTCGGCGCGGGCCTGGGCGACCTTCGCCGCCTTCTTGCCCTCCTTGCGCGCTGTCTTGGCCGCCTTCTTGCCCTCCTTGCGCGCCGTCTTGCGGGCGCGCTGGGCCTGCTTGACGGCCTGCTTGCCTGCGTCGGAGGAGCGCACGCGCTTCACGAGCTCCTCGGCCCGGTCCTCGACCTCGGCGTCCTCCCAGGCCTCACGGGCGAGCTCGGCGAGCTCCTTGCCGCGCTCCGAGGCCGCCGCATAGGCGTCGGAGTCGCGCACGGCCTTGACCAGGTCCTGGGCGCGCTCCTCGACCTCGGCGTCGTCCCACGCCTCGCGGGCGCGCTTGACGAGGTCCTCGGCGCGCGCCTCCGCGGCCTTGCGGGCCTTCTTGGCGTCCTTGCTCTTGCACGATCCCATGATCGCCCTCTCATCCGGTCACGTCGGACTCGCAGTGTGCCTTCCCGACGCTGCGCAGTGAAACACGTCCCACCAGCCGCGTGCGCCCGGGACCGTCGCCGCGGCACGCGCCACACTGGCGCCATGGACGCCGTGCGCGCGCTGATCGCCCTGGTGGTGCTGGTGCTGCTCGTGCGCGCGGCGCGGATGGCCTGGCGCCATCGGCAGGTGAGCCTGCGCGTGTGGCGTGCGGTGCGCCCACGGCATGTGGTGGGGTCGGTGGGCCTGCTCGCCGTGGTGCTGTCGACGCTGCTGGTGCTGCTGACCGTGGTGCCGGGCGCGTGGATCGGGCTCGGCTCGCTCGTCGGGCTGACCGGCAACGCGGTGTTCGCGCCGCTGGAGGGCGTGGCGCTGCGCGCCGACGGCTCGGGGGCCGCGGTCGCCGCGCCGAGCCCTTGGGTCGTGGCTGGCGTGCTGGCGTTCCTCGCGCTCCTGCTCGCGCTGCTGCCGTGGCTCGCCTTCGTCGAGGAGCGCGTGTTCCGCGAGGGCCTGGAGACCGCGACCCTGGCCGGTGAGGTCACCAGCGCGCTGCGCTTCGGGCTGCTCCACCTCGTGATGCTGATCCCGATCGGCGCGGCGCTGGCGATCGCGGTCGCCGGCTTCGCCTACGGGCGCCTGTACCGCCGCGCCTACGCGCGCTCGCGGGCCCGCGTGACGTGGCAGCGCCCATCGGTGGCGGGCGCGCTGCCGACCTGGACTCGACCCAGCCCCCAACAGGCGCGCGCCGAGGCGGTGCTGGCCACCACGGTGTGGCACGCGACCTTCAACAGCCTCGTGGTGCTGCTGGTCGGCGCGGGCCTGCTGGTCGGCTGGCTGGCCTAGGAGCCCCCGAAGGTGGCGCGGGCCGGGGCGGGCTCGTCGTCCGCGCGGCCCGGCGCGGGCTCCTCCGCGGGGGCTGGGGCGGGCTCGTCCGCGGGGGCTGGCGCCGGCTCGTCGTCGGCGCCCTGCGGCGCAGCCTCGGGCACGCCGCGATCGTGGACCGCCAGGCGGTTGCCGACCAGCAGGCCACCGAGCAGCGTCCCGATGCCCATGAGCAGCGTGACCGGCTGGACGCCGACCACGTCGGCGGCGTTGCCGAGCAGCAGCGCGCCGAGCGGGAAGGCGCCGCCGAAGCAGATCAGGAACAGGCTCAGCACCCGGCCGCGGTAGGCGTCGTCGGCCCGCGCCTGCAGCCGCGAGTTGCTCGCCGCGACGGCGCCGAGGCGGAACGTGCCGGTGGCCAGCACCGCGAGCGCCGTGAGGGCCACGCCCAGGGTCGGGCCGGGCGCCAGGGAGGCCACGGGCACCAGCGCGGTCGCCACGCCGAGCAGCACGAGGGCCCCGCCGATGAGCCGCGCGGTGGGCAGGCGGTCGCCGAACTGCCCGAGCAGCAGGGCACCGAGCAGCGAGCCGCCGCCGATCGCGGCCATCAGGATCCCGTAGGTCTCGGGCCCGGCCTGGAGCACGTCCTCGGCGTAGACGGGCAGCAGCGCCATCAGCGGCGCCGCCAGCAGGCTGACCACGAGCACCGCGGCGATGAGCCAGGCCAGCACCCGGTGGGTCAGGGCGTAGCGGACACCGCCGCGCAGCTGCTGCGTCACCGACTCGCTGCCGCTCGGCTGGTGGGCCGGCGGGTTGACCAGGGCGATGGCGACGAGCACCGCGACGTAGGAGGCGGCGTTGAGCGCGAAGATCCCGCCCGGCCCGATCACCGGCACGAGCAGGCCGCCCAGCGCGGGTCCGACGATGCGGGCGGTGGACATCTGGGCGCTGTTCAGGGCGATCGCGCGGGTCAGCTGCGCGCTGGGGACGAGGTGGGGCACCACCGCCTGCCACGTGGGACCATTGAAGGCGAACCCGATGCCCAGGGCCAGCACCAGCCCGATCACCAGCTCGGGCGTGGCGGCGCCGGCGAGGGTGACCGCGGCCAGCACCACCGACAGGGCCATCATCCACGCCTGGGCCCAGAAGAGCAGGCGCTTGCGGTCGCGGCGGTCGGCGAGCACCCCGCCCAGCGGTCCGGCGAAGAACAGGGGCACGAACTGGGCGAACGTCGCCGCCCCGACCCAGGCCGCCGAGCCCGTCTCCTGATAGATGAACCACTGGACCGCCATGTTCTGCATCCAGGTGCCCGAGTTGCTGAGCACCGCGCCGGTGAACACCAGGCGGTAGTCGCGGGTGGCCAGTGGCTCCAGGGCAGCGGGCAGCCTCACCAGGCTCGGACCTCCTCGGGGTCGGGTCGTGGCCGCCGCGACCCAGGCAGGGCGGCCGGCGGCGCGCGCGATCACATCGGCGCAGCGGTCAGCGGGTGCGGTCGCCGCCCCTGTGGGACGGCGCCCCCCGTCGTCACCGCACCCGTCCGACGCTAGCGGGCGTCCCGGCGCGCGCAGCCAGGGAGCACCCTGCCCCGCCAGCGAGACGGCCATGCCCCTCGAGGGGCAGCACGCGCGCGGCCGGGCCAGGCGGAGCGCGGCCGGGCCAGGCGGAGCGCGGCCGGGCCGGGCCGACCGGAGCAGCCCACGCGGGGCCGGTCGCCGAGCCTGCGCGGCGCTGGGGCGTCGAGCGCGCACAATGCAGCGTCCCCGAGCGAAGGAGGCGAGGTGACGCGGCGGCGCTCGAGCGGGGCACGGTCCCGCGGTCCCGTCGAGCCGCTCCTGGTCGACCTGCCAGCGGCCCAGGCCGGCTGGCTCGGCCATCTGCCGCCGTGCCCTGCGGGGCTCGAGGTCACCGCTGCACGGGCGCCGGGCGCACGACCCCACGCCCCGGTCGAGGCGCTGCAGGCCCTTGGCTACGTGCCGGCCGGCGCGCTGCCGCACGCGCAGGCCGTGGTGCAGCTCGCGGTCCCCCGCCACGCGCTGACGGCGCATCCGTCTTGGTGGGCGACGGTGCTGACCACGGCCAGCGCGGTGTGGGACACCGCGCTCGGACCGGTCGCGCTCGCGCGCGCGGCCGATCGGTGCGCTCACGACGACCGGGTCGCCACCGCGACCAGCGCCCGCGACGTCGAGCCGCGCTAGTGGCGCGGGCGGGTCGGGCTCGACTGGGCCTCGCCGTTGGCGCGGGAGGCGTCGGGCTCGTCGGGCGCGAACGCGCCGAGGTCCGCGGTGAGCCCCGGCTCGGCGGCGGTCGCTGCCTGCTCGGCGACCGCCGGCGGGGTGCCCCAGCGCTTCTGGAGCACGATGCGGGTGCCCTCGTCGTCGGCCAGGAACTCGAGGCGGTCGACCAGGGTGCGCATGAGGTAGAGCCCCCGCCCGGTCTCGCTGTCGCTGTCGGGGCAGCTGGCCTCCACGTCGAAGCCCGGGCCCACGTCGACCACCTCGATGTCGCAGCCGTGGGCGTCGACGGCGACGCCGACGCTGTAGGCCTCCGAGCCCGTGGCATGGCGGACGACGTTGCCACACGCCTCGCTGATGACGAGCTCGACGTCCTCGGCGTCCTCGCGGGGCGCACCGAGCTCGCGCAGCACCGAGGAGGTGGCTGCGCGCAGCACGGGGACGTAGCGCGCGTCCCGAGGGAGCGTCAGCCGCAGGCTCACGCGCATCGCGCCCCCGTCACCTCCCTGTGCCGCGTCTCGTGGCTGGTGCGGTGTGGTCATGGTCTCAGCGGGCATCGTTCCCGACGCCGCCCGCGCAAACCCCGCTCGCAAGGAGCCCACCGGTGCCGCCCGCGATCCGCATCGCCTCGCTCAACCTGCTGCACGGCATCGACCTGCGCTCCGGGGCGATCGACCTGGACCAGGCGGCCGAGGCCGCGGCGGCGCTGGGCGCCGACGTGCTCGCCGTGCAGGAGGCCGACCGCGCCCAGGAGCGCTCGGGCGGACGCCACCAGGTGGCGGCGCTCGCCGCGCGGCTGGGCGCGGACTGGCGGTTCGCGCCAGCCCTGCTGGGCGACCCCGGCCGCTCCTGGACGGCGCTGCCAGAGGAGGACCCCGGCGGACCCGCCTACGGCGTGGGGGTGATCTCGCGACTGCCGATCACGGCGGCGCACCGCCTGGTGCTGCCCGGCGGGGGCGACGGGCACCGCGCGCCCGGCGCCACCCCCGCCAACCCCGGGTACGACCGCGAGCCCCGCGTGGGGCTGCGCGTGGCGGTGTCGGTGGAGGGGCGCGCCCTCGCGCTCACCACCGCGCACCTGTCCTACCTGCCCTGGCGGGGCATCGCCCAGCTGCGCTCGGTGACCCGGCAGGCGGCGCACGGCGCGTCGGCGGCGGTGCTGATCGGCGACCTGAACCTGCCCCGCTGGCTCGCGCGCCTGACCACCCGCCGCTGGACCAACCCCAAGGCCCCACCGACCTACCCCTCGTGGCGCCCGCGGGTGCAGCCCGACCAGGTGCTCGCCCGTGGCGCGGCGACGGTGGAGGCGATCGAGACGCCGGCGCGCACCACCAGCGACCACCTGCCGCTGGTGGCCACGGTGCGCCTGACCGCGTGAGCCCGCGGCGCGCCTCGCGCGAACCGCCCATCTCGCCGGGCTATCCTCGCGCCCATGGAGGCCCTCGACCTGGCGCGCGCCGCCGCCGACCCCGATCGCCTCGCCGTGCTCGGGGCCGTGGCCCATGAGCCCCTGACCGCGGAGGCGGTCGCGACGCGCACCGGGCTCGCGGACCGCCAGGTCCTGGAGATCCTGGGCACGCTGCGCCAGCAGGGGCTGGTCACCGTCGCCGAGCAGGGCTACGTCCTGGACCGCGAGCGCCTGCGCGAGGCCGCCACGTCCCTGCCCCAGGAGCAGCCGGCCGACGAGCGCATCGGCTACGGCATGACCTCCGACGAGCGCCGCATCCTGGCGCGGTTCTTCCGAGGCCAGACGCTGGTCGAGCTGCCCGCCACCCGGTCCAAGCGCCTGGTGGTGCTGGAGCGGCTGGCGCTCGAGTTCGAGCCGGGCACGCGCTACTCCGAGCGCGAGGTCAACGCGACCCTCCAGCGCTTCGACGCCGACGTCGCGGTGCTGCGACGCGCCCTCGTCGACGAGGGCTTCCTGGATCGCGCCGAGGGCGAGTACTGGCGCGCCGGCGGCCGCGTGGACGTGTGAGCCGGCCCGCCGCCGACGACGGGCCGCAGGCAGCGAGGAGCCCCATGGCCAGCAGCGACGACCGACCCGCCG
>PUKE01000037.1 GCA_003550425.1 Nitriliruptoria bacterium
CCGCGGGCGAGCTGCAGCGCGCAGCCGGGGTTGCCGGAGACGACGTCGGTGCAGCCGGTGCGCGTCAGCGCCTCCACCTTCTTGTCGAGCAGCGCGTCGCCGAGGTCGGGCTGCAGCAGGCTGTAGGCCCCGCCCGAGCCGCAGCACAGGTGCCAGTCGTCGGGCTCGATGAGCTCCAGACCGGGGATCGCCGCCAGCAGGGCGCGGGGTCGGTCGCCGAGGCGCTGGACGTTCCGCTGGTGACACGGGGCCTGGTAGGCCATGCGGGCGCGCACGGGGCGGGCGCTGGCCAGCATGTCGGGCCCGACCACCTCGGTGAGGTCCTTGACGCGGGCGGCGAAGGCGTGGGCCTGGTCGGTGCCCAGCCACTGGCCGTACTCCTTCATGGCGGCTCCGCAGCCACCGCTGTCGACCACGATCGGCCCCTCGGTGCCCTCGTAGGCGTCGATGACCTGCTGGGCCAGGGCGTGGGCCTGCTCCTCGCGTCCGGCGTGGATGTGCAAGGCCCCGCAGCACGGGGGCGCGGGCGAGGTGGTGGGGGCATAGCCGACGGCGGCCAGCACGTCCACGGTGTCCTGGTGGACCTCGCGGAACAGCCCGTCCATCACGCAGCCACGGAACACCAGGGCTGGGGCGCCGGGGGCCTGGGCGTCGTCACGCAGCGGCCTGAGCACGTCGCGGGCGCGCACGCGACGGGCCACGCGCAGGTGGTCGGGTAGCAGCCGGTCGGCGCGGGTGGCCTGCAGCAGCGACAGGCCCAGCAGGCCGGTCTTGAGCACCCCGCGGCGCGCGAGGGTGGCGTAGCCGAGCTGCTGGGCTCGGCCCTGCGCGCCCCGTGGGGGCGCGTGCTGGTGCATCGCGGTGCGCGCGTCCTCCATGAGCGCACCGAACTCGACCAGCGAGGGGCAGACCTCCTCGCACGCGCGGCACTGCACGCACGTTGCGAGGGACTCCATCACGTCGGGGTCATCGATGCTGAACTCCCCCTCGGCGACCAGGCGCATGCCGAGGATCCGCCCGCGCGGGCCGTGCTCCTCGAGATGGGTGACCTCGTAGGTCGGGCACGACGAGAGGCAGAAGCCGCACATGACGCACTGCGACAGCTGCTCGGGATCGAAGATGCCGGGGCCGCTGCGGTCGGCGGTCATCGGCTCCACCTCCAGGGTGCGAGGACCGCGTCAGGGTCCAGCGCCTCGCGGAGCGGTCCGGCGTAGGGATCGGGTCCTGGGTCGTGGCCGAACACCGGGGCCTGCGCGTCACCGTCCAGCCGCAGCAGGCGACCGTCCAGCCGCTCGGCCTGGGCACGGGCCTGCTCCAGCGCCGTTGCGTCCCCGGCCAGATGCACCAGGCCGAGGGCGGGCTCGGCCGCCCACGCGCAGTCGAGCTCACTGATGGCGGCGACCAGCTCGTCGGTGCGCGAGGGGGCGACCACCGCCCGTGCGCCGGTGGGCGGCGTGGGAGGCGTGGACTCCTCGAGTCCGGCGGCGTCGGCCTGCTCGGCGACGTCGTCGGGATGTCCCTCCAGCAGCACCGAGGTCCCCACGGCGTCGGTGACGATCGCCGCGGGATCATGCAGCGTGGCCCACCATGCGCTGGGTGGCCTGGTGGTGCGGTACCAGGCGCGCGCGGGAGGGCGGGGCCGCAGCTTCAGGGTCACCTCGGTCAGGACGGCCAGCGTGCCCCAGGAGCCGGTGAGCAGCCGGCAGAGGTCGTAGCCGGTGACGTCCTTGACCGTGGCCCCACCGGCGTGGGCGACGCGTCCCTCGCCGGTGACGTAGCGCACGCGCAGCACCCAGTCGCGCACGCGGCCAGCGCCCAGCTGGCGTGGACCGGCCAGGGCCGCGCTCACCCGCCCACCGACCGTCGAGCCCAGCGGCGCCCCGTCCGCTCCAGCCAGAGGCTCGATGGGGCACTCCTGGCCGGCCTCGGCCAGCGCGCTGGCGAGCTCGGCGACCGGGGTGCCCGCGCGCACCGTCACGGTCAGGTCCGCCGCGGGGTGGTCGACGACGCCCGACAGGCCGTCCAGGGTGAGCACGTCGGCGTCCTCGGACGGCTCGGGGCGGGCCGCGCCGCCCAGGCGCGGCAGCAGCGTCGCCCCACCACGCGCCTCCAGCCCGCGGGCCTGGCGACGTGCCTGGCCGATGGCCTCGGCGACCTCCTCGGCGGTCTCGGCTCGCAGCACCGCGCCGGCCATCAGACCCACGCTCCCGTGGGCACCATCGACGGGGCGGACTCGGCGCAGCCAGCCGGGGTGGGCAGCACCTTGTGCGGGTTCGCCAGGCCGGTGGGATCCATGGCGCGCCGCACCCGCCGTTGGACCTCCAGCCCGTCCTCGCCGAACACCTCGCACAGGAAGTCGCGCTTCTCCACGCCGACGCCATGCTCGCCGGTGAGGCTGCCACCAAGCGACAGGGCGGTGGTCACCATGGCGGCGCCCGCCCGATGGACCCGCTCCAGCACGCCCTCCTCGCGGCGGTCGAAGGCGACGAAGGGATGGAGGTTGCCATCGCCCGCATGGAGCACGTTGAGGATCGTCAGGTCCTCGCGCTCGCCGATCGCCACGACCTCGGCGAGCATCTCCGCCAGCCGCGACCGGGGCACCACCACGTCCTGCAGGTAGTAGTCCGGCGCCACCTTGGCGATCGCACCAGCCACCGCCTTGCGTCCCTTCCAGATGCGCGCCCGCTGGGCGGCATCGGCGGCCCGCGTCACGGTCGAGGCCCCGTGGGCGCGCACGAGGCGCTCCGCCTCGGCCACGCCAGCCTCGACGCCGTGGGTCAGCCCCTCGTGCTCCACCAGCAGCACGGCGGCAGCGTCGCTGGGATAGCCGGCCTGGGCGTAGTCCTCGACCAGGTGGATCGCCCTGGCATCCATCAGCTCGATCGCGTCCGGCAGGCGCGAGCCGGTCACGATCGCGCTGACCGCCTCGGCCGCGGCGGTGAGGGACGGGAACCCGGCGAGCAGCGTCGCGGTGTGCGGCGGGACGGGCAACAGCCGCAGCCACGCGCCCACGACGAGGCCGAAGGTGCCCTCGTTGCCCACCGTCAGGCCCCGCACGTCGAGACCGCCCTGCTCGGCCAGCGTCCCGTCGAGGGTATGGCGCACGCCGTCGGTGTCGAGCACGTCGACGCTGAGGACGTGCTGGCTCATGACCCCGTAGGTGAGCACGTGGATGCCGCCCGCGTTGGTGGCGATGTTGCCGCCGAGGGTGGCGGCGATCTGGCTGGCCGGGTCGGGGGCGAAGCGCAGCCCGTGTCGCGCCGCGGCCTGCCCGAGGCGCAGGTTGACCGCTCCGGGCTCCACGTAGGCGCGGCGCCCGGCCGCATCGACCTCCACGATCCGATCCATCCGCGCCATGCTGATCACCAGCGGGCGCCGGTCCTCGCCGACCGGCGTGGCGCCGCCGGCCAGCCCGGTCCCTGCCGCGCGCGGCGTGAACGGGACCCCGTGGTCGCGGCAGGCGCGCAGCACCCGCGCCGCCTCCTCCACCGTCCGTGGCGCAGCCACCGCCAGCGGCTCGGCGTTCAGGAACGAGGCGTCACGGCGATACATGGCGCGGCCATAGGCGCCGGTGCGCAGCCCCTGGGGCCCGACGATCTCCTCGAGGGCGTGGAGCAGGCCGCGCTCCTGTGCATGGAGGAGGCCGCGCTCCTGCATGCGCTGCGTCGGGTCGGTCGTGGCGCCCATCTGCGTTCCTCCGTCTGTGCGGGAGGCCGGGACGGGATGGTGCCAGTCGCGTGCCGCTCGCTGGAGCACGAGGCGACGCGCGGCCGGGCCACCCGCGACGCGCTGCGGGCCACCCGCGACGCGCTGCGGGCACTGACCGGGGAACGGGGCTTGCCGTGGGCGGATGTCGGGCTGCGGGCTCGCCGGCGCCGAGTTGCCAGGCACCGTCAGTGATCCAACCCGGCAAGGTCTGTGTTGGCGCCGTCGGTGCCGTGGGGCGTCGGACCGCATCGAAGCTCCACGGGACGTGTCGGGTCGTGTGGCATCGAGGGATGCGTCAGGATGATCCACGTCCGCGCCGCTTGAACGTCACCCTCGACCCCGATCCCGACAACGTGGTCGCCCTCCTCGACGGCATCGACGGCGCCTACGAACGCGCGCAACGGGGGCTCCGCCAGGCAGCGACAGGGCAGACCGTCCCCCTCGACGATCTGTAGCCGTTGGCCGCAGTCGAGCTCGCCGAGGCTGCGGTCGAGGACCTCCACTGGCTGATCCGCGCCCACAGCCTTCCCGAGGACACCCGCGCTTGGGCGCGCCGCGTGCTCGGCCAACTCGAGCAGCTCCCACGACTCGGACCGGAGCTGCACGGTCGTTGGGCAGGCTTGCGCTTCGTCCTCGGCCCGCGGCGCTGGATGCTGGTCGTCTACCACCACGACGAGCCCAACGATCGCTGCGTGGTCGTCACGATCCAGGACGCCCGCCCCTCCTCGGCGGCAGCCATGGGGGGACGCGGCCCCTCCGATGTCAACAGAAGCGTGGGCACTCCCGTATCCAGGGGGATGCCCATCCCTGGTCGATCAGCACAGGGACCTCGTCCCGCCACCGGGCGAGGACGATTGCCATCGAAGTGGCACCATGACACCATACGAGTGGAGTCCACGTTGGAGTGCATCATGACCATCACCGTCAAGGTGGACCCACAAGGTCGCGTCGTCATCCCCCAGGCGGAACGGGAACGTCTCGGCCTGCGCGACGGCGGGACCCTCGAGCTCGTCTCTACACCCGAAGGCGTCCTGTTAGAGCGTCGCCGCCGTGCCACCGTCACCGTGGATGACAGCGGACTCCCGCTGGTCACGGTCGACGAGCTCGACACCGTGAGCAACGCCACCACGGTCGAGGCGATTCAGGCACAGCGAGATCGCGAGTGATCGACACCTCGGTCATGGTCGCGGGGTTGGTCCGCAACCACGAGTTCCACTCCGTCGCCCGCCCCCATGTGGTCGAGTCTGCTCGTGGTCAGGTGCCGGGGATCGTGGTCGCCGAGACCTGGGCGGCCCTGCGTCGTGCTCCTTGGCACTTGGACGCGGCCACGGTCGCGGAGACCCTGGGCCCCTGGGGCTCTGAAGGGCGTGTCGTCGCCACAGCGGCGTCGGCCTACGCCGAAGCGTTGCGGACAGGCCGTTCGCTGAACCTCGGCGGGAGCGTCCACGACCTCCTGATCGCCATGACCTGCCGGGACCACGGGCTGCCCCTCGCCACGCTCGACCGGCGTCAGGCAACCCTCGCGAGCGGACTCACCGACCTCGAGACCATCCTGCTGCTGCCCGAGGGGTAGTCGCGGCAACAAGCAAGCGTCACGACGTCCCGTGGTCTCGCGGATGGTTCAGCACACGCCCCGCGACGACCACCGAGTCCGTCGGGCAGCGGGTCCTGACGGTCGAGCTCGCAGCCGGGGCAGGATATGCGCGCGTGTGGCGGGATCGCGTGGGTGCAAGAACACCTGTCGTCGCGTCGTAGCCCGTCAGACGGTGTGGGTGCCAGAGACCCCGTCGTGGCGACGGTGGCTGGGGCGGTCCGGGCAAGCCTGGCGTGGTGGCGGCGGCGGGCACGGCAACGGCAAGCGACGCTGCTACGATGAGTCGCGGCCTGGCCGGGACGTGGCGAATGGGTGCCTACCGCGGCCTCCCAGTAGCCGGCCGACAACCGAGCATTCCCCGGACACGGGCGGTTAGCTCAGGGGGAGAGCGCTACCTTGACACGGTAGAGGTCGCTGGTTCGATTCCAGCACCGCCCACGCGAAACGCCCCAGGTCACGGCCTGGGGCGTGCTCATGCCCGCGCCCAGCGCGTCCCTGCGCACCTTGTCACCCCAGCAGCCTGCGCTGCGTTGCCACGGCGGCACGTGTGCGGTGTCGTCGGCTGGCGGTTGCCAAGCCGGTCCTGGATCGTGAGCAGCCTCACTGCGCCGAGCTCGGCCTCGCCTCGGTGGGGTCGCCGTCGGTGGGATCGTCGGCGTCGGCCGTCGCGTTGGCCATGAGGCGACGAACGCCAGCGCGCGACAGCAACAGCGCGACCACGAGCAGGGTCACCGACAGGAAGCCCCCGAGACTGACCGCATCGCCGAAGATGAGGCTCACCAGCTCCAGCACCACGATCTTGCTGCCCGCCGCGGTCCCCCACAGCAGCAGCCCCGCGCCAACCCTGCCCCAGACGGTCGTCGCGCCGCGGAAGCGCGCGACGGTCCTGGCCTTGACGACGAGGACCACCTCGAGCGCGACCTTGAGCACGACGGCGGTCACCAGCGACAGCGTGAAGGTCTCGCTGATGACCCCAGGGAAGTGCTCGATCACGAGGTTGAGCACGGTGACGTAGACGAGGAGGTCCACGACGTCCTCGGGCTTCACCGCCATGACGCGCTGCACGAGGTCCGAGTCCCGAGCGACCGACGATGCGGGATGCTCCATGGAGCGTACGCGAGCGAGCCCCTGGGGTGGGAGTTCCATCCTCGTCTGACGCGGCGGGTTGCCCTGCGCCGCTTGGTCTCCGGTCCACCCAGTTGGCCTCGCTGCACCCAGTCGCTTCCCGTGCACCCAGTTGGCCTCGCTGCACCCAGTCGCCCGCCGCGCCGCCCACCGGGTGCATCCACGACCACATGGGTGCCGATCTGCACCCAGAGCACCACGCCGCACGCAACCGGGTGCACATCGGCACCCTGCCCCGCCCGCCCTCGCCCCTCCGGGTGCATCAGCGACCACATGTGTGCCGATCTGCACCCAGAGCACCGCGACCTCGACGACCGGGTGCACAGCGGCCCGCCGGTGTCACCATTTGCACCCAGAGCACCGCCCCCACCGCAACCGGGTGCATCCACGACCACCTGTGTGCCGATCTGCACCCAGAACCCCACGCCGCACGCAACCGGGTGCAGATCGGCACCCTGCCCCGCCCGCCCTCGCCCCTCCGGGTGCATCGACGACCACATTTGTGCCGATCTGCACCCACAGCACCACGACCTCGGCAACCGGGTGCACAGCGGCCCGCCGGCGTCACCATTTGCACCCAGAGCACCGCCCCCACCGCAACCGGGTGCATCCACGACCACCTGCGTGCCGATCTGCACCCAGAGCGTGAGGCCGGGGCAGCTGCGGGGCCGGGGCATCTGCGGGGCCGGGGCGGCCGGGGAGGCCGGGGAGGCCGGGGAGGCCGCGGCAGCTGGGGGGGCCGGGGCTGGGGCCGCGCGCCGCGCAGGGCCCGCGCCGGAGTGCGCCATCCCAACACACGCTCACCTGTCCGACCGTACATGTGCACTCACCGCACGACGTGCCGACGGGCCCCTCATCGGCGGGGCGGCCGCAGCACCTCGACCCCCCGCGACGTCAACGCCACACACGACGGTCGCCAGCCGAGCTGCACCCCAGCCCCGCTGCGCCGACCGCGACCGAAGGACGCGACGTGCGGGCCCGAACGCTGCTCACCCTCTCAGCGGCGCTGCTGATCCTCGCGGTCGGCGGGCTGGCGCCCATGGCCGGGGCGGGCGACCTCGCCGTGACCCCAGAGACCGTGCACCGCTCCGTCGACGGCCTGGCCACCGCGCGCGACGCCGCCGGCGACCCGCTCACCACCCACCAGGCGATCCCCGGCACCCACCCGGCACCCCTGGCCGAGGACGCGCAGGACCACGACGCCGGCGACGGCGACCAGGCGCAGGCGCAGGCGCAGGCGCAGGACCAGGCGCAGGAGCACGACCACGCCGAGCCCGATGGCCCGTGGATCGTGAGCGAGCCGCACACTCCCTCGATCGCGTTCTCCCTGGTCGGGCTGCGCCTGCCCGACGGCGCGGCGGCCGCAGTGCGCCACCGCCGCGGCGGGCAGCAGTGGAGCGAGTGGCACAGCGTCCACGTGCACCCCGGCGAGGGGCCGACGGACCCCGAGGCGCCCGACGGGCCAACGCAGCCCGACCCACCCGAGGGGGCGAGCGACGACCCCGACGCCGCGCTCGAGGTCGACGCGGAGGACGCCGGCGACGACCCCCTGCGCGACGAGCAGGGGCGGTGGCACAGCCTGCCGGTCTGGACGGGCCCCGCCGACGAGCTCCAGCTCCGCGTGGCGGGCGCCGAGCCCGAGGACGTCGGCGTCGTGCTCGTCGACGGGCTGGGGCAGAACCGCACCCTCGGCGAGCGCGCGAGCGACGCCGTCAGCGCCGTGGCCGACGCGGTCCGCGGGAGCGGGCGGCCGGCGGTGGCGTCGCCGTCGCAGCCGCGCATCGTCAGCCGCAGCGAGTGGGGCGCGCGGGCGAGCGGCTCGCCGAGCTACGCCAGCGAGGCCCGCGCCGCGGTGCTGCATCACACCGTCAACGGCAACGCCTACAGCGCCGCGCAGGCCCCCGCCGTGGTGCGCAGCATCCAGAGCTACCACCTGGACGGCAACGGGTGGAAGGACATCGGCTACAACTTCCTGATCGACCGCTTCGGCACCATCTACGAGGGCCGCGCGGGCGGGATCACGCGCCCGGTCATCGGCGCGCATGCGGGCGGCAGCAACGCGGGCTCCATCGGCGTGGCGTTCATGGGCCAGCACCACGCGTCCCTGTCGCGCCCCGCCTATGCGCCGCTGCCCGCCGCGGCGGAGGGCTCGGCGATCGACCTCGTGTCGTGGCTGTTCTCGGTCCACGGGATCGACGCGGAGACCGCGACCAGCCTGCCGGGCGGCACGACGTTCCCCGCCTGGTCCAACCGGATCCTCGGGCACGGCAGCGTGTCGCCGACGAGCTGCCCGGGCAGCGGGGTCAACGCGCGGCTGCCGACGATCCGCGCCGGCGTCCTCGCCGAGACCCCAGAGCCCGAGCCCGAGCTCACCGTGGACGCGCCCTCCGAGGGGCACCAGCTCGCCGAGGGCGAGGCCCTCGAGCTCACCGCGCGCCTCGACCCCGCCGGCGACTGGGTCGTCACGGTCACCGATGCCGAGGCCGAGGAGCGCCATCGCGAGGAGGGGTCGGGCACGAGCGCGAGCATCTCGTGGACCCCGGACGACGACGCGCTCGGCGCGCTGACCTGGGCGGTGGCCTCCCCCGATCGACCGGATGCCTCCGGCACGGTGTGGCGCGCCGACCCGCGCGTGGAGCGCGTCGCCGGGGCCGAGCGGACCGCGACGGCCGCGGCGCTGGCCACCCGCGGCTGGCCCGACGGCGCCGACCACGTGGTCCTCGCCTCTGCCGCCGACTTCCCCGACGCGCTGACCGCCGGCCCACTGGCCGCGACCCTGGACGCCCCGCTGCTGACGGTCAGCGACGACGGGGCCTCCGCCGCGGTGCGCACCGCGCTGGACGAGCTCGATCCCGACGCGCTGACCGTCGTCGGCGGGCCCGCTGCGGTCCCCGAGGCCGTGGTCGACGAGGCCGCAGCGGCGGCCGGGGTGCCTGACGACGCGGTGGCTCGGGTCTCCGGCCCGGACCGGTTCGCGACTGCCGCCGCCGTGGCCGAGGAGGTGCTCGGCGCCTCGCAGGCCGAGACGGCGCTGATCGCCCTCGGCGCGCATCCCGAGCGCAGTCGCGCCTGGCCCGACGCGCTGATGGCTGGCTTCCACGGCGCCACGTCGGGCCAGCCGGTGCTGCTCGTCACGCCCGACGAGGTGCCCGACCCCACGGCCGCGGTGCTCGCCGACCTCGACGCCGCGGTGGTCGTCGGCGGCACCGCCGCGATCCCCGACGCGGTGGCCGAGGAGGTGGACCTCCTCGCCCCGCTCGGCGAGCGGCTGGCGGGCGAGGACCGCTTCGCCACTGCGGTGGCGGTCACGGCCGACCGTCAGGAGTCCGGCCTCGTGGCAGACACGCGCCTGTGGGCCGCCACCGGCCGCGACTTCCCCGACGGCCTGGCCGCCGGCGTCGCGGCCGCGGCAGCGGGCGAGGCGCTGGTCCTGGTCGACGGCGAGGCCGCCGAGACCGCTGCGGTGGAGGGTTGGCTGGAACGCAACGACGCCCGACCCGACGAGGGGGTCGTGGTCGGGGGCGAGGCGGCGATCAGCCGGGAGGCGGCGCTGGCGCACGGCCAGCGACTCGCGCCGACCGAGGACGCGCCGACCGAGGACTGACCTCCGAGGGGCGGCCGCGGCGTAGGCGACCAAGGGGCCGGGTAGCCTTGCCGGGGACGCTCGTCCCGCCCCGCCGCCCCCATCGCCAGAGGTCGACCCTTGCCCCACGCCGTCGAGGTCGCTGGCCTGCGCAAGGCCTACGGCTCCACGGTCGCCCTTGACGGGGTCGACCTGACCGTGGCCGCAGGCAGCGTGCTCGGACTGCTCGGCCCCAACGGGGCGGGCAAGACCACGCTCGTGCGCATCCTCACCACCCTGCTGTCACCGGATGCCGGGCAGGCGCGCATCCTCGGCCTGGACGTCGCTGGGGACGCCGAGCGGCTGCGGCCGCGCCTGGGCCTGGCCGGCCAGCACGCCTCGGTCGACGAGCTGCTGACCGCCCGCGAGAACCTGCGGATGGTCGGGCGGCTCTACCACCTGCCGCGCCGCACCGCGGCGCGTCGCGCCGACGAGCTCATCGAGCGCTTCGACCTCGGCGACGCGGCCGACCGACCGGTCAAGGGCTTCTCGGGGGGCATGCGCCGCCGCCTCGACCTGGCCGCGAGCCTGGTCAACGAGCCGCCGGTGCTGTTCCTCGACGAGCCCACCACCGGTCTGGACCCGCGCAGTCGGCTGGGCCTGTGGGAGATCATCGAGCGCCTGGTGGAGGACGGCACCACGCTGCTGCTGACCACCCAGTACCTGGAGGAGGCCGACCGCCTCGCCGACCGGATCGTGGTCATCGACCACGGGCAGGTCATCGCCGAGGGCACCGGCGACGCGCTGAAGGAGCGCGTCGGCGGACAGGTGGTCGACGTGCGCGTGGCCGACCTGGCCGAGGTCGAGCACGCCCGCTCGGTGCTGTCGTCGCTCGCCCACGAGACGCCGACCTCCGAGGGCGCGCTGCTGTCACTGCCGACCGACGACGGCGTCGGCACGCTCGTGCGCGCCGCGCAGAAGCTCGAGGCCGCCGAGATCGCCGTCACCGACCTCGCGGTGCGTCGCCCCTCCCTGGACGAGGTGTTCCTCACCCTGACCGCCCGCGACGACCAGGACGCGGCACCATGACCGCCTCCGGCGTGACCTCTGGCACCGGGCCGTCCCCGGACGCCGACCCGCCGCAGGGCGGCGTGCCACGCGACGCGCCGTCCGAGGCCGGACCGCGCGCCATCACCGCCGACCAGCCGGCGTGGACGCGGCTGCGCTGGGCGGCCTCCGACGCGGCCGTGGTCACCGGGCGCAACCTGCGCCACTTCGTGCGCCAGCCGCAGCTGCTGCTGTTCTCGACGGTGCAGCCGGTCATGTTCGTGCTGCTGTTCGCGTTCGTGTTCGACGGCGCGATCGACGTGCCCACCGACGACTACCTGCAGTACCTGCTGCCGGGCATCTTCGTCCAGTCGGTCGCCTTCCGGGCCGCCCAGACGGCCGTCGGCCTGGCCGAGGACCTCGACCGCGGCGTCATCGACCGGTTCCGCACGCTGCCGATGGCTCGCAGCGCGGTCCTCGCCGGACGCACCTTCGCCGACCTCGCGCGCAACGTCTTCATCGTGCTGCTGATGGCCGGCGTGGGCCTGGCGCTCGGCTTCCGCTTCGAGACCAACCCGTGGCTGGCCGTCGCCGCGATCCTGATGGTGAGCCTGTTCGGCTACGCGCTGAGCTGGGTCTTCGCCTACGTGGGCCTGCGGACCAAGGGCGCCGAGGCGGCCCAGTCGGCCGGCTTCGTGGTCATGTTCCCGCTGGTGTTCGCCTCCAGCGTGTTCGTGCCGGTGGAGTCCATGCCAGGCTGGCTCGCGACCTTCGCGAGCTGGAGCCCCATCACCCACGCCGCCGACGCCGCGCGCGCCCTGTCGATCGGCAGTGGCCCGGCGCTGCCGCCGACGCTGCTGTCGCTCACCTCGATCGCGGTGGTGCTCGCGGTGTTCGTGCCGCTGTCGGTGCGCGCCTACCGCCGCGCCCGCTGACCCCAGGACCCACGACCCGACCCATCGATCCGCACAGGAGGTCCCCGCATGCGCGTCGCCGTGTTCGCGACCAAGCCCTACGACGAGCGCTACCTCGCCGCCGCCAACGAGCGCGGTGAGCACGGTCACGACCTGACGTTCTTCGAGACGCGGCTGACCAGCGCGACCGCACCGCTGGCCGACGGCCACGACGCGGTGTGCGCCTTCGTCAACGACGACCTCGGCGCCGCCACGCTGCAGCACCTCGACCACCTGGGCGTCAGCACCGTCGCGCTGCGCGCCTCGGGGTTCAACAACACCGACCTGCTCACCGCCGATCGCCTCGGCATGACGGTGTGCCGCGTGCCCGCGTACTCGCCCTACGCGGTCGCCGAGCACACGCTCTCGCTGCTGCTGGCGCTCAACCGCAAGATCCATCGCGCCTGGAACCGCGTGCGCGAGCACAACTTCTCGCTGAACGGGCTGCTCGGCTTCGACATCCACGACAAGACGGTGGGGATCATCGGGACCGGGCAGATCGGCCGCGTCTTCGCGCGCATCATGCACGGCCTCGGATGCCACATCCTGGCCTACGACCCCTACCCCAACGACGAGATCACCGCCCTTGGCGGCGAGTACGTCGGCCTGAGCGACCTGTTCCGACGCAGCGACATCATCAGCCTGCACACGCCGCTGACGCCCGAGACCTACCACCTGATCAACGGGCTGGCGATCGCCCAGATGAAGGATGGGGTGGTCCTGCTCAACACCAGCCGCGGCGCGCTGGTCGAGACGGTCTCGGCGATCGAGGGGCTGAAGTCCGGCAAGATCGGCGCCCTGGGCCTCGACGTGTACGAGGAGGAGGGCGACCTGTTCTTCGAGGACCTGTCGGACCAGGTGATCCGCGACGACGTCTTCAGCCGGCTGCTGACCTTCCCCAACGTCGTGGTCACGGGCCATCAGGCGTTCTTCACCGACGAGGCGATGGCCCACATCGCCGAGACGACGCTGCTCAACCTCTCCAACCTCGAGCGCGGCGAGGGCGAGGTCCACACCGTGGGCCCGGAGATGCTCGGCTAAGTGGTGCGCGACGCGGCGCGCGTCAGCGCGCCGCGTCGCGCACCGCGCGCACCCGCTGCTCCAGCAGCGCGCCGTCGAGCCAGCGCGGGTCGTTGTGCCCGGCGTCGTCGAGGACCACGAGGTCGACCGCGGCGGCCTCGGCCACCTCCTGCGACAGCTCGGGGGGCACGATGCGGTCCTCGCCGCCGGCGAGCACCTCCACCACGACGTCATCGTCCAGCGCGGCGACCTGCTCGGCGACCGGGTAGCGGTCGGGCAGCAGCCATGCCGGCACGGCGGGCAGGCCGTAGGCCGCGGCTGCGGCACGCGCCAGCGACGGGAAGGGCGAGCGCAGCAGCAGCCCGTCGGGCGGGGCGTCGTGGGCCAGCCCGGCGGCCACCGCCGCACCGAGCGACTCGCCGACGTAGAGCACCGGGACCTCCCCCGCCTCGTCGTCGGCGAGCCGGTCGTCGAGCCAGTCGCGCGCCGCCCGCGCGTCGCGGCGCAGCCCCTCCTCGCTCGGGCGGCCGGGGTTGCCGGCGTAGCCGCGGTAGTCCACCAGCAGCGCGCCGATGCCCGCCTGTGCCAGCAGGCGCCCCAGCGGCTCGCGGTTGGCGCGGGTGCCGGCGTTGCCGGGCAGCACCACCGCCGCGGCCTGCGGCTCGCCCTCTGGCGGGACCCACCAGGCGCCCAGCGCGTGCTCGTCGGCGGTGCGCAGCGTGACCTCCTCCACCCCGGGCGGCGCCTGCGGCTCCTGCCCGCCAGCCAGGTAGAGCATGGGCCGCTGCAGCAGCATCACCAGTCCCCCGAGGGCCACCACGACCCCGGCGATCACCGCCAGCGCCACGAGCACCCGCCTCACCCGGCGCGCCGCACCCGCCACAGCAGCACCGGATAGCCGCCGGCCACCACGGTGGTGAAGATGAACCACTGCATGGCGTAGGAGAAGTGGTCGACGTCGGCGTGGTCGGGCACGGCCGGTGGACGCGGCACGTCGGCTCCGCCGGCCGCCGCGCCCTCCCGCGCGTAGACCACCACCGGCGGCAGGTCCTCGCCCAGCGCCCCGGCGACGGCCTCGGGGTCGGGTGCCGAGACCACCTCCGCCGCGTCCGGCCCCGCACCGGTGGCGCGCTCCCCCTCGCGAGGGCCGATCCGACGGGCCGACTCGCCGTCGACCAGCTCGCCGCGCAGCGTCACCTCGCCGTCCGGTGGCGGTGCCTCGGCGACGGGCGGCCCCTCGACGTCCTGGGGCACCCAGCCGCGGTCGACGAGCACGGTGCGGCCGTCCTCGGCCTCGAACGGGGTCAGCACGTGATGGCCGGGCTCGCCGCCCAGCGGTCGCGGCGACAGCAGCAGCTCGTCGTCGGGTCGCCACCGTCCCTGGAGCTCGATCTCGTGGTAGCGCAGCGCCTCCGGGTCCTCCTCGAGGGCCTCGGCGCCCAGCGGCGGCGCGTCGAGGCGCTCGCGCTGCTCGGCCTCGCGCTCCGTGGCGTCCTGATGGCGGTCGAGCTGCCACACCCCAAGCGTCGGGAAGCCGATGAGCACCGCGAGCACCAGCGCGTGGCCCAGCAGCCACTTCGGGGTGAGGAAGCGGTGGCGCATGGTCGGTGGCTCGGTCGCACGGACGGGCGGGGACGGGCACCAGTGTGCCGCGCCGCGCGGCGTGGTCCCCGGCGCGCATCGCCGCGCGGCGTGGTCCCCGGCGCAAGGGCTCCGGGCGTGGTCCCCGGCGCGAGGGGCGCTGTGGCAACCTGGCGGCATGGACTGGCGGCGCCACCCGCGCGACGACGCGCTCGACCCCGAGGGCGTCGGCGACTTCCTCGACCGTCTCGGGGGGCTCGTCGGCGAGCCCGCCCCCGCGGGCATCCAGTTCCTCCATGACGCCCGCCAGATGCTGGAGACCTCGCGCGAGATCGAGGCGAGCGCCGCCGGCACCGGCGACGAGCTGCTCGTGGGCTTCCAGACCGCCGAGAAGCTCGAGCGGGAGGCCGAGACCTACCGGAGCCTCACGCGCGGCGGCACGCGCGTGACCGCCTTCGGCGAGGGCGAGCCGCGCGTGGCCATCCCCGGCCTGGCCTGGGTGCCCCTGCCCGAGGACCCCCATGCGCTGGCCAACCAGTGGTTCCTGGTGGCGCGCGAGCCCTCGCCGGTCGCCTTCGTCGGGTTCGACACCTCGGCGCCCGAGCGGCGCGGCATCGGCCCGGCGGGTGCCGCCACGCGCACCTGGGAGGGCTTCTGGACCGAGGACCCGCGCGTGGTCGACGCGCTGCGCGACCACCTCGGCGGCGTGGCCCTGGACCGGCTGGCGCCGGCCTGACCGGGGCTCCCCGACGGTGACGACGCGCCGATGACCATCCTCGAGGGGATCATCCTGGGCCTGATCCAGGGCGTGTTCATGTTCGTGCCGGTCAGCTCGACCAGCCACCTGGCGCTGGCCCAGCAGGCGATGGCCGCGCTCGGCTCCGACCTCCCTCCCCCCGATGCGCCCGAGCTGATCTTGTTCGACCTGGTGGTCCACGTCGGCACGCTCGTGTCGATCGCGGTGGTGATGTGGGCGAGCCTGCGGCGGGTGGTCGTGGGTGGCCTCGCCGACCTGCGCGACCGCCTCGGCGGCCCCGGCGACCGGGAGGGGCGGTACCTGCGCCTCATCGCCCTGGGCGTGCTGACCGTGGCGGTGACCGGCGTGCTGGGGCTCGCGGTGCGCGAGTGGCTGGTCGGGGTGTTCGCCCTGCCGCTGGTGATCGCCGGGAACCTCGTGCTCACCGGGGCGATCCTGTGGTGGACCGACGCCGCCGGCCCGCGCTGGCGCGGGCTGCGCCAGGTCACGCCTTGGCTGGCGGTCATGGTCGGCGTGGCCCAGGCGGCCGCGCTCCTGCCGGGCCTGTCGCGCAGCGGCCTGACCATCGCGATCGCGCTGGCCCTCGGGCTGCGCCGCCGCTGGGCCGCCGAGTACAGCTTCCTCGTGGCGATCCCCACGATCCTCGCCGCCACGGGGCTGGAGACGCTGCTGTCGCTGCGCGAGGGCGTGGTCATCGACCTCCCGGCGTTCGCCGCGGGCTTCGTGGTCGCCGCCGTGGTCGGCGCGGTGGCCCTGAAGGTCGTGCTCGTGCTGCTGTACCGCGCGCGGTTCCGCGTGTTCTCGGTGTACGTGTGGCTGCTGGCCGCCGCGGTCGGCACCGCCATCGCCCTAGGCGTGCTGCCGCCCGCGGCGCTCGGCGCCTGACCTCTAGCCTGGCGGCAGCGGCCGGTCCGCGGCCCGGTCCCAGACCGCCACCCCGTCGGCTGCGCGCACCTGTGAGTCCAGGGCGTGGGGCTCGGCCCCACCGTCGTGGCGCAGGTGGACCACGGCGAGGCCGTGGACGGCCACCAGCGCGTCGGCGATCAGCCGGCGATGGCAGCGCCGCCAGTCGCCCTCGGCGCACAGCACGGCGGTGGGCTCGGCGCGGGCGAGCGCGGCGAGCCGGTCCAGCGCCTCGCGCCCAGGGCCGTGGGCGAGATGGTCGGCGTAGCCGCGCAGCGCGTCGTCCGCCAGCGCGACGTTCGCCGAGCCTGCGACGGGCTCGCGGCGCCCACCAAGGGCCTCGTCCCAGGTCGCCTCGATGCCCGCCGCCGCTAGCGCCGCGACGAGCGCGGGCCGGTTGGCGTCGGGGTTGCGGCGGCTCGAGGGCGTGCGCCGCACGTCGACCAGGCGACGCACGCCCGCCGCGGACAGCAGCCCGGCGAGCTCCTCGCCCGAGCACAGCCCATGGCCGAGGGTGGCCAGGCGCCCCGGCGCGGCGGTGCTGCGATCATGGTCTGCGTCCATGACGCCCACGGTGACATCCCCCGGCCCCGCGGACCCCCGCCGGGCCCGTGCCCCCGCCAGCCGTCGCGGGCTGCTGGCGCTGCTCGCGCTGGTCGTGGTGGGCGCCGCGCTGGCGGGCGGCCTCGCCGAGCGCGCGGTGCCCGACCCGCCACCCGACTGGCCGGTGGCGGTGCGCTACGAGGTCGCGCGCGGCGGAGCGGATCCGGTGCCCGCCGACCTGCTCGCGCGCGGCTGGGACGACCTGCTGCTCGTCGAGCACCGCGAGCGCCACGCCCACGACCTGCTGCGCCGCCGCGACCACGGCCTGCAGCGCTCGGGGCAGCGCGCCTCGGAGGGTCCCGGCGAGCCCTTCGCCCTGCTCGCCGACGTCGAGGGGGTCGCCACCCAGCCGATCCAGCGCTACGAGACCGGCATGGACCTGCCCGCCCCACTGGCGCCCGCCGTCAGCGACCGTCGCGGGGAGGTCACCGCGGCCGACGCCGAGCCCGACGACGCGAACCTGGCCGCCAAGGTCGCCGAGCGGCTCGACCTCCCCGAGCACGCGGTGCGCGCGCAGCGCTTCACCCGGGCCGCCTGCCCGGCCCGCACGCTGGAGGGCTGCGCGGCCGACGAGCAGCAGGCGATCCTGCGCGTGGAGCTCGCCGAGCTGTCGCTGCCGCTGCTGGTGCGCGAGTCCGGCGCCGGGGAGCGCTGGGAGCTGCGGGCGCGGGCGCTGGAGCACGGCGACGCCGTGGACGCCGCGCCCCTGGACGGGGTGTGACGGGGTGTGACGGGGTGTGAGCGTCGCCGCGGGACCCGGCGAAGCCGAGGCGAGGCCTAGATGAGCCGACGGTCGCTGGCCCAGCGGGTCAGCTCGTGGCGGCTGGACAGCTGCAGCTTGCGCAGCACCGCCGAGACGTGGGTCTCCACGGTCTTGACCGAGATCGACAGGCGCGAGGCCACCTGGCGGTAGGACCGCCCGCGCGCGATCTCGCGCAGGACCTCCTGCTCGCGGGCGGTGAGCTGGTCGAGCTCGGGGTCGGCGGCGGCCGGGGCGGCCGCGGAGAACGCGTCGAGCACGAAGCCGGCCAGGCGGGGCGAGAACACCGCGTCCCCCTCGGCGACGCGCCGGATCGCGTCGACGAGCCGGTCGGGCTCGATGGTCTTGGTCACGTAGCCACGCGCGCCGGCGCGGACCGTGGCGATCACGTCGTCGGGGGCGTCGGACACCGACAGGGCGAGCACCCGCACCTCGTCGAGCAGGTCGGCGATGCCCGCGAGGACGGCCTGCGCGCCGCCCCCGGGCATGTGCACGTCGAGCAGCACCACGTCGGGTCGGGTGCGGCGGATCTCGGCGACGGCCGCATCGACGTCGGTGGCGCTGCCGGCGATGGTGACGCGCCCCTCGAGCTCGGCGGTGACCCCGGAGATCACCAGCGGATGATCGTCGACGAGCAGGACGCGAACGGGGCGCATCAGGGGGCTCCCACGGGTCGGTGGTCGGGCAGGCGCAGGCGCACCTCGGTGCCAGCACCGGGGGCGCTGTCGATCTCGGCGGTGCCACCGGCGCGCTCCATGCGACCCCGGACCGACTCCTCGAGGCCGAGGCGCCCCGGCGGCACGCGGTCGGGGTCGAAGCCGGTGCCCTCGTCGAGCACGCTGGCGTCCACGCCGTCGGCGCCGACCTCGACGAACAGGGCGGCCTCGGCGACCCCGGCGTGGCGGGCGACGTTCTCGAGGGCCTCGCCGAGCGCGCCGAGCAGCGCGTCGATCCGCTCGTCGACGGCGACGTCGGTCGCGCCGACCAGCACCGGCTCCACGCGCAGCCCGTGGCGCGCGTCGACCCGCTCGGCGAGGTCCTCGATCGCCGCGCGCAGCGTCCCCGGGCGACGGGGGCTGCCGTAGAGCCACGCGCGCAGGTCGCGCTCCTGGCCGCGCGCGAGCCGCGCCATCTCGCGGGGGTCGTCGCTGCGCTGGATGAGCGCGAGCGTCTGCAGCACCGAGTCGTGCAGGTGCGCGGCCATCTCCGCGCGCTCGGCCGAGCGGATGCGCTCGCGTCGCTCCTCGGCCGCCTCGCGCGAGACCTCCCACAGGCGCGGCCCGAGCAGCAGCCCGAGGCCCGCGGCGGTCACGAGCATCGCCAGCAGCACCGGCCCGACCACGGCCAGGTCGCCGGGGCCGGCGGCGAGGAACACGGCCACGCCGCCGATGATGAGCAGCGCGCCGGCCACGGCGCGCAGCGCGGTGGCGACCCCACCGGGACCGGGCTGCCCGCGCAGCAGCCGCCCCAGCGCGGTGGACGGCGCGAGCTGGTCGGCCCGGCCGCGCAGCAGCACCACCGAGCCCGCCGCCATCAGCGCCAGCGGCCAGGTGACGGCGTCGCCGAACCACAGGCCTGCGTCGCGCAGGGCCACGAGCAGCCCGAGGGTCAGCAGCGCCACCCCCGCCGTCTGGCGTCCGGTGCGCCGCGGTGCGGGCAGCTCGCGCTCGGCGCGGTCGTCGGGCGCGTGCGGGCTGCCCGGGGCGGGCGTGGACAGCGCCCAGGCGAGCAGGTAGAGCACCACCCCGACGCCACCAGCGGTGGCCAGGACCGCGAACGCCAGGCGCAGCAGCACCGGGTCGATCCCCAGGCGACGCCCGAGCCCGCCAGCCACCCCGGTCAGCACGCGGTCCTGGGCGCTGCGAGCGAACCCGACGCCCCCCTGCCCCGACCCTCGCCCGGGGCGGCGCGTGCCGCCGGGACCCGCGGCGTCGCGACGCGCCGCAGGGATCGCGCTCGGCGGCGGCGCCGGTGCGAGCGGCGCCTGCGGTGGCGACTGGCCTCCCTGCGTCATCGCGTCCGATCCTCGCACAGCGGGCGGGCGCGCACCTCGGGGATCCCCCTGACCCGACCCCGAGCGGCGCCGGGTCGCGCCCCGAGGGGTCAGGGTCGGATCAGGGGCTCCCCCGATGGTGCCCGCGGCCCCGGCGGGCCAGCATCCAGGGTGCAGCGAGCAACGGAGCCAAGCGCACAGCCGAGGCCTCGAGGAGGTCACCATGGCAGAGCCCCGCACCCCCCACGCAGACCCCACCGACGCAGGTGGCGGCGACGGCGCGCCCGCGCGCCCCCAGCGCCTCATGCGCTACCCCGACCAGGCGCCGCTGGGCGGCGTGGCGGAGGGCCTGGGCGTGCACCTGGGCATCGACCCGGTCCTGCCGCGCATCGTGTTCGTCCTGCTCACGCTGTTCGGCGGCGGCTTCGGCCTGCTGCTGTACCTCATCCTCCTGGTGGTCATGCCCAAGGCCGAGACGACCGCGCCGACCGACCAGGTCGTGTCCCAGCCCCGCACCCGCACCTGGGCGGGCGTGCTGCTGCTGGTCGTCGGCGGGCTGATCCTGATCGGCCAGCTCGCCGCGATCCCCGGCCTGGCGTTCCTCGGATTCGAGGGGCTCGGCCAGGTGCTCACCTCGGGCGCGGTGCTCGCGCTGCTGCTGATCGCCGGCGGCGTGGGGCTGCTAGTGCTCGATCGGCGCGAGGGCGAGGCCAGCGCGCCCACGCCCCCGCCCGCCGGTGCCACGGGCGCGGCGTCAGCGCAGGCCGAGCACGCCCACGCGAGCCAGGCTGGCGGCCAGGCCTCTGGCGCGGCGAGCGGTCCCAGCGGCGCCCAGGCGGTGCCGTCTGACCCCTCAGGTCAGGGCACGACCCAGCAGCTGACCGCCGACCCCTCCGGCACGGCGGGCACGGCGAGCACGGCCGGCACGGCGGGCACGGCGGCCACCGCGCCCGCCCCACCCGAGCCGGCGCCGAGCTCGCGCCTGGGCCGGCTGACCGCCGGGGTGGCGCTGGTGGTGCTGGGCGGCGCCTGGCTGCTGGACCAGCTCGGCGTCGTGGCCGTCGGCGCGAGCGACGTCCTCGCCCTGGCCCTGCTGGTCGTCGGCGGCGGGCTGGTCGTCGGCGGCTTCTGGGGCCGCAGCCGTGGGCTCATCGCCTGGGGCATCGTCCTGTCGGTGCTGCTCGTCCTGGGCACTGGCGCCCAGATCGGCCTCAACCTGGCGGCCACCGGCTTCGGCGACGGCGTCGGCGACCGCGACTGGGCGCCAGCCACGCTGGCCGAGCTGGAGGACGACTACGCGCTGGGCGTCGGCGAGGCCCGACTGGACCTCACCGCGCTCGACCTCGAGGGCGAGCAGCTCGACCTCGGCGCCTCGGTGGGCATCGGGGAGCTGACCGTCACCGTGCCCGAGGACGTGGACGTGCTCGCGCGCGGCGCCGTCAACGTCGGCGAGATCGACGTCCTCGGCGAGCGCGGCCAGGGCGTGGGCCAGCTCACCCGCACCGTCGAGGACCCCGTCGAGGACCCCGAGGGCGCGCTCGAGCTCGATGCGAGCGTCGGCATCGGCGACCTCACCGTCGAGCGGCCATGAGCCGGCCCGCCGACCCACGCGACCGCACATCACCTCGCCCGCGACCCAAGGAGACCCACGATGCGCGATGAGCGTCACCCCCTCGATCCCATCAGCCTCGTCTTCGGCCTCGTCTTCGTCGTCCTGGCCCTCGCCGGCCTGTCCAACCTGCTGGTGCGCACCGACCTGCTCGTCGTCCAGTGGCTCGTCCCCGCCGCGCTGATCGTGCTCGGCGTGGCCCTGCTGCTCGGTGGCCTGCGCCGAGCCGACAGCGACGCGCAGGCACCGACGGCCGGCGAGGGGTCGGCCCCCGAGCCGAGCGAGGCCGAGGACGCCGAGGAGGACCCGGAGCGCACCTCCCCCTGACCGCCCCGGCCGCCGGCGCACGACGCGGGGCCCCGCCCGAGCTCGGGCGGGGCCCCGCGTCGTGCGCGACGAGGGGACGACTGCGACACTCCCGCCCGGTCACGGAGGGGACTCGCGGCGGAGGGCGGAGCGCATGACCGAGACGCTGGGCTTCAAGGTGAACCCGCGGGTGTTCTGGGTCTCGGTGCTGGTCATCGTGGCCTTCCTGGCGGTCGGCGTGGGCTTCCCCGCGCAGGTCGAGCGGGCCTTCGAGGCGATCCAGGCCACCATCGCCCAGTCGCTGGGCTGGTACTACGTGCTGGTCGTCGGCGTGTTCCTGGTGTTCGTGGTGTGGATCGGGGCGAGCCGCTTCGGGCACCTGCGCCTCGGCGAGGACGACGAGCAGCCGCGCTACCGCTACGTCAGCTGGTTCGCGATGCTGTTCACCGCCGGCATGGGCATCGGGCTGGTGTTCTGGAGCGTCGCCGAGCCGCTGTCGCACCTGGCGAGCCCGCCGCGCGCCGAGCCCAACACCCCCGAGGCCGCCACCGAGGCGATGCGCTGGACGTTCTTCCACTGGGGGCTGCACGCCTGGGCGGTCTACCTGGTGGTCGGCCTGAGCCTGGCCTACTTCGCCTACCGCCGCGGGCTGCCGCTGTCGATGCGCTCGGCGCTGTACCCGCTGATCGGCGACCGCATCAACGGCTGGGCGGGCGACGCGGTCGACATCTTCGCGGTGTTCGGCACGATGTTCGGCGTCGCGACCTCGCTCGGGCTCGGGATCCTCCAGGTCAACGCCGGCTTGGCGAGCATCGGGCTGGTGGAGCAGAGCCTGACCGTCCAGCTGGTGCTCATCACCGCGGTCACCGCGGGCGCGCTGGCCTCGCTGCTGGCCGGGCTCGACAAGGGGATCCTGCGGCTGTCGGTCACCAACCTCGCCCTCGGCGGGGTGCTGCTGCTGTTCGTGGCCGCGGTCGGGCCGACGCTGTTCGCCCTCGGCGGCCTCGTCGAGCAGCTCGGCGTCTACCTGCAGACGCTGCCCGAGACCACGCTGTGGACCGAGACGCTGTCGGGCACCGGCGAGTGGCAGATCGACTGGACGATCTTCTACTGGGGCTGGTGGATCAGCTGGTCGCCGTTCGTGGGGCTGTTCATCGCGCGCGTGTCGCGCGGACGCTCGATCCGCGAGTTCGTGTTCGGCGTGCTGCTGGTCCCCGCAGGCTTCACGTTCGTGTGGCTGGCGGTGTTCGGCAACACCGCCTTCGCCGCCGACGCCGAGGCGGGCGGGGCGATCGCCGACGCGGTCGCCCAGGACCCCGCGATCGCGCTGTTCGCGCTGCTCGACACGCTGCCGCTCACGCTCGTGATGTCGCTGCTGGCGATCCTGCTGATCGCGGTGTACTTCGTGACCTCCAGCGACTCGGCGTCGCTGGTCATCGACCAGCTCACCAAGACCCCCGGCGTGGAGTCGCCCCGCCGCCAGCGCGCCTTCTGGGCGGTGCTGGAGGGCGCCGTTGCCGCGGTGCTGCTGATCGCCGGCGGACTGGGCGCGCTGCAGACCGCGGCGATCACCACGGCAGTGCCGTTCTCGCTGATCATGCTGATCGCCATCTGGGGGCTGATCCGCGCGGTCTACGCCGACTACCGCGGCGCGCCGCTCGCGTCGATCGTGCTCATCCGCCCGGGCCACCAGCGGGTGCCGGACTACGGCGAGGAC
>PUKE01000294.1 GCA_003550425.1 Nitriliruptoria bacterium
GCGGCGAGGTCGGCGGCGAGGTCGGCCGCGTCCTCGTCGTCGTCGACCACGCTGGCGGTGAAGGGGTCGGGCCCGTCGTCATCGTGCGGCTCGGCGAGGAGCGTGAGGTCGGCGTCGGCAGGCTCGGCCGCCTCGGAGGGCGGGTCCGGGGTCTGCTCGACGTCGCCGGGGCCCGCGAACAGCCCACCGACGTCGATGCAGCCCGCGGTGAGCGCCAAGGCCATCAGCGCAGCCAGTGCCGTGCCCCCTCCACTCGACCAGCGCATGGCGTGCCCCTCCGGGATCCATCGGAGGCCTGTGGCCCCCGTCGACGGCGTGAGAGCCTGCAAGGACGCGTCAGAACTGGCACAACCTTGCGATCGCATCATCGACCGCGAGGGATGCTCCCAGGTAGGGCCGAATGGCCCTGCGCGGCGCCTTGGGGATGATCGGCCGCGATCAGGGCGTTGGTACGATCGTCAACGCGCAGCGCTGCCTCGTTGCTCGAGACTGCCCGCCGCGACCGCACCGCTCGGGAGCCGTCATGCGCATCCAGCTCACCGCCGACGCCGTGGAGCTCATCCGCCGCAAGGGCGGCACCGCAGCGCTGGACTTCATCCAGGGTCGCGGCTGTGGTGGCCGTTCGGAGGCCGCCATCGACACCTATCTGCGCGGCAAGGACACGAGCGCCTACCACCGGGTGACCCACGACGACGTCGAGCTGCTCGTCTCCCCGGCGGTGGCCAAGCGGCAGCAGTCGATGCGGGTGGCGACCAAGGGCCCGCGGCCGCTGCGCCGTCTGACGGTCGAGGTGGGCGGCGTCGAGCAGGGGCAGGGCTGCTCCCTCTGAAGGGCTGCTCCCCGTGACCGCGCTGCGCCCTCGGCCGCGCGCCTCCCTCTGACAGCGCGGCCTCCTCTGACCCGGACACGGGGGACGCGGGCCCCTTGACGGGCCGACGTCGCCTGGGGCAGCGTCGGGTCGTGCCCGTTCGTCGCGTCGACCGACGCGGCGACAGCGGCGCGCGAGCGACGCGCCGGGCGCGAAGGAGTCGCCCGATGAGCAGCTGGTACGGGATGCAGGCCCCCCAGGAGCCGCTGGACCCCGCGACCGAGTCGCGGATCACCAACAAGAAGGGCTGGATCCGCTCGCGACTGTACGAGCGCAAGCTCCGCGAGTTGCAGGTGGAGCTGGTCAAGCTCCAGGAGTGGGTCAAGGCCAAGGGCCTGCGCGTCGTGGTGATCTTCGAGGGCCGCGATGCCGCCGGCAAGGGCGGCACGATCACGCGCATCAGCGGCGTCACGAACCCCCGCATCGTGCGCACCGTGGCCCTGGGCACCCCGACCGAGCGCGAGAAGACGCAGTGGTACTTCCAGCGCTACGTCCCGCATCTGCCCGCCGCCGGGGAGATGGTCCTGTTCGATCGCTCCTGGTACAACCGCGCGGGCGTCGAGCGCGTCATGGGGTTCTGCACCGAGGACGAGTACCGCGAGTTCTTCCGCTCCTGCCCTGAGTTCGAGCGCATGCTGGTCCGGTCGGGCATCCACCTGCTGAAGTACTGGTTCTCGATCAGCGACGAGGAGCAGGAGCGGCGCTTCCAGTCGCGGGTCGACGATCCGACCAAGCGCTGGAAGCTGTCGCCCATGGACCTGGAGTCACGAGCGAAGTGGGTGGAGTTCTCCCAGGCCAAGGACGACATGTTCGCCCATACCGACATCAAGCAGGCCCCGTGGTTCGTGGTGCATGCCGACGACAAGCGCCGCGCGCGCCTGAACTGCATCTCGCACCTGCTGTCGACGATCCCCTACGAGGACCTCACCCCGGATCCCTTCGAGCTGCCGCCGCGCCCGCGCCAGCAGGCCTACGTGCGCCCGCCGATGGGTGACCAGACGTTCGTGCCCGACATCGGCCCCGCGCTCGCCGAGGAGCTCGACGCCCAGCAGTCGCGCAAGGCCGCCACACGGACAGCCGCCGACGACGACGAGGGGCCGGTCGAGCCGCTCGTCGAGGCGATCGCCGAGCGCGACCCCGACGATCCCGACCAAGTCGGCAGCGGCTGACCCTCGCCTCCCGCGGCGCGGGCGGCGCTGACGCCGCAGCCCATTATCCTGCGGCCCGCCCGCGCACAGAGAGGCGTGTCCGCCATGACCGACCAGCAGTTCCCCGAGCACCTCGGCGCCCTCGCCGACCTGCACGGCGTGGCCACCGCCTACTGGTCCGCCGAGGGCGACCGCGTGCAGGTCCCGGCAGCGACGGTGCGAGCGGCGCTCGCGGCGATGGGCGTCGAGGCCCACGACGAGCAGCAGGCCGCCCAGGCGCTGGCCGCCCACCGCGACGCGGCCGCGCAGCGCCTCGTGCCGCGATCCCACGTGCTGCGACCGGGTCGTCCGATCACCTACGACCTGCCCGTCGGCGAGCTGGACGCGGTCGCCATCCACCTGGAGGACGGCGAGGTGCGCGAGCTGGCCGTGGAGCGGCCGCTGCCGCTGCCCGACGACCTGCCCAAGGGCTATCACGAGGTGCGCGGCCGACGGGGCGATCGTGAGGACGTCGGCGTGCTCATCGTCGCCCCGATCCGCTGCCCGGTGCCCGCCGACCGCCAATGGGGGTGGATGACCCAGCTCTACCAGCTGCGCTCGGGGCACAGCTGGGGGATGGGCGACGCCGCCGACCTCCGCGTGCTCGCCGAGCGCTCCGCTCGCGAGCTCGGCGCAGGGTTCGTGGTCTGCAACCCGCTGCATGCGGTCACGCCCGTGCCACCCATCGAGCCGTCCCCGTACTTCCCCTCCAGCCGACGGTTCCTGAACCCGCTGTACCTGCGGATCGAGGAGATCCCCGAGCTCGAGGGGCTCGGGGAGGACGACCGTGCCCGCGTGGAGGAGCTCGCCGCGAAGGCCCGTGCCCTCAACGCCGAGGACCGCATCGACTACGACGCGGTGTGGTCGCTCAAGCGCGAGGCCCTCGGCCTGCTGCACCAGGCGCCGCGGTCGCCCGAACGCGCGGCCGAGCTCGAGGCCTTCGTCCGCGAGCAGGGCCGGGGCCTGCTGGACTTCGCGACGTTCAGCGCGCTGGCCGAGCTGCACGGCGAGCCCTGGCAGCAGTGGCCAGCCGACCTGCAGCACCCCGACAGCCCTGCCGTCCGCGCGTTCCGCGACGAGCATCCCGAGCGCGTGGACCTGCACCTGTGGCTGCAGTGGCTCACCGACGAGCAGCTCGCCCGAGCCCAGGACGCCGCCGTGGAGGCGGGCATGCCCCTGGGCTGCGTGCACGACCTCGCCGTGGGCGTGGACCCCGGCGGCGCGGATGCCTGGGCACTCCAGGACGAGCTGGCCACGGGCGTGAGCGTCGGGGCGCCGCCGGATGCGTTCAACCAGCGCGGCCAGGACTGGCGACAGCCGCCGCTGCGACCCGACCGGCTCATCGACACCGGCTTCCGGCCCCTGCGCGACATGCTGCGCAGCGTCCTGGCGCATGCGGGTGGCGTGCGCATCGACCACGTGCTCGGGCTGTTCCGGCTCTACTGGATCCCGCCGGATGCCCCACCCGACCAAGGCACCTACGTGCGCTACCCGGCCGAGGACCTGCTGGCCGTGCTCGCGCTGGAGGCCGAGCGGGCCGGGGCCGTCGTGGTCGGGGAGGACCTCGGCACCGTCGAGGACGGGGTGCGCGAGCGCCTCTGGGACAGCGGCGTGCTGGGATCGCGGGTGCTGTACTTCCAGTGGGAGAAGGACGGCGAGGGCGTGGCCTCCCACGACTATCCCGAGCTGGCCATGGCGAGCGTCAACACCCATGACCTCCCCACCGCGGCCGCCTGGTGGCGTGACGAGCAGCTGCGCCTCCAACAGGAGCTCGGCCTGGTGGGGGAGGGCCGCAGCATCGACGACCTGCGTGCCGACGCGGCCCGCAACCGCGACCGGATGGTGGCGCTGCTGCACCGAGAGGGCTGCATCGGCGACGACGCCGACGACGCCGAGCTGATCCGCGGCATGCACGCCTTCCTCGCGCGCACGCGCTCGCGGCTGGTGGCCGCCGCACCGGCAGACGCCGTCGGCGACCTGCGCCAGCCCAACCTGCCGGGCACGATCGACGAGTACCCCAACTGGCGGCTCCCCCTGGCCCGACCACTCGGTGAGGAGAGCGAGGGCGCGGACGCCGACGGGCACGCGCACGAGCTCGTCACCCTCGAGGGGCTGCTCGACGACCAGGGCACCCACGCGCTCGCCCGGCTGCTGGCCGACCGGTAGCGCGTGGGCGCCGCCGCGGGGCGGCGCGTTGGCGGGCACCCGGGGGGTCCTCGGTATGCTGCCGCGCGACAGCGCACCGCAAGGCGCAACGCGCGGCGACAAGGAGTCGGTCATGGCCGAGAAGATCACGAAGGGCCCCGAGGGCCTGCACGTCCCCGACGAGCCGATCATCCCGTTCATCGAGGGCGACGGCACCGGCCCCGACATCTGGGCCGCGTCCCAGCGGGTGTTCGACGCAGCCGTCGAGAAGGCCTACGGCGGCAGCCGCCGCATCGCCTGGAAGGAGGTCCTCGCCGGCGAGAAGTCGCACCACGAGACGGGGGAGTGGCTGCCCGACGAGACCGTCGAGGCGTTCCGCGAGCACCTGGTCGGCATCAAGGGGCCCCTGACCACGCCCGTGGGCGAGGGGGTCCGCAGCCTGAACGTGGCGCTGCGTCAGCTGCTGGACCTGTACGTGTGCTTGCGGCCCGTGCGCTGGTTCCAGGGGGTGCCCAGCCCCGTGAAGGAGCCCGAGAAGGTCGACATGGTGATCTTCCGGGAGAACACCGAGGACGTCTACGCGGGCATGGAGCTCGAGGCCGGCGGCGAGGACGCCAAGCGCGCCCTCGACTTCTTCCGCGACGCCTACGGCTGGGACATCCGCCCCGACTCGGGGATCGGCATCAAGCCGATCAGCGAGACCGGCACCAAGCGCCTCGTGCGCGCGGCGATCAACTACGCGGTGGAGCAGGGACGCAAGTCGGTGACCCTCGTGCACAAGGGCAACATCATGAAGTACACCGAGGGCGCCTTCCGGCAGTGGGGCTACGAGCTGGTGCGCGAGGAGTTCAGCGACGTCGCCGTCGGCTGGGACGACTGCGGCGGCGACCCGGGCGACAAGATCCTCGTCCAGGACATGATCGCCGACGCGATGCTGCAGTTCATCCTGCTGCGGCCCGACAACCACGACGTCATCGCGACCATGAACCTCAACGGTGACTACCTGTCCGACGCCTTGGCCGCGCAGGTCGGCGGGATCGGCATCGCGCCGGGCGGCAACATCAACTACGAGACCGGCGTGTCGATCTTCGAGGCCACCCACGGCACCGCCCCCAAGTACGCGGGGCAGGACAAGGTCAACCCCGGGTCGGTGGTGCTGTCCGGCGAGGCCATGCTGCGTCGCATGGGCTGGGACGAGGCCGCCGACCTCGTGGTCAAGGGCCTCGAGGGGGCGATCGCCGACAAGGTGGTCACCTACGACTTCGCCCGGCAGATGGAGGGCGCCACGCAGGTCCGCACGTCGGAGTTCGCCGAGGCGATGGTCGAGCGCATGTAGGGCCGGTCGGCTCCCACCCCCGCCGTTGGTGGTGTGTCGCCGAACCGGCGGTGCCCGTCGGTTCGGCGACGCAGCGTCCTGGCCGCCCGGCAGGTGTGTCGCCGGTCGGGCGAAATCCGCCCGACCGGCGACACACCTCCCGGGTAGTGCGGCGCGCGGGTGGTGCGGCGCGCGGGTGGTGCGGCGCGCGGGCGGGGCTACCCGCGGGTGGTCAGGTGGCCGGGTGGTCGTCTCGGTGGTCTCGCGGCAGGCCGCGAGCTTGAGGTCAGCACAGCAACCGGCGGTAGCGCACCTCCGGCACCAGCGTGTCGCCGAGCCGCTCATGGCGGTGGGCTCCGTCCGCCTCCCAACCGCAGGCCTCGTAGAACCCGCGAGCGGGACCGTTGTCGGGATGGACCCATAGGATCGCCTCGCGGTAGCCGGCGACGCGCAGGTGATCCTCCCCGGCGGTCAGCAGCGCGCGGCCGGCGCCCTGACGCAGGCGGTGTGGATCGACGTAGATGGCGCGGACCTCGCCATCACTGGCCGCGGTCTCCCCGCCTCCCGCACCCTCGACGGCCGCTGATGCTGCCCCACCCTCGGGCTGGTCGCGAACGGGCCCGACCGCGCAGAAGCCCACGACCGCGCCGTCGGCGTCCTCGGCCACCAGGCACCGCTCGGACGGGTCTGCCTGCTGCGACAGGA
>PUKE01000131.1 GCA_003550425.1 Nitriliruptoria bacterium
AGCAGGTGCAGGTCCAGAAGCTCATCAACCAGTACCGGGTGCGCGGCCATCTGATCGCCAACCTCAACCCGCTGGCCACCACCTTCCAGCGCGTCCACCCCGAGCTCGACCCCGCCGCCTATGGGCTGACCATCTGGGACCTCGACCGCGAGTTCGCCACCGGCGACCTGGCCGGGCGCAGCCGCATGACCCTCGCCGAGGCGCTCGACGTGCTCCGCGACGCCTACTGCCGCACCGTCGGCGTGGAGTACATGCACTCCTCGGAGCCCGAGGAGAAGGCCTGGCTGCAGCAGCGCGTCGAGGGCGTGCGCCCGCAGTTGGCCGAGGACGAGCAGCGGCGCATCCTGTCGCGCCTGAACCACGCGGAGGCCTTCGAGAAGTTCCTGCACACCAAGTACCTGGGGCACAAGCGCTTCTCGCTGGAGGGCGCGGAGAGCACGATCCCGATGCTCGCCGCGCTGTACGACGCCGCCGCCGACGCCGGCATCGACGAGGCCGTCATGGGGATGGCCCACCGCGGTCGGCTCAACGTGCTCACCAACATCCTGCACAAGAGCCACGAGAAGGTCTTCCGCGAGTTCGAGGGCGACATCGACCCGAGCTCCATCCAGGGCTCGGGCGACGTGAAGTACCACCTCGGGGCGGTGGGGCGTCGGACCTCGCCGGCGGGCAACCCGATCACCGTGACGCTGTCGAGCAACCCCAGCCACCTCGAGGCGGTCGACCCGGTGGTGCTCGGCATGGCTCGCGCCAAGCTCGACCAGCGCGGCGCCACCGGCGCCGACCTCGACGACCACGCAGCGGTGCTGCCGGTGCTGGTCCACGGCGACGCGGCCTTCGCCGGCCAGGGCGTGGTCGCCGAGTGCCTGACCATGAGCCAGCTGCGGGGCTACCGCGTCGGCGGCACCGTCCACCTGGTCATCAACAACCAGCTCGGGTTCACCACCGGTCAGTCGGACGCCCGCTCGAGCACCTACGCCACCGATGTGGCGAAGATGGTCCAGGCGCCGATCCTCCACGTCAACGGCGACGACCCCGAGGCCTGCGTGCGGGCCATGCGCCTGGCGTTCGAGTTCCGGCAGGCGTTCGGCAAGGACGTCGTCGTCGACCTGTACTGCTACCGGCGGCACGGTCACAACGAGGGCGACGACCCGAGCTACACCCAGCCGACCATGTACTCGCGCATCGAGCGTCGGCGCAGCGTGCGCAAGCTCTACACCGAGGAGCTCGTCAACCGCGGCGACCTGACCGTGGACGAGGCCGAGGCCGCCATGGACGAGTTCCGCGACCGGCTCGAGGCGTCGCTGCAGGCCACGCGCGAGTCGACGCCACCGTCCCCCGAGCGGTTCGAGCGCCCCGAGCCGGCCGGCGTGCTGCCGCCGGTCGACACCGGCGTGGACCGGGGGATGCTCGAGAAGGTCGTCCAGGCGGTGACGACCTGGCCCGAGGACTTCACCGTCCACCCCAAGCTCGGCAAGCAGCTGGAGAAGCGCCGGGGGATGCTCGACGCCGACGCGGTCGACTGGCCCATGGGCGAGGCGCTCGCCCTCGGCTCGCTGCTGCTCGAGGGCTTCCCGGTGCGCCTGGCCGGCCAGGACTCGCGCCGCGGCACCTTCAGCCAGCGCCACGGGGTGCTGATCGACTACCACACCCAGCGCGAGCACATCCCGCTGTCGACCCTCGCCGGCGGGCGCGCGAGGCTCATGCTGCACGACTCCCCGCTGTCGGAGTTCGCCGCGATGGGCTTCGAGTACGGCTACTCGGTGGCCGACAAGGGCGCGCTGGTGTGCTGGGAGGCCCAGTTCGGCGACTTCGTCAACGGCGGGCAGGTCGTCATCGACCAGTTCATCGTGGCCGCCGAGGACAAGTGGGGCCAGACCAGCGGGCTCGTCCTGCTGCTCCCCCACGGCTACGAGGGGCAGGGCCCCGAGCACTCCTCGGCGCGGCTCGAGCGGTTCCTCGTGCTGGCCGCCCAGGACAACATCCAGGTCGCCTACCCCACCACCGCCGCGCAGCACTTCCATCTGCTGCGTCGCCAGATGCACCGGCAGATCCGCAAGCCGCTGGTGATCCTCACGCCCAAGAGCATGCTGCGCGCCTCGGCGTCGACGAGCCCCACCGCCGCCTTCGAGGAGGGCGCCTTCGCGGAGACGATCGGCGATCCCGACGCACCCGAGGGCGTCGAGCGGGTGCTGCTCGCCAGCGGCAAGGTCGCCCACGAGCTGAAGGCGCGCCGCGACGCCGAGGGGCACGCCGCCGCCGTGGTGCGCGTCGAGCAGCTGTACCCGTGGCCGGGCGAGCAGATCCGCGATCATCTCGACGCCTTCCCCGACGCTCGCGAGGTCGTCTGGGTCCAGGAGGAGCCCGAGAACATGGGCGCCTGGCCGTTCGTGGGCCGGCGACTCTCGGCGCTGCTCGACCAGCGCGGCCTGCCGCTGCGGCTGACCAGCCGGGAGGAGAGCCCGGCGCCCGCCACCGGCTCGCAGACGGTGCACGAGCTCGAGCAGCAGCAGCTGCTGGCCGAGGCCTTCGGCACGGCGTAGGCGGCCTAGGCGGCCTGTGGATCGCGGCGAGCGCGGCGGCGCGGGGGCCTAGACTCGGCGCTCGGCCCCGCTGCACCCACGAGCCGGAGACGCGAGCCCATGGCCGACCACCACGCCGACGACCTCCTGGCGTTCATCGACGCCAGCCCGAGCCCGCACCACGCGGTGGCTGCGATGGCCGCGCGCCTGGAGGCGGCCGGCTACGTCCACCTCGACGAGGCCGACCGCTGGGCGCTCGCGCCGGGCGACCGCGTCTACACCGTCCGCGACGGCGGCAGCCTGATCGCCCTGCGCCTCGGCGAGGAGCCGCCCTCCGAGGGCGGGTTCCGCCTCGTCGGCGCGCACACCGACTCGCCCGCGCTGAAGGTGCGCCCCGAGCCCGACGACCAGCGTGCTGGCCACCGGCTGCTCGGCTGCGAGGTCTACGGCGGGCCGCTGCTGCACACCTGGTTCGACCGCGACCTCACCCTCGCGGGACGCGTCGCGGTCGACACCCCGCAGGGGCCCGTGCTGCGCCGCGTGCACCTGCCCGGCGCGCCGCTGCGCATCCCCTCGCTGGCCATCCACCTGCACCGGGAGATCCGTGACGAGGGCTTCCGGCCGAACCCCCAGCAGCACGTCGTGCCGACCTGGTCGCAGATCGACGGCACCGACCGTGGGCTGCGCGACCTGCTCGGCCAGCACCTCGACGTGGAGCCCGACGCCATCACCGGCCTCGACCTGGTGACCGCCGACACCCAGCCCTCCGCCCGCGGCGGCGCGGACGGGCAGTGGCTGCTCGCCCCGCGCATCGACAACCTCGCGTCCTGCCATGCGGGGCTGGAGGCGCTGCTGTCCGCTGAGGCCTCGCCCGCCACGGCGGTGCTGGTCGCCAACGACCACGAGGAGGTCGGCTCGGGCACGGCCGAGGGCGCCCGCGGCTCGTTCCTCGCCGACGTGCTGGAGCGCGTGGCCGCCGCCACCGACCCCGACCCGCAGGCGAGCCGGCGCGCGCTGGCCCGCTCGCTGCTCGTCAGCGCCGACACCGCCCACGCGGTGCACCCCAACTACGCCGACAAGCACGAGGGGCGCCACCGCCCCCACCTCGGCGGTGGCCCGGTGATCAAGCACAACGCCAACCAGGCCTACGCCTCCGACGCGGGCGGGACCGCCTGGTTCGCCGCCTGCGCCGCCGACGCGGGCACCAAGGTGCAGCACTTCGTCACGCGCGGCGACCTGCCCTGCGGCTCGACCATCGGGCCGTTGACCGCCACCCGTCTGGGCCTGCAGACGGTGGACGTGGGGCATCCCATGCTGTCGATGCACTCCATCCGCGAGCAGGCGCACACCGCCGACGTGCCCGCGATGATCGACGTGCTCCGGGTGCACCTCGCCCGCAGCGAGGACCCACCCGCGCGACGCTGACGCCGAGGAGGCCACGACGATGGACCGAAGCGACGCGGACCAGTCCGACGCGGACCCGGTCGACGCGCGGGAGTCCGCCGCGCCGGACCCGCCGCGGCGCGTGCTGATCACCGGCGCCTCGTCGGGCATCGGCGAGGCCACGGCCCGCCGGCTGGCCGCGCAGGGCCATCGCGTCGCCGGGCTCGCCCGCCGCCGCGAGCGCCTCGAGGCCCTCGCCGAGGAGACCGGTGGGGTGGCCGTGCCCTGCGACGTGTCCGATCCCGAGGCGGCCGCCGAGGGCGTGGCCGTCGCGGCCGAGCGGCTCGGCGGCCTGGACGTGCTCGTCAACAACGCCGGGGTGTTCCGCCTCGGCACGATCGCCGACACCTCGATCGAGGACTGGCGCGCCATGGTCGACGTCAACGTCCTCGGCCTGCTGGCGGTCACCCAGGCAGCGATCCCCCACCTGAAGGCCTCGCCGCGGCCCGACGTCGTCATGGTCAGCTCCATGTCCGGCCGGCGCGTGCCCCGCCCGACGGGCACGGTCTACTCGGCCACCAAGCATGCGACCCACGCCATCGCCACGGGGCTGCGCAAGGAGCTGTTCGACGACGGCGTGCGCGTCACGACCGTCTCGCCCGGCATCGTCGAGACCGACCTCGTGGCCGACCAGGCCCGCGAGGACGAGACCGCCGCGCGCTTCCACGACCGCATGCGCAGCCTGGGCGTGGCCCCCGAGCAGATCGCCGCGGCGATCGCCGAGGCGCTCGACCGACCTCACGAGCTGTCCACCGTCGAGATCTCGCTGGTGCCCACCGCCCAGGAGCTGTGAGCATGCGCCGCCTGCTGCGAGCCGCACGCCCCGACCCCGAGGAGGAGCCGGGCCGCGCGTCGCGCCACGCGGCGGCCGAGGGCGCGGCCTCGCAGGGCGCGGGTCCCACGGCCGCGGAGCCCGGCGCCGGAGACGGGGCGGCCTCGTCGTCATCGGGGGGCGAGGCCCCGGCAGCGCCCGATGGCCACGCGAGCCCGGTCGGCGCGGGCGCGGCTGATGGTGCCGCCGCTGCGATGACCGGTCGCCGCACCCTCGGCGACCACCTGATGCGCTACCCGATGCTGCGCGCGGGGGTCTACGCCTGGGCGGTCATCGGCCTGGCCGCCGCGGCGGTCGTGGTCGGCCTCGCGGTCGGGCAACTGCGGCTGGTGGTCGTCCCGCTGGTGCTCGCGCTGTTCCCGGCGGCGCTGCTCGCCCCGCTCGTGGCGCTGCTGCGCCGCGTGCGCGTGCCCCGCGCGCTGGCGTCGCTGGCCACCATCCTGGCGGTGTTCGCGCTGCTCGGCTGGGTCGGGACGATCCTCGTCCCCCAGATCGGCGACGAGATCCCCGAGCTGGTCGCCTCGGTCGAGGAGGGGATCGTCGAGGTCGAGACCTTCCTCGACGAGACCACCCCGTTCGGCATCGACGCCACCGAGGTCCGCACCCAGATCAACGAGCTCGTGGACCAGATCGACGTCGACGCCGCGCTGGAGCTGGCGCGGGCCGGCGCCCTGGGGGCGGCCACCGCGGTCGCGGAGATCGCCGGGATGACGCTGCTGCTGGTGGTCGTGCTGTTCTTCTATCTCAAGGACGGCGACCGCCTCGGCCGCTGGGCCCGCAACCTCTTCCCGCGCGGGGTCCGCGACGACGTCGAGGCCGTGGGGCTGCGGGCCTGGAACACCGTCGGCGCATACTTCCGGGGGCAGCTGCTCGTGGCCGTGGTCGACGCGATCGGCATCGGCCTGGGCCTGTGGATCCTCGGCGTGCCGCTGGCGCTGCCGCTCGCGGTGCTGGTGTTCTTCGGTGGGCTGTTCCCGATCGTCGGGGCGGTGGTCACCGGCGCGGTCGCCGTCCTCGTGGCCCTCGCCGCCAGCGGACCGTTCATCGCGCTGCTGGTGCTCGCGATCGTCGTCGGCGTCCAGCAGCTGGAGAGCAACGTGCTCGCCCCGCTGGTCCTCGGGCGCGCGACCGCCCTCCACCCCCTCGCGGTGCTCGTCTCGATCACCGCTGGCGCGATCCTGCTGGGGGTGCTCGGCGCGTTCCTGGCCGTGCCGATCGCAGCGAGCGTCGCCCGCGGCGTGCAGACGCTGAACGAGCGGCGCGAGGCACGACGCGCGCTCGAGCCGGCGCCCGCCTGAGGCGCAGGGAGGGGCGCTGCCTCGCCCGCGTCAACACGAGTCGCGTGTCGCGTGCCGCGTGCCGCGATCCGCG
>PUKE01000304.1 GCA_003550425.1 Nitriliruptoria bacterium
CCCATCGCCATGCCCGGGAACTGGAGGCGGCTGCGATGCAGCAGGTCGAGCAACATGCGTACCCCGCTGGTCACCGGAGCAAAGCGACGCTCGTGGGGAACCACCGTGTCGATCCTGTTGCGCCCATAGGGTATCATGTAGAGACCGAGGCTCGGGTAGTACTCCTCCACCTCAATACCTCCGAGGCTGCGATCCCAGACGAAAAAGCTGATACTGCGCTCAAGCTCATCCTGTGCAGTCCGGCCGCGGGCGGTCAGCAGCCAGAAATCGGCGTGACCCGTGAGCCCGCCCCAGTGTTTCACACCCTGCAGGTGATACCCGTTCGGGGTCTCGACGAAGCTCGTGCGCATGCGCAGCGCTTCGGTGCCGAACTCCGGCTCGGTAATCATCAGCCCTCCGAGCGCCTTGTGATGCAGAAAACGGTCGAAAACGCTGTGCTGAAGATCTTCATCGGCGTACTTCGAGACCGGCTGCAGGAATAACGCTCCGTTTATGCCCAGCGTCAGTGAGAGCGGAAGCGATACGTACGAACAGGTTTCTAGCATCGCCAGACACTCGTGCACGCGTTGACCGCGTCCGCCATGCCGTGAAGGGATGAACACCGACAGCGGGTTGGCTGCCAGCACCGTGTTTATCAGCTCGCGCGGCATCCCACGTTGCATGTAATGGTCCTCTGCGGCTTCCGAGCGGAATACGGATGCTACGCGGCGGCGCAGATCGGCGATGAAACTATGAGTTGAAACGGGGGCGGCCGTCGACATGCGGACCTCCCTGGCGGTCAGGATGGCTACCGTATCGTGTAAAGTATGGTAACACTCCCTACACAATACCTTACAGGGCAGCTAATGTCTACCGCTATACGTAAACCTGCTGCATGAACACGTTTTGCATGAAGAACAGGGCGATGTAGGACAGCGCAGCGGCGGCTGCCGGCGTGGCCGCCCAACCGAGAACGATGTTACGCAGCAGCTTCAGGTTGAGGTTGCGGCCCCCTCGAGCCAGGCTGATCCCGATAATAGAGCCGACTGCCGCCTGAGACTGCGAGACCGGTACCAGCGGGAAGCTCGGCAGGCCGCGCGCCTGCAACCACGCTTCGAGCCCTTCTGATGCAAACAGGAACAGCACGGTGGCGGTGGAGGCGATGACGATAAAGGCCGACACCGGGGAGAGCTTGTAGAGGTGTGAGCCTACCGTCATCATGACGCGTCTCGAATAGGTGGCAACGCCCACCGATGCCGCTATGCCCCCGACCGCAAACAGTTGGTGAGCTCCGGTTATCTGGACACCGGCAACCGACATATCCCGAAACGGACTGGCAGCGACGAACACGCCGACTACATTGGCCATGTTGTTCGCTCCCAGACTGTACGCGCCGAATACGCCGGCTAAGATCAGGCCGATTCGCGTGTAGCGATCGAGGTGGATGAGGTGGATGTTCAGCCGCTCGAGGATCGTTTTCACCAAAAAATACAGCAGGAACGCGATCAGCGCGCCCAACAGGGGCCCATAGAACCAGGTCCCGACGATTGTGGTGAGCGCATCGCGGTCTGTTGGATAGCCTGAAAACAGGTTCCACCCGATAATGCCTCCGACGATTGCCTGCGTGGTTGATACCGGAAGCCCCGCCCGCGTCATGAAGGTGACCGTCAGCGCTGCGCAGGCTGACACCACAAACGAGCCCGGCAACGCGTTTACCGCTCCCAGCGCCCCTAAACCGCCGGCAGCTCCGGCGCCGCTTATGACGGCTCCAAGCGTGATGAATATGGCGCAGATCACTGCCGCGGTGCGGAAGCGCACCATGCGCGTGCCCACTGCGGTGCCGAAGATGTTAGCGGCGTCGTTTGCGCCGAGGGACCAGCCCATATAGAGCCCGCTCGTAAGAAAGATCAGCCCTGCGATTTCCATAAACGCTCCGGCGAATCAGATGCTGCGCTTGATAGCGTATACAGACAAGCGATCGGCGACCGCCTCAGCTTCATCGGCGATTTGGGAAATCCGTTCGGCGAAATAGCGCATATGCACGCGCTTGCTGAACTCGGGGATGCCCTCCGCGCGGAACACCTTGCGCTTGATGCGCTCCTCGATCTCGTCGGCCTGATGCTCCCAGTAATGCACCTTCTCCACATGTTCGGTGACCCGGTACAACTCCCGGAAAAAAGCCCGGACCGCAAGTGTGACCTCTCCTACGGTTTTGACGCAGGTCTCCATCAGCTCGCGAAAGTCGTCGCTCAGGAACGGGTATACCTCCGGGCGCTCGATGCTGAAATGGCTCGATACGTCCTTCGCCTTGTCGGTTACGTTGTCGAGCGTTTCCAGGAGCGCGAGGACATCCCCGCGGGAGTCCGGAATCAGCATCTCCGCATAAAGCCGATGTTTTATGTCACGGCGCAGATTATCGGCTTCGCGCTCGGTATTGTCGATTTCGCTGCGCTGGTGTTCGAACAGCTCGAACTTGCCGTCGAGGTACTTCTTGATCGCGTCTTCGAGCAACAGCGCGCTCTGCTCGACAAGCGTGAGGTAGCGATCGATATTCAGTTCCAGCGCCTTTGCACTCGAGCCGAACAGTCCGGTCGATCCATTCTTTTTTTCTCTCATAGCGAACACCTCTAACCTGAACTGATTCCGTGTTGATGAAAACCGCTGCAGGAGTTGGGTCAGGTGTCCGAAAACGACAAGCACCACCTCGCGAACGCGCGACCGGTGGTGCAGCCCATGATACTCCGAATGCTAACGGGTGTGCCGATTATCATCCCCTCGCAGCTGCATTCTGTCAAGTGCCGCCGGACCGAGGCGGACCGAGCCGGATCGAGCCGGACCGAGGGCACGGCAAGCGGACTATCCGGGCTTGGCGGGCGACGCAAACCAGTGTTAAAATTGTTTAGAAAAACGGTAATATATAGGTGTGCGAGCGTTGCTCGCCGGATTGATCACAGCGATCAACAACAGCCGGGCTCGGGGGCATATCTGCCGAGTGCTCCCGGCCGAGCGAATACATTGGGGTGTGCGTATGGGTAACATGCCGAATACCGGAGCCGAAGGCGGCAACACACTCGGCCGCAGGATTGTCGACACCGGAGCTTTTGTGGTGTTCTTCGTTCTGCTGGCCATTCTGTTGGCTTATCTGTTCGAGGCGTACGCCGAGCGGACACTGGCGCAGAGAATTGTATGGCCGCTTCTGGCGTTGCCGCTCGCATTACTGATCTCGGATCTCCTGTCGGGTATCGTCCATTTCCTCGCCGACAACTACGGAACTGAGGATACCCCTTTCGTCGGGAAACGTTTCTGTAAGCCGTTCCGCGATCACCATGTCGACCCGAAGGGTATTACCCGTCGCGGCTTCATAGAAGCCAATGCCAATACCTGCATTCTGTCCTTGATTCCACTCGCCGTCGTGGTGTGGCTTGGCCCGTACGAAACCGGGGCCGGCGTGTTCGGTGCCACCCTTGGGGCGCTGGTTCTTATCACGGTGCTCCTGACCAATCAGTTTCACAAGTGGGCGCACGTGGAAAATCCGCCTCGTCCGATAGCGGCTCTGCAGCGCTGGGGCCTGATTCTGACCAAGGAAAACCACGACCTGCACCACATAGCGCCGTACGACACCTACTACTGCATCACCACCGGGTGGTTGAACCCGTTGTTCGACCGAATTGGAATCCTCAAGGTTGAGGCATCGGCCGCACGTGAGAAGACCGAAGCTCAGTCGCGGCACGGTGAGTAACTGAGGCTTCCTCGAGCCGGAAGCGCAGGTGCGCGGCTCGCACGTGGCAGTGGTGCGGCGGCAGGCTTCGGGCGATCCGGCGCAGCAGCCGCGTACCACCGGACCCGGCAGCGCGGCCGATCAGGAAGGTCGAGGCGTCCTCCTGTTGCGTGAGGCTGTGCTCGTCCGGGACGGTGGTAAGATCCACCACTACGCGGCTAAGCGTCGCACCGGCAGCAAGCAGGCGATTCAACGGTTCAGCGCTGTCGTGCACGGTACCGGTAGGGGTTTCGCCGGCGTCGTCACGGGCGGCAATAACCCAGGGGCGGCGATGGGCGCGGGGAAGCTCCGGTCCATGTGGAAGCAGCGCGCTCACCGATTGCGGCAGGCGGTCCTCGGACAGCACCCAGACTGACCCGAACTGTACGTTCGGGCGCGTGAGAATGGTGTAGGCGGTCAGCAGTGCCGCGGTGCTTATCGAGTGCGCGGCCACCGGGTGCATGATGAGCAACGCCCCCGGCGGAGCCTGTTCGCGCGCTTCGATCAGCGACGGCTCGTCGATCGTAACCCGGTGCGCCCAACGCGCAAGGCGCGTGCGGACACGGTAGAGGCTGAGCCGGGTGGCGGCCCCACCGACGGGGTAGGAGATGAGCCAGTTCCAGTCGTGCTGCCCGCGTCCGTGACGGCGTCCGGCCACCAGCAGCTCGTGCTCGTCCCGGCGCATCATATGACGGTAGACTCCGCGGCAGACGGTTCGAATGTATTCGCGCGGGTCCAACGGCGGAGGGGGCCAGTTCAAGCTCGAGCGGAACCTGAAGGTGTTCAGCGTGAAATAGCGGAAGCGTGCGTTCATCTCATCCGCTTGCCGGCGCTTCTCCCTTGCTCGCCTTCGGAACATTGAGCCGCGCATCGCGAGCAGCCCGAACGCGTTGCTCAATGCGCGCGAGAGCGAGAGCGCATACGGATTGGGCCCCAGATAGCGGATCCGCGGCGGGCGGTCAACCGGATAATGGTGAAAGAACCGGGTGATCTCGGTTGCGGCCTCCCCGATGGTAGCCGACTGGTCGAGTCCGGCTGTTGAATGCCGAATGCGCGGCCGCTCGAGTGACGCCGGAGGATCGAAGAGCTCCCCGAGTATATGGGCCGCGACGACGTCACAGGGTACGATATCGAGCTTCGCGCGCGGATCCCCGATTAGTTCCTGCAGGTGGCCTGCTCCGACGAGGTACACGAAGGCGGCAAAGGCAGCGCCGCTGTCTATCCAACCGGGGAACGGTTCGGCGCGCGCAGCCGAGATTATGCTCGGCCTCAGGATCGTAAGCGGAAGATCATCGTAGCGCTCGATCAGCAGATGCTCGCACAGGGCTTTGGTTAGCGTGTAGCTGTTCGGCCGTGCGTTTTGCTCAAGCAGGCGGCGTTCGCTTTCGTAGCCCCCGCGTCGGATGCGGTTATAGAGCTCCGAGGCCGACTCGGTCAGGGGCGGCGGCTCTTCGTAGATCGGGGCGTCGGCTCTATGCGGTGTCACATAAGCGGTAGACACGTTGACCGCCGACTGCAGGCCCCCGCAGGCACGCGCAAGTTCCATTACGTTCAGGGCACTGTCGACGTTTGCTCTGAGCGCGTCGTTCATCGGCAGGTCGAAATCGATCGAGGCGGCGCAGTTGACTACATGCGTAACCTGTTCGACGAGCGTGTTGTGGTCGTCGGCAGTGAGCCCGGCCCCGGGTTGCGAGAGGTCCCCCTCAACTAGGGCAACCTGCTTGGTCCAGCCATTCGGAAGGCGGGCAAAACACGGCGATGAGCTCAGGCGCCGGAACCTCGCTGCCGCGCTGCGCTTTCCCCGCGGACGCATGATCAGCGTAACCCTGAGGCCCGGATCTCGGCGCAGCGCCTGCTCGAGCACCACCTTGCCGAGGAACCCGGTGGCGCCGGTTAGAAGCAGGTGCGGCTTGTCTCCGGTCTTTCGGCTGAGGCTCATTCTACGCTATACCCGTTCGGTGCTGGTATCGCTACCGGTTCGTGGTTTGCCGTCGGTTGCGGGTCCTTCGGAAGCCGGGCGATCCGCGGTCCCGTGACCGTCGCCGGCGTTCGACCTATCGAAGCGCGACCGCGCCCCGGCGCCGACCGCACCGGTGCTCGTCAGGCGCCTGCTCACCCGGTGGTTAGCGAGTGCGAAGACGTTACCGGGGTCGAGAGCGTCCTCCACGCGCTGCAGGACAGTCAGGGAGGCGTCTGAGTGAATGCGGTCGAGGAATGCGGCCCGAAGCTTGCCGACACCGTGGTGATGCGAAAGCGACCCACCGGCGGCCAGGATCTCGTCACGCGCGGCGCGCTCAAGCTCGGCGAACGCTTCGGCCGGCTCCTCCACCCCTTTGCTGTAGAACGCAAGGTAGAAGTAGATGCAGACGCCGGCAGGGTAGAGCTGCGTAACCCGGCAGGTTACGAACGGGCGTCCCG
>PUKE01000269.1 GCA_003550425.1 Nitriliruptoria bacterium
CGCTCGTGCGCTCCAGCTATCGGGCCGGGCGACAGGCCGAGCGCGCCGGCGTGTGGACCCGACCGGCGGTCGGCGCGGACGCGACCGGCTGACCCGGAGGCACGATGCCCGCCCTCCTGCCGTCCCTCGCCGTGACCGACGCCGTGGACGACCTCCTCGGCGAGGAGGCCGTGACCGAGGCGTCGCTGTCGGCGCTGCGGATCGTCCTGATCATCGTCCTCGCGGTGCTCGCCCACCAGGTGGTGCGACGCCTCATCAAGCGCCTCACGCGCTCGATGCGCGAGCGGGGCGTGCAGCGCCTGGCCCGGCTGCGCTCCCGCGGCCCGCTCGGCCAGACCGGCGAGATCGACGTGCAGCGCGCGTCGATGCGCACCGAGACCATCGGCGGGGTGCTGCGCAGCGTCAGCGGCGTGGCCATCGCCCTGATCGCGGCGATGCTCGTCCTCGGCGAGTTCGGGATCAGCCTCGGACCGCTGCTGGCGGGCGCCGGGGTGGCCGGCGTGGCCCTCGGCTTCGGCGCCCAGAAGATCGTGCAGGACGTGCTGTCGGGGCTGTTCATGCTGATCGAGGACCAGTACGGCATCGACGACGTCGTCGACATCGGCGAGGCGATCGGCACCATCGAGGGCATCGGGCTGCGCACCACGCGCCTGCGCGACATCTACGGCACGCTGTGGCACGTCCCCAACGGCGAGATCCGCCGCGTGGGCAACATGAGCCAGGAGTGGGCCCAGGCGCTGCTCGACATCCGCGTGGCCTACGGGACCGATGCCGACGAGGCCGCCGCGGTCATGCTCCGCGCAGCCGAGGAGCTGCGCGCCGAGGAGGACTGGGCGCCGCTGTGCTACGACGACCCGTCCATCTGGGGCGTGCAGGACCTCGCCGAGGACGGCGTGGTGATCCGCCTGGCGGTGCGCGTGGCGCCGCTGACCCAGTGGCAGGTGGAGCGCGAGCTGCGCCGCCGGATCAAGGCCGCCTTCGATGCGCAGGGCATCGAGATCCCGCTCCCCCAGCGCACCGTCTGGATGCGTCCCGACCAGCCGGTGCTGGGCCCCTCCGAGCCCCGCGAGGACTCCCCGGCCGCCGATCCCGACCGCGTGCGCGACGCTGCGAGCGCCAAGGGCACGCGCGGGGACTTCGGCGACCTGAACCTGGACTGGGGCGAGCCCGAGCGCGGCGAGCTGTAACGCACTCGAAACGGTCGGGTAACCCCCCGGGAAAGCCGGTGCCCTAGGTTCTGCGTCGGCACGGCGGAGCGCCGCCGATCCGGTGGCTCGCCCCTGGCCCCAACAGCGGCCGGGGGCGACAGGGCACAGCCCTGGCGCACCGGGCCGTTCCGGGGGCGAGCCTCCCGACCGGCTCCGGGCTGGGGGCAGGCTCCCGGCGGCTGGCTCCTCCGCTGCGCCCGAGGCCGGCATGGCCGCGCCTCGTGGTCATGTTGACGAGCGCAAAGGAGCAACGTTGGGGAGCTCACCAGACGACGTCCTGAAGAAGGTGTCCGACGAGGGCGTGGAGTTCGTGGACCTGCGGTTCTGCGACCTGCCCGGGCTGATGCAGCACTTCACCATGCCGGCGCACGCGCTGAGCGAGGACCTGTTCACCGAGGGCGCGGGCTTCGACGGCTCATCGGTGCGCGGCTTCCAGGACATCCAGGAATCCGACATGGTGCTGGTGCCCGATGCCAACACCGCGGTCGTGGACCCGTTCCGGGACCGCAAGACCCTGATCCTGAACGCCTTCGTGCAGGACCCGGTCACCGGCGAGCCCTACTCGCGGGACCCGCGCTACATCGCGCAGAAGGCCGAGCAGCACCTGACCGGGTCGGGGATCGCTGACAAGGCCTTCTTCGGCCCCGAGCCGGAGTTCTTCATCTTCGACGACATCCGGTTCGACAGCGCGCCGGGGCGCAGCTACTTCTTCATCGACTCCGTCGAGGCGCCGTGGAACACCGGCAAGGAGGAGGGCCCCAACCTCGGCTACAAGCCGCGGCACAAGCAGGGCTACTTCCCCGTCCCGCCGATGGACCACTACCAGGACCTGCGCTCGGAGATGGTGGCCGTCCTCGAGCAGTGCGGCATCGAGGTGGAGGTCCAGCACCACGAGGTCGGCAGCGCCGGGCAGGCCGAGATCGACATCAAGTTCGACACGCTGCTGTCGATGGCCGACAAGACGATGCTGTTCAAGTACATCGTCAAGAACGTGGCGCGTCGCTACAACAAGTCGGTGACCTTCCTGCCCAAGCCGATCGTCGAGGACAACGGCTCGGGCATGCACACCCACCAGTCGCTGTGGCGCGGTGACCAGCCGCTGTTCTTCGACGAGACCGGGTACGCCCAGCTGTCCGACATCGCCCGCCACTACATCGGCGGCATCCTCAAGCACGCGCCGAGCATCCTGGCGTTCTCCAACCCGACCACCAACAGCTATCGCCGCCTGGTGCCCGGCTACGAGGCGCCAGTGAACCTCGTGTACAGCCAGCGCAACCGCTCGGCGGCCTGCCGCATCCCCGTGTACTCGAAGTCGCCGAAGTCCAAGCGCATCGAGTTCCGCGTGCCCGACCCGTCCTGCAACCCCTACCTGGCCTACAGCGCGATGCTGATGGCCGGCCTCGACGGGGTGCGCAACAAGATCGAGCCGCCGGACCCGGTGGACAAGGACATCTACGACCTGCCGCGCGAGGCGCTGGAGAACCTCCCCAGCGTCCCGGCGAGCCTCGAGGAGGCGCTGACGGCCCTCGAGGACGACAACGAGTTCCTGCTCGAGGGCGGGGTGTTCACCGAGGACGTCGTCGAGCCCCACCTCGAGTACAAGATGGACGAGGAGGTCTCGCAGGTCCGGCTGCAGCCGCACCCCTACGAGTTCCACCTGTACTACGACATCTAGCCCAGCGTCGCAGGCCAGCGGTCAGCGCTGGCCTGCCTGGGGTCGCCCTCGGGCGACCTGACGGACGCGGAGCGGCCCCCACCCGAGCGGGTGGGGGCCTCGCGCGTGCTCGGTCCGGGTGCCGTGAGGCGCCTCAGGGGTCGGGCAGCAGGATCCCCGGGTTGCAGATGCCGGTCGGGTCGAGGGCGTCCTTCAGGCCGCGCAGCGCGAGCGCGCCGACCGCGCCGAGCTCGTGGCCGTACCAGGGGCGGTGATCGGCCCCGACCCCGTGATGGTGGGTGATCGTGCCGCCGGCGGCGAGGATCGCCTGTGAGGCCGCCTGCTTGGCGTGGGCCCACTGTGCGAGCTCCGCGCCGCGCTGCGCGAGGGCGAGGAACGTCAGGTACAGCGAGGCGCCGGTCGGATAGACGTGCGACACGTGGGTGAGCACCTGGGGCGGGGTGCCGCGCTCGGCGAGCGCGGCGGTCAGCGCCTCGCGCACCGCGCGGTACAGGTCGGGCAGCTCCCGCCAGGAGGCGGCCGTCTCCAGCGTCTCGACCAGCACCCCACGGTCGAGCAGGTCATCGCGCAGGTAGGGCGTGTCGAATCGGTGGGAGGCCCAGGCGCGCCCCGGTGCGGCACCGAGGGAACGCGCACCGACCGCGCCCAGCGCCTGACGTGCGGCGCGGCGACGACCGCGGACCTGCCATCCCTGCCCGTCCCAGCCGGCGATGAGCAGGCAACCGGTGATGCGCCGTGACCGCGCGCGCACGTAGGCGCGTGCGGTGGCCGACTGCTGCGCCAGCGCCAGGCGGGTCTCCGGCTCGTCGGACAGGCGTGCGACGTCGGGCGCCAGGCCCTGTTGGGCCAGCGTCCGCAGGGCCTGCTGCCCGCTGGCGAAGTCGGGCACCCACCAGGCGGCGAACGCGCGGGTGCGGGGCGCGGGCCGCACCTGGACGGTGACCTCGGTGATCACCCCGAGCGTGCCCTCCGACCCGAGCAGCGCCCGCAGCAGGTCGGGGCCGGCCGCGCTCGAGGGCACGTGCCCGGCCTCGAGCGTGCCCTGAGGCGTCGCGGCGCGCACGGCGACGACGAGGTCGTCGATCCGCCCGTAGCCGGTGGAGGCCTGCCCCACCGACCGGGACGCCACGAAGCCGCCGAGGGTGGCGTGCTCCACGCTCTGCGGGAGATGGCCGAGCGTGAGCCCCTGGGCAGCCAGCGCGAGCTCGGCGTCGCCGCCGCGCGTGCCGGCCCCGAAGGTCGCGGTCCCCGACGTCGCGTCGCGGTGGTGCAGCCCCTCCAGGCGCGCGAGGTCCAGCGAGATCACCGGGCGTGCGCGCGTCTGCGGGTTGACCCCGCCGACCACGCTGGTGCCGCCGCCGAAGGGGACCACGGCCACGTCGTGCGCCGCGCACGCCTCCAGCACGCGCTGCACCTCGCGGTGGTCGGCGGGCAGGACCACCGCGTCGGGCGCGCTCGTGGCATCGCCGCGTCGCAGGCGCACCAGGTCCGCGTAGCCGCGGCCGGTGGCGTGGGCGACCCGGGCGAGGCGTCCGGTCCGCACGTGGCCGTCGCCGACGATCCCGGCGAGCCGCCGCAGCACGGGCCCGGGCAGCGTCACCTCGGGGAGCGTGACGTCCTCGAGGCGCACCGAGGGCGTGTGCGGCAGCGGGCCGCCGAGGAGCTCGGCGAGCACCCGCTCGTCGCGGCCGTCCAGGCCGGGTCGACGGGCGGGGTCGCCCCAGCCGTTCCAGACCATCGTGGCGTCGTTGGGCCGTGGTGGTGGGCGCAGCGGCAACGTCTCGCGCATGGGCGCGGACGCTATCAGGCGCTCCACCGATCAGGGGTGACGGCGCCCACCAGCGACGGGGCTCGTCAGTCGTAGAACAGGCGCTCGTGGACCTTGCGCACCCGTCGGGTGGTCCGCGCGAGGTCGTCGAGGAGCTGTTGCCCGCCGCCTTGGGGGTAGCCGAGCATCCGCGCGAGCCGCTCGAGACCCGCGCCGTCCTGCGGGACCGCCGAGGTGTCCCTCGCACCGGCGAGGTAGCGGGCGTTGCGCACGCGACTGCACCGCTCCCAGCCCTCCCGCAGCCAGCTGGCCTCCTCGCCGTCGACCAGCCCCTCGTCGATCAGGGCGTGCAGCCCCGCCAGCGTGCCCGCGCGCCGCAGCGCTGGTCGGGCGCCGCCGTGGCGCTGCTGCAGCAGCTGCACCGTCCACTCCACGTCGGACAGCCCGCCCGGTCCGAGCTTGACGTCCATCGCGGCGCCGGTGGCCGCAGGCGAGTAGGCCGTGCCCTGGGTGGTCGGGCGCAGCGCGCCGGCGCTGCGCCGCGGGCCGCCACGCCGGGCGCGGGTGGTGCGCGGGCGGGTGCGGCGGGAGCGCTCGGACTCCACGCGGGCCTTCATGGTGCGCATGGCGCGCAGCCGCTCGACCGGCAGCGGGTCGGGGTAGACGAGGTCCTCCACGAGCGCGGTGAAGCGCGCGCCGAGCTCAGCGTCGCCCGCGACGGGACGGGCCTGGGTGAGGGCCTGCAGCTCCCACGGCTGGCTCCAGCGCTCGTAGTAGCGCTCGTAGCCCTCCAGCGAGCGAGTCAGCGGACCGTCGGTGCCCTCGGGGCGCAGCTTCAGGTCCACCGCGAACGCCGACCCCTCCGGGGTGATCTCGCCGAGCAGCGGGATGAGGCGCTCGGCCGCCTCGGCGGCGAGGGCGCCGTCGCCCTCGTGCACCAGCAGCACGTCGAGGTCGCTGGCGTACCCGAGCTCACCGCCGCCGAGCTTGCCCATGCCGATCACCGCCAGCCGCACCCCCGGCGGCGTCACGATCGCGACGCCGGCCTCCAGGCAGGCCTCCGCCAGCGCGGTGAGCTCGCCGCACACGGTGGTCAGCTCCGCCATGCCCCCGAGGTCGCGCACCGCCAGGCGCGCGGCCTCGCGGCGCTTGAACTTGCGCAGCAGGGCGCTCGCGCGCTCGGGGTCGCCGCCGCCACGGCGGCGCAGGCCGTCGGCGACGCGCTGCAGCTCCTCGCGCTCGCGCGGTCGTCCCAGCGCCTCGAGGTCGGTGAGCTCGGTGAAGACCTCCGGCTGGCGCTGGAGCCACTCCCCCACGACCTGGCTGGCGCCCAGGACGGTGACCAGCAGCTCGGCCACCGGCGGCGTGTCGGCGAGGGTGCGCAGGAACGCCGGGCTCTGCTCGAGGCGCTCGGTCAGCCGCCGCAGCGCGGCCAGCCC
>PUKE01000231.1 GCA_003550425.1 Nitriliruptoria bacterium
CACGCTCAGCACCTCGCCGGTGGGGCGGACCTCGTCGCCCTCCTCGACGCTGGCCGCCTCGCCGAGCAGCACCGCGCCGATGGTGCGCTCGTCGAGGTTGAGCGCCAGCCCGTAGACGGTCAGGCCGTCGGGTCCGCGCCCGAAGTCCAGCAGCTCGTTGGCCATCGCCTGCGGCAGCCCCTCGACACGGGCGATGCCGTCGCCGGCCTCGACGACGCGCCCGACCTGCTCGCGGTGCAGGCTCGTGTCCAGCGAGTCCAGGCGGGAGCGCAGGACGCTCGAGATGTCCTCGGGGGAGATCGACAGGTCGGTCATCGCGTGTGCTCCTCGCGGTTGCGGCTCGGCGCGGCGCCGGCTAGGCGCTCTGGAGGTGGCTGCGCACCGTGCTCAGGCGGCTGGCCACGCTGCCGTCGATGACGGTGTCGCCCATGCGCACCACCAGGCCACCGACGACCTCGGGGTCCACGACCACCTTGACGTCCACCGGCACGCCCGTGGACTGCTCGAGCGCCTCCGAGAGGCGCCGCTGCTGGTCGTCGGACAGGGGCACCGCCGAGCGGACCTCGGCGACGCTGTGGGCCCGCTCGCGGGCCGCGAGCGCCACCAGCCCGTCGGCGATCGCCTTCAGCTGGCGGGCCCGCTCGGCCTGGATCACCCAGACGATCGCCGCGACGGTCTGCGGGTGCGCGCGCCGGCCGATCAGGTCGCCGAGCACCTCCAGCTTGGTGGCGGTGTCGAGCATCGGGTCGGCGAGCCGGTCCCGCAGCTCCCCGTGCTGCTCGAGGGCTCGGGCGAACTGGAACAGCTCGTCCTCGACCCGCTCGAGCGCGTCCTCGGCGCGCGCGGCGGTCAGGATCGCCTCGGCGTAGGCGTGCACCACCGGGTCGCTGGGGGGCTGCGGCTCGCTCATCGGCCCATCCCCGCCAGCTCGTCGATGGTGGCGTCGACCAGCTCGCGATGGCGCTCCTCGTCGAGCTCGCGCTCGACGATGCGCCCGGCGAGGTCGACCGACAGCGACGCGACCTGGCTGCGCAGGTCGGCGACGACGCGCCCGCGCTCGGCCTCGGCCTCCTCGCGCGCCCGCGCGAGGATCTGCTGGGCCTCCTGGTCGGCCTGGGAGCGGGCGTCGGCGCGGATGCGCTCGGCCTGCTCGCGCGCCTCGTCGATGATGCGCTGGGCCTCGTCGCGGGCGCCCGACAGCTGCTCCTCGTACTGGCGCCGCAGCTGCTCGGCCTCGTTGCGCACGGCCTCGGCGTCCTCGATCTGGCCCTGGATGCGCGCGGCCCGCTCGTCGAGCGTGGTGTTGAGCCGGGGGAACACCACCTTGGCCATGATCGCCATGAGGACGGTGAACGCGACGGCCCCCCAGATGAGCTCGGCGGCGTCGGGGAGCAGCTGCAGCTGCTCGTCGTCCTGGGCCAGGACCACGGTGCTGGCGATGAGTGCGTTCATCGGGGTCTCCTGATCGGATCGACCGCGGGGGCTCTGGTCAGGCGAACAGGACCACGAAGAAGAGGACGAAGCCCAGGATGGCGAGCGCCTCGACGAACGCCACACCGAGGATCATCAGCCCTCGGACCGAGCCCTCGGACTCGGGCTGGCGTGCCACGGACTCGACGGACTTCATGACGATCACGCCGATGGCGGCGGCGGGACCCAGCGTGGCGATGCTGTAGACCAGCGCTGCTGCGAGTGCCTCCATGACCGGGTTCTCCTTTGCGGGCGGCGCACGGCGCCGCGTCGACGTCAGTGACAGGTGGCCGGGTCGGCTCCGGGGAGCCGGGTCAGTGCTCCGTCTCCATCGCCAGTCCGATGTAGACGGCGCTCAGGATCGTGAAGATGAACGCCTGCACGGTGATGATGAGCAGCTCGAAGGCGAACACCGCCGGGCTGGCCAGCAGCGCGGCCACGCCGATCGGCGTGGTGGCCGACAGCGGCTCGCCGAACAGGCCCACGGTCAGGAACGCGTGGATCGTGATCAGCGTGAGGACCACGAGGATGTGGCCGGCGACCATGTTGGCGAAGAGTCGGATGGCCAGCGTCACCGGGCGCAGCACGAAGTTCGAGAGCAGCTCGATCGGGGTGACGATCAGGTAGGTCCACAGCGGCAGGCCCGGGGGGAACAGCGTGTCCTTGAAGTAGGAGCCGCCGTGCTTGCGCACGCCGACCACCACGTAGGTGACCAGCACCACCGCGGCCAGGAACGCGGGGATCCCCATGCGCGAGGTCGGGGGCAGCATGATCCCCGGGGTCAGCTTGAAGAGGTTCAGCAGGAAGACGTAGGCGAAGATCGTGGTGAGGAAGGGCAGGACCTTGTTGCCCTCGGGCCCGATGCTCGGCAGCGCCACCTGGGTGCGGATGAGCTCGACGAAGCCCTCGGCGAGGTTCTGGGCCTTGTTCGGCACCACGGAGGCACCGCGCGTGGCGTGGAGGAAGAACGCGGCGATGATGATGACCGCCGCGAAGACCATCAGCACGGTGCGGTTCACCGAGAGCGAGACCCCGAGGATCTCCCAGCTCTCGGTGCCGGGGATCGCTGGGAAGTCGAACAGCTCGTTGATCGGGGGGACCTCCCAGGGTCCCCCGTAGTCGATCGCAGCCAGAGTCCCCTTCACGGGTCAGCTCCTTGTCGCTCCCAAGGCGTCTGCAGGCCCCGCCCACGGGCCAGCGCGGCCCGCAGCTCCACCGCGAGCGCGGCCGTCAGCCCCACCACGGTGACCGCGGCCACGACGAGCAGGTCCGCGACCCCGGTCGCTGCCACGGCCCACAGCGTGCCGGTGTAGGCGAGGAAGCGGATCGCGAGCCCACCGAGCGTGACCGCGGCGAGCCTACTGCGTCGCACGCGACTCGCCACCGCGTCGGTGCCCACGCCGCCGCCGAACAGCAGGCCGAGCAGCGCGCCGGCGACCAGGGCGCCCACCAGGCCCTCCGCGCCGCTGACGACGGTCCCCGCGACGAGCCCCACGGCGGTGACCACGCCGGCGGCGGCGAGCGCCCGGCGCGCGGGGACGCGCGCGAGGGGCCGGGCGGGGCCCGGCCCAGGTCGGTGCGCGGCGCCGTCCTCGGGGACGGCGGCGGCCTCGGCGGTCACCGCGCTGGCGGCGCCGTCGGGTCCGACGGCGCGGGGTCGGCGGGCGGGTCGTGGTCCGCGGGCGCGTCAGGGCGCGCGGGTGCGTCAGGGCGCGCGGGTGCGTCAGGGCGCGCGGGTGCGTCAGCGTCCGCGGACGCGTCAGCGTCGGCCGCGGGGTGGGGCGTGGTGCGGCTGGGCGGCGCGGGCAGCTCGCCCATCGCGCGGCGGTAGACCAGCCACATGCCGGCCACGAACCCGACGCTGGCGCCGACCACGAACAGCACCGGCCAGGTGCCGATCCAGTGGTCGAGGCCCCAGCCGGCCGCCCCCCAGACCAGCACGCCCGACAGCAGCTCCATGGACAGCACCGAGGAGCGGTCGAGGTCCCGCATCGAGCGCGACGTCATGCCCCGCACCGTGCGCTGCACGGGCGAGGCGGCAGGTTGCTCGGGGGGCTCGGCCATGACAGCCCAATGGTGTCACCGGGGGTCGCGCGCTTCAACGTGACGCACCGTCATCGCCACCCCCGTGACCAGCGGCTCAGGCGGGCGCGGGCTCGGGGTAGGCCGGGAAGCGGGCGCACAGGCGGCCCACGTCCTCGCGCACGGCGGGGATCTCCTCCTCGTCGCGCAGCACGCGGCCGATCAGCCCGGCGATCTCGACCATCTCCTCGGTGCCCATCCCCTGGGTGGTCACGCTGGGCACGCCCACGCGGATCCCCGAGCCGACCCGCGGCGGCTGCGGGTCGTAGGGGATCGTGTTCTTGTTCAGGGTGATGTGGGCGGCGTCGAGGCGCTCCTCGGCCTCGGCGCCGTTGAGCCCGATCGGCTGGAGGTCGGCGAGCAGGTAGTGGATGTCGGTGCCGCCGGCGACGATGCGCAGGCCCTGGTCGGTCAGGGCGTTGGCCAGCGCCCGGGCGTTGGCCACGACCTGCTCGGCGTAGGCCTGGAACGCCGGCTGCGCCGCGGCGTGGAAGGCCACCGCCTTGCCGGCGACGGCCTGCATGAGCGGGCCGCCCTGCAGCATCGGGAACACGGCCTTGTCCACGGCCTTGGCGTGCTCGGCGGTGGTCAGCACCGCGCCGCCGCGGGGCCCGCGCAGCGTCTTGTGGGTGGTGAAGGTGACGGCGTCGGCGTAGGGCACCGGGCTCGGGTGCGCGCCGCCGGCCACCAGGCCCACGAAGTGGGCCATGTCGACCATCAGCTTGGCCCCGACCTCGTCGCAGATCGCGCGGAAGGCCGCGAAGTCGACCTCGCGTGGGTAGGCGGTGTAGCCGGCCACGATGACCTTCGGGCGGTGCTGGCGGGCGAGGTCGGCGACGGCGTCGAGGTCGACCTGCTCGGTCTCGCGGTCCACGCCGTAGGAGACGACGTCGTACCAGCGGCCCGTGAAGTTCGGCTTGGCGCCGTGGGTGAGGTGGCCGCCGTGGTCCAGCGACAGCCCCATGATCGTGTCGCCGTGCTCCACGCCGAGCGCGGTGTAGGCGGCCATGTTCGCCTGCGCGCCGGAGTGGGGCTGCACGTTGGCGTGCTCGGCGCCGAACAGCGCCTTGGCCCGGTCGATGGCCAGCTGCTCGGCCTTGTCGACGAACTCGCAGCCGCCGTAGTAGCGCCGCCCGGGGTAGCCCTCGGCGTACTTGTTGGTGAGCACGCTGCCCTGGGCCGCGAGCACCGCGGGGCTGGTGAAGTTCTCGCTGGCGATGAGCTGCAGCCGCGTGCGCTGGCGGTGCAGCTCGTCGGTGATCACCTCCGCCAGCTCGGGGTCGAGCGCCTCGAGCTCGGCGAAGTCCGCGCCGTGATGGGTCATGACAGGGGCCTCCTGGGGCGTGGTCGGGTCGGTGGGCCGTGGGCGCGCCGGGTCGGCGACGCGGGTGGGTCGACGGCGAGGGCTGGTCGGCGGCGCGGGCGGGTCAGCCGTCCTCGAGCTCGCGGGCGGCGCGGCGCTCGAGCTCGGCGAGCTGGTCCACGCGGCGCTGGTGGCGTCCGCCCTCGAAGGGCGTGTCCAGCCACACGGCGGTGATCTCCTCGGCCAGCGCCGGCGCGATCACGCGCCCGCCCATGGCCAGCACGTTGGCGTCGTTGTGCGCCCGCGCCATCCGCGCGAGGTAGAGGTCGTGGCACAGCGCCGCGCGCACGCCCGGGACGGTGTTGGCGGCGATCTGCTCGCCCTGCCCGCTGCCGCCGAGCACGATCCCGCGATCGACCTCCCCCGCGGCGACCTCGCGGGCCACCCCGGCGCAGATCGACGGGTAGTCGACGGGGCTGACGGCGGAGTCGGTGCCGTGGTCGCGCACCTCGTGGCCGTGCTGGGCGAGCCAGCCCGCGAGGTGGTCCTTGAGCGGATGGCCGGCGTGGTCGGAGCCGATGGCGATGCGCATGCGCGCATGGTGGCACGTCGCGACGCCCCGCGCCCGTGCGGGGCGGCATCCGCCCGTGCCGGGGCGGTCAGGAGGCGGGCTCGTCGCCCTCCGCGGGCTCGCCCTGCGCGGCGCCGTCCCCCGCGGCCTCGCCCTCCGCGGCCGCGCCCTCCGCGGCCTCGCCCTCCGCGGCCTCGCCGTCGAGGGTCTCGTGGATCGCGTCGGCGCGGACCGCGCCTCGCCGACGGACCTGCGCGCCGTCCTGGGTGCAGTCGACCACGGTGGAGCGGCGCCCGGGCAGCGCGCCGCCGTCGAGGTAGAGGGCGATGGCGTCGCCGAGGGCCTCGACGGCGTCCTCGACGGTGCGGGGTGGGTCCTCGCCCACCCCGCAGGCCGACGAGCTGGCCAGCGGCCCGGTCTCGCGCAGCAGCGCCAGCAGCTGCCCGTGGTCGGGCTGGCGCACCGCGATCGCGCCGCCGCTGGCCCCGAGGTCCAGGCGCGGGCCCGCGCCGCGGGGCAGCAGCAGCGTCAGCGCGCCCGGCCACCAGGCGCGCATCAGGCGCTGGGCGGGATCGGGCGTCTCGGCGGCCAGGGCGAACAGCTGCACCGTGCCGCGCACCAGCACCG
>PUKE01000168.1 GCA_003550425.1 Nitriliruptoria bacterium
GACAGTGCGTGCTGCAGCTGTGCCGCCACGCTGTGGCTGTGCTCGAGCTCGCGATACTGGATGAGGCTGATCGTGACGACATCGGCGATCGCCTGGACCACCGACCGCTGGACGTGATCCATGTCGCCCGCCTGGGTGGAGAAGAGGTTCAGTCCGCCGAGGACGTCGCCGCGCAGCCGCAGGGGGACCGCGACCACCGAGCGGAAGCCGAGCTCGAGCGCTCGCGCCCCGAAGGTCGGCCATCGCTCCTGCTCGGCCTCGAGATCGGCGACCACCACTTGGGCGCCGGTGTCAAACGTGTCCTGGCAGGGCCCCTCGCGGACCTCGACCTGGAGCAGCTCGAGCAGCTGGGACCGCTCGTGCGAGGCCGCCATGAGCCGCAGCCCACCCGAGTTGTTGGCCAGCAGGATGCCGGCCTCGGCGGCGAGGTCGAGCTCCACCACGCGCTTGGTGAGCCGTGACAGGAAGTCCACGACGTCGAAGTCCTCGACCAACGTGTCGGCGAACTCCACGAAGGTGTCGAGCAGCTGTTGCTGCAGGGCGAGGTCTGACTTACCGGCTGTGCTCATCTGTGCCTTGTCCTCTCGCGTCTCCACTCGTGCGCGCCGCGGGCTCGCCATCGGCGAGGCTCACGCGGCACGGTCGAACCGGTAGCGCCGTGCGATGACGTCCTCGGCCAGCGCGCGCAGATCCCCGCTCTCCGCGTAGGCATGGGCGCGCAGGACCGCCAGGGCGGCTGCCACGGAGATGGCCAGCTGCCCTGACACCATCCCGGCGGCCTGGTGCACGCTCGCGGCGTCTGCGACGTCCTCGCCGAAGAGCTCATCCAGCTGCTCTGCTGGCCGTCCCGTCTGCACGGCGAGCAACAGGTTCAGCACCAGGCGGGCGAACAGCAGCGCGGCCTCCTGCTGCTCGGGGTCGAGATCCCCGGGCGAGGCTCGGTAGAGCGTGAGGACACCCAGCTCTGCCGAGCCCCACAGCAGCGGGAACGCGAAGGCCGCTTGGCACCCGCGGGCCGTCGCCTCGGTGCTGAACGCCGGCCAGCGCTCGTCGGCTCGCAGGTCGGGTGCATGCACCGGCGCTCCGTGGCGGTGGGCGGTGTAGGCCGGCCCGTCCCCCAGGTCGACCTGCAGGGTCTCGATGGGCTCTGCGCCCCGGCTCGCGCTGATGCTGTCCAGGTCGCCGTGCCCGGCGTCCACGGTGATGCCGGCGCTGTCGGTTCCGGTGCGTCGTGCCGCACCGGCGCACAAGCGCTGGGTGAGCGTCCCCACGCTGCCCGAGGGGATGGACTCCAGCGCTGCGACCACGGGATGGAGCTCCTCACCGCGGCCCGAGCGGTCGGTGGCCTCGCTGTCGCTGGCCTCACCGGCACCCTCGCCGACGCTGCGCGTCGCCGAGGGTGCCGGCTGGGCGCCCGAGGTGCCGTCGACGGCGTGCTGGTTGCCGCCTCGCCGCTTGGCGATGTACATCGCGGCGTCGGCGCGCCGTAGGGCCTCGAGCCCCGCGCCAGGGGTGCCACCGGCCCAGGCCAGCCCGGCGCTCACCGCGATCGGGGTGCCGAGCGCGGAGCCGACCGGCAGGGGCTCGGTCGCTGCGGCGATGACCTTGTCAGCGATCGCCTCGACCTCCCACCATCCGGCGATCTGCTCGCACACGATCACGAACTCGTCGCCGGAGACGCGCGCCAAGGTGTCCGCGGCGCGCAGGCCCTTGCGCAGGCGATCGACCAACGCCACCAGCACCTGATCGCCGACCTCGTGTCCCCAGGTGTCGTTGACGGCCTTGAAGTCGTCGACATCGAGGAAGATCACCGCGAAGGGCTGCTGCTCGCGCCGCGACCGGTCCTCGGCGGTGGTCAGGCGATCGTGGAGCAGCTGGCGGTTCGGTAGGCCCGTCAGCGGGTCGTGCAGCGCGGCTTGGGCGAGCAGCGCGTTGGCCGCCTCCGACCGCTCGCGAGCCCGCGCCATGATCAGATAGGAGGCGGCGATGTCCGCGATCGTCTGGGCCGCCTCGCGCTGGGCTGGGGTCAGCTCCATCGGCTCGCGTGCGTAGAGCTCGAGTGCCCCGAACCGGCCCCCGGCGTGACGCAGCGGGAAGCTGTAGATCGCCGCGAGCCCGGCCTCGCGAGCTGCGGCAGAGAAGGCGGGAAAGCGGGCATCGACGCCGACGTCGGGGATGGCGACGCCCGCGTCGGTCTCGTAGGCAGCCAGGCAGGGGCCCTCGCCGAGCTCGACCTGCAGACCCTCGATGCGCCGGATCGCCTCGTCGCTGGTGGAGGTGAAGTGATGACCGACCGCACTGTCCATCAGCAGCACGCCGCCGCCGTCCACCGGCAGCACCTGCCCCACCTCGGCCATCAGGCCATCGAGCACGTCGTGCGAGGTGAACTCGGCGGTCAGCGTGCGCGCGAAGCGCACCAGCACCGACAGCAGCACATGCTCCATCATCGCTCTGCCTTCAGCGGAGCGGGGAGCAGGGCACGGTCAGCGTCGAGAAGCCGCGCATCGCTCTCGACATCCGCACCAACCCCTCCATCCTCGGCAGCAACCAACATCGTGCCGAGGTCTAGGGCACGGATTGTGATTGTCGCAGGACGGAGCGCAGGCCACAACCGCTTTTCGGCCTCGCGTCGTGACCTCGCGCACGATTGCCGTCACCGATGACACGGCGGCCGTCGTGCAGTCGTGATCGCGGCCAGGGACCTTACACCGGTTCCTCGCCGCCTGGTCGAGCAACGGCCCCACCGCCGGGCCGGCCAGTGCGCAGGGCAGCGGCTCGACGCGGTCACCGCGGACTCGCCCTCGAGCTCGATCGTGGTGCTGTCGTTGGCGTCGGCCCTCTCCGTGGTGACCTCGAGCTCCGCCGCATCTTCGACGTCCAGGGCGAGCTGCCTCGCGTGGCGGCCGAGTCCCTCGAGGGCAACGGCTGCGAGATCAGCTGGGTGCACGCCTTCGGTAGCGAGCAGCCAGTCGGCGAGTCGGTCCGCGACCCGGTCCTGGACTTCGCCAGCTGCGTCGCCGACGACGACGCGCAGCAGGGAAGCCCATCCGTCAACGAGGGCGGCGAGAGGGACAACGAGGAGTACGCGGCTTCCTGATCGACGGTGCGGCCCCGGACGCGTGCCCTTCGATGTCGCCCAGCACCGATCTACCCTGCCGGTGCCCCCGACAGCGAGGAGCGCACCGATGGGTGAGACGTACGCGCCAGGCGCCAGGACCACCACGGGTCACCAAGCCCGAGAGGGCCGTGGCCTGTCCCGGTCCGTCTGGCAGGAGCCCTCGCGGACGCGCTCAACCGCACAGCGCCGATGATCGTGCACGCCGCAGGCGACGAGCTGCTCCTCATCGAGCAGGAGCACCACGCCCATCTGACCGGCGAGCTGGCGGCGCTGCTGCCGCGGGGGCGCGGCGACCACGCAGCGTTCCTCGCCGCGGCTCGCGTGCACGACAACGGGTGGCGCGAGGCCGACCGGGCGCCGACGGTCGACACCGACGGCTGGCCGCACACGTTCGCCACCGTCGACGACGACACCTACGAGGCCGTCTGGCGCCGCGGCATCGCCCGCGCCGCCGAGGTCGCCCCGCTGGTGGGCCTGCTGGTCGGGCTCCACGGCGCCCGGTTCTTCGGCGGGCGCACCAGCCCGGGCATGTGCGACCTCGCCGAGGGTGAGCGCACCCGGCAGGACCGCGTGCTGGCCGACCTCGGCCTCGGAGGCTCGCGGGAGGACCTGCCCACCGAGGTCACCGAGCCCTCGCAGCGCATCGCGCTGCTCGACGCGCTGTCGCTGATGCTCTGCGGCGCGATCGACCGCGAGCTCACCGCGCACGTCGGCGACCAGCCCATCACGCTCACCCCGACGCCCGACCCGGGGCTGCTGCCGACGGTGTCGGTGCGCCCCTGGCCGTTCCTGGACGCCGCGCCCACGCTCGGCGTGACCGCGCGACGCCTGCCCCGGACTCCGTTCGACTCGACCGACGCGCTGCGAGCTGCCGTCGCTGACGCGGACCGCAGCACCGTGCCGGTGACGCTGCTCTAGGAATCCGCTCGAGCGGCCGGTGCGTCAGGCGTCGGTGACGGTGAGCTCCGAGGTCACCGGCACACCTTTGGTGACGATGTCCTGCACCGGGCAATGCGCCTCCTCTGTCTGTCAGGGTGAGGTGAGACACCGCATCGGTCGGTTGTTGACTGCCCAGGGCGAGATCGGGGCGTGACGGCTGGCCGCGGCGTCCGCCGTCGAGTCGTCGGGCCGTGAGGGCTCGCCAGAGGTGTCGTCGAGGCTTTCCGCGCGTGGCGGCGTTGTCTGCCTATCCTGTCGGCGATGACCGAGAGGCGGATCCTGCGTACCCATGGCGGCGGCTACGCGCTGGCGCACGAGGCGCCGTTTCGATCCGAGGCCGAGCTCCAGCGGGCGATCGCTGAGCACCCGGAGGTGCTGCCCTCAGACGAACTGGGTCTCGGTCCGTTGGCCAGCCTCGCTACCGAGTTCGACCTCGGTGGCGTCCCAGCTCTGGTGTAAAAGTGACGAGCGTAGGCTCCTGAGCGTGCATCTTACGCGGCAGGTGTGACGGCGTCGGGCAGGTGGTGTTCGGCGGGCTCGGGTTGGGGATCGTCGGCGGCTCGTGGCTCGAACAGGTCGCGGCGGATCTGCTGGAGCAGACGGACGTTGGCGGGGGTCTGTACGACGCCGCGCCAGCCGCGGCTGGCGCGGTCGAGCACCGCCCACACGAGGCTGAGGCATGAGCGTTCGCCGGGCAAGCGGCCGATGACCTTCACCCGCCGGCGGGTCTCGCCGAAGGTCCGCTCGATGAGGTTGGTGTGGCGGATCCGTCGCCAGTGCTCGCGGGGGAACCGCAGGTGGGTGGTGAGGGTGGCCAGATCGTCGGTGACACAGGCGGTTGCGCTGGGGTACTTCGAGCGCCACTTGTCGTCGAACGCGGCGGCGCGCCGGCGGGCCTCGGCCACGGCGGCGTCGCCGGGCTCGGCGTTGATGTCGTCGAAGATGGCCCAGAAGTCGGCCTTGACCTCGGCCTGGTCGGGCTTGGAGACCTTGGCGATCAGGTTCCAGGATCGGTGGATCAGACAGCGTTGCCGCAGACTGTCGGCAAAGACCTGCTCGACCGCGCCGTACAGCCCCGGCGCGCCGTCGGTGACCGTCAGCAGCGGCGGGCGCAGCCCGCGGGCGACCAGGCCGCGCAGGCAGGCCACGACGGCGTCGTGGGACTCCGCCGAGACGGCCTCGACGGCCAGCAGCCGCGGCGCGCCGTCGCTGGTGATGCCGTAGGCGACCATGACCGGCTCGGCGCGGGCGCCGTCGTGGAAGCGGAAGTGCGACGCGTCCAGGTAGAGGTACTCGAGGTCGACGTCGGCCAGGCTGCGCTTGGCCCACGTGTCGAACTCGGTCTTGATGGCCTCACAGACCCGGGAGACGGTCGACTTCGACAGGGCGGCCTGCTCGCCGAGGGCGTCGGCCAGGCACGCCTCCACGTCGCGGGTGGACAGACCGCGGACGTACCCGGCGATCGTCAGCGACTCCAGGGCGTTGGTGCGGGTGACGTGCTTGCCGAGCAGCCGGGAGGCGAACGCCTCGTCGGCCCCGCGCAGCTTGGGCCGCTCGAGTGTGACCGGCCCCGCGGTGGTTTTGACGGTCATGTCGTTGTAGCCGTTGCGCGACCCGGGCCGGGCCCGGTCGCCGCGGGCGTAGCGCTCGCGGCCGAGGAACTCGGTGACCTCGGCCTCCAGGGCGGTCTGCAGGATCAGCCGGGCGCCGAGACGGGCGACGTCCTCGACCACCTCGCCGAAGTCGCGGTCGGTGGCGAACAGGGCGTCGATCTCGGCGCGGATGCGGTCAGTGGGCGATACTCGCGAAGTCACGGGCGTAGTCCTTCCTGAGTCGAGTTGGTCCTCTACTCAGGAACCTACGCCCGTGACCCTTTTACACCGAGGATGGGCCGCCACCAGCACGAACAGCCCGACAACGATGGCCACGAATCAGGAGGTGACGCTCACGCCGCGTGACACGCCGATCGACAGGTCTTGC
>PUKE01000273.1 GCA_003550425.1 Nitriliruptoria bacterium
CGGCGAGGCCCGCGGCTAGCGCCGCGGCCAGCCGGGGTCCACTGGGCCGATCCCCGAGCCGACCCGCAGGCCGTGGCGGATGGCGCCGGTGAGGAACTCCTTGGCGGCGCGCACCGCCTCGGGCACCGCCAGGCCCCGCGCGCGGTGCGCGGCGATGGCGGCCGCGAAGGTGCACCCGGTCCCGTGGGTGTCGACGGTGTCGAGCCGCTCGGTGGCCAGCCGGTGCTCGTGGCGCCCATCGAACAGCAGGTCCACGGCGTCGTGGTTGTCGGGCAGGTGCCCGCCCTTGATGACCACCCAGCGGGGCCCGAGCGCGTGCACGGCCTCCGCGGCCTCGCGCAGCCCCTCCACCGACGTGACGCGGACCCCGGTGAGCAGCTCGACCTCGCCGAGGTTGGGCGTGAGGACCTCCGCGAGCGGCACCATGCGCTCCCGCAGCGCCGCAACGGCGTCCTGGGCCAGCAGCGGGTCGCCGTGCTTGGAGGCCGCCACGGGGTCCACCACGAGGCGCTGCAGGCCGTGGCGCTCCACGCCCTGCGCCACCGCCTCGATGACCGCGGCCTCGCCCAGCATCCCGGTCTTGGCCGCGTCCACCCCGAGGTCGCCGGCCACGGCGTCCAGCTGGGCGGTCACGAACGCCGGCGGCACGCCGTGGACGTCGTGGACCCCCACGGTGCTCTGGGCGGTGAGCGCGGTCAGCACCGACATGCCGTAGACGCCGAGCTCGTGGAAGGTCTTGAGGTCGGCCTGGATGCCAGCGCCCCCTCCCGAGTCGGAGCCGGCGATGGTCAGTGCTCGCGGTGGGGTGATGGCCACGAGAGGACCTCCTCGGGCTAGCGGTGATCGGACGGGGTCGGCCAGCCGGCGAGCCTACCGCGTGCGGCCGTGCTCGAAGCCGCGGCCGGCGATGTCGCGCAGCGTCCCATCGGGGCGCTGCAGGCGCACCGCGCCCGCGGGGCCGGCGCGGACCTCGCCGATGATCGCGGCGGGCACCTCGCCCTGCGCCTCGCGGGCGCGGCGCACCGCCTGCTCGGCGCGGTCGGCGGGGACCGCGGCCAGCAGCGCGAAGTCCTCCCCGCCCTCGGCGACCAGCTCCCAGGGGTCGCGTCCGAGGGCGGTGGCCGCGGCGTGCAGCCCCTCGGGCACCGGCAGCGCGGTCGCCTCGACGTGGGCGGCCACCTGCGAGCCGCGGCACACGTGGGCGAGGTCGGCGCCGAGCCCGTCCGAGCAGTCGATCATCGCGGTGGCGCCGGCCTCGGCCAGCGCCCGACCGGCCTCGGGGTAGGCCGGCGGGCGGCGATGCGCCGCCAGCAGCCCCTCGGTGCGCGGCGTGCCGGCCTCGATCTCGGCCAGCGCGGTGGCCGGCCCGCCCAGGGCACCGACGCACACGAGCGCGTCGCCGGGGCTCGCGCCGTCGCGGCGCACCGCCTGGCGCCCCTCGAGCGCGCCCAGGACCGTGACCGACAGGGCGCCCGTCGCCGACGAGACGACGTCCCCGCCGACCAGCGCCACGCCCCAGCGGCGGGCGGCCTCGGCGAGGCCGTCGTAGAGCGCCTCCACGTGCGCGCGGTCCCAGCCCGGCGGGCGCTGCAGCGCCACGACGGCCGCGAGCGGCGCGGCCCCCATGGCGGCGCAGTCGGACACGTTGACCGCCAGGGCCTTCCACCCCACGTCCGCGGGGCCTGACACGTTGGGATGCCAGTGGACGCCCTCGACGACCGCGTCGACGGCGACCACCACCGGGGCCCCGTCGACGCGCACCACTGCCGCATCGTCGCCCCAGCCGCGGTCGATGCCCTCCCCGTCGGTGGCCAGTCGCGGGGCGAGCGCCGCGAGCAGCGCGAGCTCGGCGTCGCTCACCCGTGCGCCGCGAGCCGGGCGGCGGCCACGGCCGAGGGGTCGTCGAGGGTGGGGTACTCCTCGTAGACCTGGGCGACCGCGAGGAACTCCGGCGGCGTGACGAGCACCACGACGTCGTCCACGACGTCGCCGAGGCGCTCCTCGACCCCTGGCGGCGCGACCGGCGTGGCCACGATCACCTCGGCCGCGCCCGCGCGGCGCGCGTACCGGCAGGCCCGTGCGGCGGTGCCCCCGGTGGCGATGCCGTCATCGACCACGACCACGGTGGCCTGCGCGAGCTCGACCCACTCCATGGCCGCCCGATACAGCTCGAGGCGCTGCGCGAGGCTGTCGCGGCGCTCGGCGACCTCGGCCTCGATCTGCTCCTCGCTGATGCCGAGCCGCTCCACCGTCGACCGGTCGATCTCGACGTGCCCGTCCGCGTCGACGCTGCCGAAGCTCAGCTCGGGGTTGGAGGGCGTGCGCAGGCTGCGCACCAGCGCCACGTCCAGCGGCGCCCCGAGGTGGTTGGCGACCTCGGCGCCCACTGGCAGCCCCCCGCGCGGGATCCCCAGCACCACCAGGCGGTCGGCGGCGACGATGCGCGGCTCGTCCCGCAGGCGCTCGGCCAGTCGACGACCGGCCTCGCGTCGGTTCGCGAAGACCTCCATGGACTCGCTCCGTGACCTCGTCCGTCACCTCTAGGATGCCGCACGGCAGCACCGCTCCGCACGAAAGGGGTCGGCATGGTCTCCGCCTACGTGCTCGTGCTCACCGAGGTCGGCCAGGCGGCACGCGTCGCGCAGGAGATCGCCGCGCTCGAGGGGGTCGAGTCCGCCGAGGACGTGACCGGTCCCTACGACGTCATCGTGCGGGTGCGCGCCGAGAGCGTCGACGAGCTCGGTCGCCTCGTCGTGGCGCGCATCCAGCAGGTCCAGGGCATCGATCGCACCCTGACCTGCCCCGTGGTGCGCCTCTAAGCGCCCCGCCCGCGCTGGTCGCCCCATCGTCACGGGGCCCAGTGCTGCTCGGGGTCCTCGGCCTCCAGGGCGAGGCCGACCAGCCGGTCCACGAGCTGCGGGCGGTCCACCCCCTCGGCGTCCCAGACCCACCAGAACATCGACTGGTCGGTCATGCCGGGGATCGTGTTGATCTCGTTGACCAGGACGGTGTCCTCCTCGGGGAGGTAGAAGAAGTCCACCCGGGCCATCCCGCGAGCGCCGATGCCGAGGAAGGCCTCGCGCGCGAAGTGCTGGCAGCGCTCGGCGATCAGCTCGGGGACGTCGGCGGGGCAGGTCAGCTCCACCGGCGCGAGGTACTTGGCGTCGAAGTCGTAGTAGCTGCCGGTGTGGACGAGCTCGCCGGGGCGCGTCACCTGTGGGTCGGCATTGCCGAGGATCCCGCACTCGAGCTCGCGCACCTGCTCGAGGCCCTGCTCCACGATCGCCTCGCGGTCGTGCGCGAGCGCCTCGATGAGGCCCTTGGCCAGCCCGTCGCGGTCCTCGCAGCGCGAGATGCCGATCGAGGAGCCCTGACGGGTCGGCTTGGTGAACACCGGGTAGCCGAGGGCGATCTCGACCTGGTCGAGCACCTCCTCGGGGCTCGTCTCCCAGTCGTGCTGGCGCACCGTCTGGTAGGGCAGCTGCGGCAGCCCGTGACTGGTCAGCGCCGCCTTCATCTGGCGCTTGTCGATGCCCACCCCGCTGGCGGCCACGTCCGCGCCGACGTAGGGCACGCCCAGGCTCGCGAACAGCCCCTGGATCGTCCCGTCCTCCCCGTAGGGCCCGTGCAGCACCGGGAACGCCACGTCGATGGGGCCGAGGTCGGCCTCGACGCCGACGGGAGGCTCCGCGTCGTCGACCTGCAACAGGCGCGGCCCGTGCACCGTGCGGGTCAGCAGGGCGGTGGGGCGGTCCTCGGGCACGCGCGGCAGCGGCTGCTCCGAGGAGGCCGGCGGCACCTCCTCCTGCAGCGTCCACCGGCCCGCCGGGGTGATGCCCACCAGCACCGTCTCGTGTCCCGCCGCCCGCAGGGCCACGTCCACGTTCGCGGCCGACAGGCAGGAGATGCTGTGCTCGCCGGAGCGCCCTCCGAACACCACCAGGACCCTGGTCACGTCGGTCTCCGTTCCGGGTCGGCGACTGGGACCGCTTCGCCGGCGCGCGCGGCCGGCGCGCCGAGCCGCCCAGCCCGGCGCGCCGCCATTCTGCACGCTGGCGCTCGCGACGCGAGGGCGGCGCGGCGAGCCCAGGAGGCCGGGCCCCTACGATGCGCCCATGGCCGCCCCGCTGCCCTCGCCCGCGCCGGTGCGCGCGATCGTGCCGCTGCGCTCGCTGCGCGGGGCCAAGCGGCGGCTCGCCCCGAGCCTGCCCGACCACCAGCGACGCGAGCTCGTGGCGTGGATGGCGCAGCGGGTGCTCGCCGCGCTGTCGGCCGCCGAGACCGTGGCGCGCACCGTGGTGGTCGCCGGCGATGCCGAGGCCGCGGCGCTCGCCGAGGCCGCGGGGGCCCAGGCGCTGCGCGTGCCCGCCCGCGGGCTGGACCACGCGCTGTCGACCGCCGACGCGCTCGCTCCCGAGCCACCGGCCTCGCTGGTGGTGCCCGCCGACCTGCCGCTCGCGCGCAGCGGCGAGGTGGACCGGCTGTGCCGGGCGCTCGAGGGCCACGGGCCCGGCGTGGCGCTGGTGGCCACGCGCGATGGCGGCACCGGAGCCCTGCTGCGCCGCCCCGGCCGGGTGATCGCCACCGCGTTCGGGGCCGGCTCGGCGCAGCGCCACCGCGACCGCGCCGCCGCGCAGGGGATCCCGGTGCGCACGCTGGACCTGCCCGGGCTGGCCCACGACGTCGACGTGCCCGAGGACCTGGCCGTCGTGGCGAAGGCGCACGCCGGGCCCCTCCCCTGGGCTGCGACCCCCGCGGGTCGCGGGCCAGCGCGCGACGCGACCCATTAGGCTCGGCGGTGCCCAGGCCCGCGGCGTCGCCGCCCCGCTGGCACGCCCGCCAGCCGCGGGCCGCGCGACGCCCACGGGAGATCCGCGACAGGAGGGACCGTCGATGCCCCAGGCGACCGTCAAGAGCTTCGACCCCGACAGCGGCACGGGCACGGTGCTGCTGGACGACCAGCAGGAGGTCGCGGTGCCCGCCGAGGCCTTCGCCGCCTCCGGCCTGGAGGAGCTCCGCCTGGGGCAGCGCGTGCGGCTGGACTACGTCGAGGGCGACGACGGTCCCCGGGCCACCTGGGTGCGCCTGATCAGCGTGTGACCACCGGCGGGCGCCGGTCCGACCGAGCCAGGAGCAGCGACCATGACCGAGCAGCGCACCGAGGAGGCCGCGCGCCACGCCCCGCGAGGCCCCGCGCGCGTCGTGGCCGGGCTGGCCGCGCTGGGGGTGCTCGGCGCCCTGCTGATGACGGTCAGCCACGCGGGCGTGGTGGTGCCCGGCCTCGCGGCGCTCGGCCCGCAGGGGCAGGTGATCGCCCCCGTGGCCGCGGGGTTCGGGGTGGGCACCGTCGCGTTCGCGGTGGTCGCCGCCGGGGCCTGGGCGCAGCGCGCATGGGCGTGGCCCCTGGCGCTCGTGGTCAACGGGCTCGCGCTGGTCAGCGCCGCCTTCCCCTGGCGGGGCGACCTGAGCACCGCGGCGATCGTGGTGACCGGGGTCGCGCTCGCGGTGCTGCTCTCCCCCGCCGGGCGGGCGTCGCTGCTCGGCGCTCGCGAGGCGTCGTAGGGACCGCGAGGTTGCCAGGGCGCACGCCGACGCCTAGGCTGTCCGACGGCCGCGACAGCGGCCCACGCACGTCCGGCCCCGTCGTCTAGTGGCCTAGGACGCCGCCCTCTCAAGGCGGTAACGCCGGTTCGAATCCGGTCGGGGCCTCCAGCATCGCGAACGGCCGAGCCCTCGGGCTCGGCCGTTCGCCTGTCGGCCCCCGCTCCCACGTGAGGCGAGGCGCCCCCACCCGAGGGCGGGGCGCCCCCACCAGGAACGACGACGCGGCCGCGCCGATCTCGGCGCGGCCGCGTGCGCGTCGCTCGGGGGGGAGGACTCGAACCCCCACTAACGGGACCAGAACCCGTCGTGCTGCCACTTACACCACCCCCGAAGGGCGCAGAGAAG
>PUKE01000330.1 GCA_003550425.1 Nitriliruptoria bacterium
ACCTCGAGGACGGTCACGGTCACCTCGTGGCCGACCACGACGGACTCGCCGGGTCGCCGGGTCAGCACGAGCATGCGGGCTCCTTGGCGCCTACCAGTCGAGGGGGAGGGTGGCGCGCAGCGGCTGGTCGTCGTCGAGCACCACCTGCCGACCGCGCCGCGTCTGCGCGTTGAGCACGAACGGCGCGCGCAGGTTCGCTCGGGCGGTGCGGTGCTCGCCATCGACGGTGACCGCGACGCGCACCACCGCATCCTCGGGGCGCTCAAGGCCCAGGGCCTCGCGGTCGCCGTCGGGCAGGTCGAAGGCGTAGTCGGGGAAGAACAGCCACGGCTCGGTGACCAGCAGCGCCACGCCCTCCTCGTCGAGGCTCTCCAGCACCTGGAAGGCGCTGTCGGGCTGCGGCTCGCTCAAGCGGAACCGGCGTGAGCGGCGGAACCCCGGGATCCCCTCGTCGAAGGTGAGCACCGGGGCCTCGGACGCCTCGATGGGTGGTGCGTCGGCCTGGGCGGCGTCGGGCATGGTCTCCCCGTCGGTGGCGGTGCGGTGGCGCCGCGCGCTGGCGCAAGCCTAGCGGAGCAGGGCGCGGCGCCGGTCGACGCGGTCGGGCGTCAGCGGATGAAGTCCATCAGGGACGGCTGGAGCACGCGCGCCATCGACCCCAGCGTCGACTCGAAGGCCACCTCCTGGGTCTGCAGCTCCATGATCGCCTCGGCGAGGTTGACGTCCTCCACGTCCGAGCGCTCCTTCTGCACCGCGAGCAGGTCACGCTCGCTGCGGTCCAGCGCGCTCAGGACGCGGCTGTGGGCCACCCCCACGCTCGACTGCGCGCTCTGCAGGCGGTCCTGGGCGTCGTCGATGTCGCCGATCGCGTCCGAGACCTTGTCGACGTCGCCGGCCCGCACGTCGACGGCGAGGTCGTGGAGCATCGAGAAGGTGTTCTCGGCGTTCAGCTCACCGTCGTCCAGGTCATCCAGGTCGGCGGCGAAGACCTCGGCCGCGGTGACGTTGGAGCGCACCGTCTCGTTGGGCCCGATCTTGCGATCGATCTGGTGACCGTCGTCTCCCTTGAAGGCGACCTCCAGCTCGTCGTCGTCCTCGGGGTCCTCGGGAGAGAACGCCACCGCCGGCCCGTCGGTGTAGCCGGCGAACAGCGCCTTGCCGGCATGCCGGGTGTTGGCCAGGCTCTTGAGCTCCTCGCGGATCTCGTCGATCTCGTCGGCGATCGCGGTGCGCTCGCTCTCGTCGCTCGTCCCCTTGGCGGCCTGGACCGCGAGGTCGCGGGCGCGGTGGAGGCGGTCGTTCATCGACTGCAGCGTCGAGTCGGTGATCTCCAGGCGGCTCTCGGCGTCCTGGGCGTTGCGCTGCTGCTGGGTGCGGGCGTGCTCGTCGGCGCGCAGCACCAGCGACTGGTTCGCCCGCGCCGGATCGTCGGAGGGGACCTGCCAGGCCTTGCCGGTGCTCACCTTGGTGCTCACGTCCTGATGCTCGTTCAGGCGCGTCTGGAGGCGGTTGAGGGTGCTCTGGACCAGTGAGTCCTGGGTGACGCGCATCGCTGGGCTCCTCCGCGGCTAGCGACCGACCACGCCGGTGCGGTTGATCAGCACGTCCAGCGCCTCGTCGATCGTGGAGGTGACACGAGAGGCGGCCTCGAAGGCGCGCTGGTGGGTCATGAGGTCGACCATCTCCTCGTCGATGGACACGCCGTGCTCGCCCCGCCGCGCCTCGTCGGCGATGGCGGCCTGGGAGGCCTGGTTGTCGGCGGTGCGCCGCTGCCCCGACACCGACGACGCGAGGCCGCCGACCAGCTCGCGCAGCTGGCGGTCGATCGTCTCGCCGCCGCTCTCGGACTCCTCGCTGTTCTCCTCGCCGTTGTCGGTGGTGAACGGCGCGTCGCGGAGGTCGGCGAGCGCCTGGGCGTTGCGCCCGTCCTGCGGGCCGCCCTCCTCGCCCTTGGCGGCCGCGATGTCGCTCGGCTGCAGCCCCTCGGCCACCGCCAGCCCCGCGGCCACCGCCAGCCCCGCGGCGCCACCATTGTCAGCGTCGGCACCAGCACCCTGGAGCAAGTCGTCTCCCTGCGAGGGGTCGCTCTCGCCATCACCGACCGTGTAGCCCTGCTCGTGCTGGCCGTTGAGCTGGTCGGCGACCTCGTCGGCGAGACCGTCCAGCCCGTTGCGCAGCGCGTGCAGGCTGGCGTAGCCCTCGTCGTCCTCGTGGCCGAGCGCGGCCTGGAGCCCGCCGAGGCGCCCGCCCGCGGGGACCTCCTGGCCCGAGGCCTGGTGTTCGATGCTGCCGTCCTCCTCGGCCTCCAGCGCGTTGACGCGCGAGCCCTCCACGAGCGTGAGGCCGCCGACGGTGACGCGGTGGGAGCCGTCGTCGGTGTCGGCCACCCGCGCGCCGATCAGCTCCGAGAGCTCGTCGACCAGGTGGTCGCGGCGGTCGGCGAGGTCGGGGTAGGCGCGCCCGGCGCCGGTCTGGTCGATCTGCTCGTTGACCTCGGCGATCTGCGCGGTGAGCCCGTTGACCTCGTCGACGTGCTCGCGGATCTGGCGGGTCACATCCTCCGCGAGCGCGTCGAGGTCGCGGTCGGCGGTGTTGAAGCGGCGCGCGACGTCGTCGAGCGCGCCGAGGACCTGCTCGCGGGTGGCCGGCTCACTGGGATCGTTGGCGAGGTCCTCGAAGGCGTCCCACAGCGTGGCCATCGCCTCGGTGATGCCGTCATCGGGCTCGCCCATGACCCGCTCGGCGCGCTCGAGCACGTCGGCGTGGGCGGTGGCCTGCTCGGCGCCCGCGCCGGTGGTGCGCACCCGCTCGTCGAGGAACGCGTCGCGCAGCCGCCCGATGTCGGTGACCTCCACCCCGCGCCCGACGGGCCCGTTGACCGTCTGCTGCGGCGACAGCGCGGCGGTCTCCACGCGCTGGCGCGTGTAGCCGTCGGTGCCCACGTTGCTGATGTTGTGGGCCGCAGTGTCCATCCGCGTCTGGGCGGTCTTCAGCCCCGTCGCGGCGGTGTGGAGCCCCGAGATGTTGGACATGGCTAGAGCGTCTGGTCGAGCCGGGTGGGGGAGGTGGTGCGCGGCCACTCGGTGGTGCCGGCGGCGGTGTAGGTGCCGGTCGTGTCGGAGGTCAGCACGTCGAGGGCGTGCTGGACGCTGCGCAGCCCGGCGGTGGCCAGCCGGCGGTTCTCGCTGGCGGTGGCCTCGATCTCCTCGGTGAGCGCCTGGAACCCGTCGCGGTGGTCGGCGAAGACCGCCTGGTAGGGCTCGGGGGCTCGCTCGGCGACCTCCGACAGGGTGAGGTCCTCGCTGCGCAGGCCCCACTGGTCGGCCAGCTCGCCGATGGCGACCTCGCGCTTGAGCTCGGCGTCGCGGAGCTTGTCGACCGCGTCGTCGACCTCCCCGACGGCCAGGGCCACGAAGCGCCGCTCGTCGGCGGCGAGCACCAGCTTGGCCACGGTCAGGCGGTACAGCAGCAGCTCGACGAGGTGCCGCTGGGCCCACAGCGTGTCGGCCAGCCGCTCGAGCGCGCGCGTGGTCGGGTCCATCATGGGGGTCTTCTCGGCCGGCTCGCACCGTGGATAAGACCCGGGATGCCCTGAAGGACCGTCTCTCGGAGATCCGAGGGTGGCCGAACGGCCACCCGCAAGCGGCGTGCCGCCGGGTCAGCGACGGTCGCGCGGCGGCTCGGTGCGCTCGGTGAGGGTCAGCAGCTCGGGCTCGCCCTCGGTGATCAGGACGGTGTGCTCCATCTGCGCCGACGGCTTGAGGTCGGCGGTGACGGCCGTCCAGCCGTCGTCCCACATGACGTGGCGCCACGTGCCGAGGTTGATCATCGGCTCGATCGTCAGCGTCATGCCCGGCTGCAGCTCGAGCGTCGCCGAGGGCTCGTCGTAGTGGTAGACGGTCGGCTCGGCGTGGAAGTCCTCGCCGATGCCGTGGCCCACGAACGTGCGCACCACGCCCATGCCCTCCGCCTCGGCGAGGTCCTGGATGGCGCGGCCGATCGCGCGCAGCTGGTTGCCGGCGCGGGCGGCGTCGATGCCGGCGGCCAGCGCGGCCTCGGTCACCACGATCAGGCGGTCGGTGTCAGGATCGACCTCGCCGACCCGGAACATCGTCGAGGTGTCGCCGTGCACCCCGTCGAGGTAGAGGGTCACGTCGACGTTGAGCGCGTCGCCCTCCTGCAGGGTGCGATCGTCGGGGATGCCGTGGCAGATCACCTCGTTGACCGAGGTGCACACGGCCTTGGGGAACCCGTGGTACTCCAGCGGGCTCGGGTAGGCCCCGAGCGAGACGATGTGCTCGTGGGCGAGCGCGTCGAGCTCGTCGGTGGTCACCCCGGGCCGCACGTGGGGCTCGAGCGCCTCCAGCACCTCGCGGGCCGCGCGGCCCGCCCGCCGCATCCGCTCGATGACGTCGGGGTCCTGGGGGACGGCCGGACGGCGCGGTCCCGGCGGCACGCCGTCGTTCTCGGCGTAGGGCGGGCGCGGGATGTCCTCGGGCACCGGGCGGGCCTGGCCGATCCTGCCGGGGCGCACGCGGCTGGCGATCCGCGCGGGATCAGGGCCCTTGCGACGGGTCGCCTTCCCAGCGCCGTCCTGGCCGGCGTGGCAGCGCTTGTACTTCTTGCCCGAGCCACACCAGCACGGGTCGTTGCGGCCGGGCGCGCGCGTCTTCGACTCGATCATCGGGTCCATCCTGCCGTCCGGGGTCGCGCGGTGCCGTCCGAGGTCGCGCGGTGCCGGGCGTCGCGGCTGCCGACCCTCAGACGAGCCCGCGCAGCGCGGTGGCGGGCGGGCGACGCCCGAGGATCGTCTCCACGGTGCGCACCGCGGCAACCGTCGCGGCGCTGTCGTGCACCCGGATCAGGTGGGCGCCCCGGTCGACCGCGAGCGCCGCCGCCGCCAGCGAGGCCTCCAGGCGCTGCTGCGGCGTCACGTCGGGCCCGAGCGTCTCGCCGAGGAAGTCCTTGCGCGACAGCGCCACCAGCACCGGGCGGCCCAGCGCCACCAGCTCGGGCAGGCGACGCGTGACCTCCAGCGAGTGCCAGGTCGACTTGCCGAAGTCGTGGCCGGGGTCGACCACCAGCTGCTCGGTGGCCACGCCGGCCTGCGTCGCCTGGGCGATCAGCTCCTCCAGGCGCACGCGGACCGCCGTGGTCACGTCGGGGTGGTAGTCGGGGCGGAAGGGGCGGCCGCGGACCTGCCCGCCGTGGTGCATCAGCACCAGCGCCGCGTCGGGTCGCTCGGCCACGACGGCGGTCATCTCCGGGTCGGACAGGCCGGTGACGTCGTTGACCATGCCCGCGCCGGCGTCCAGCGCGGCGGCGGCGACCTCGGCGCGATAGGTGTCGACCGAGATGGGGATCGTGCTGCGCTCCCGCAGCTCCTCGACCACCGGCAGCACCCGCTCGCGCTCGCTGGCGGCGTCCACGTGCTGGCCCGGCCCGGCCTTGACCCCGCCGATGTCGACCAGCGCAGCCCCCGCCTCGGCGTGGGCCAGCGCCGCGGCCACGGCGTCCTCGCGCGCGGCAGTCGCGCCGCCGTCGTAGAACGAGTCCGGGGTGACGTTGACGATGCCCATGACGCCAGCGCCACGGGCCAGGTCGAGGGTGCGGTTGCCGAGGCGGAGGAGCATGCGGGTAGTGTAGGTTGCCACGCTGTCCGTTCGGTCACGTTCACACGGTGCGTGAGGGGAGGTTGTCGCCTTGCCGTTGCGACGACGAGCGCGGCGTCAGGCCGCCTCGGCACCGGCCGCGCCACCGCGCCTGCCGCGCGTGAACGCCCAGGTGGCCCTGGAGCTGCCGGGCCACGAGGACCTCGTCGCCTCGCGGGTGGAGGACGTGCAGGGCGTGCGGCTGTGGCTGGCGCGCCCCTCGGAGGCCGGCGCCGAGCCGTCGCGCTCGTCGCTCACGCTGCGCTGGACCACCGACGAGGGCCTGTGGCGGCTGCCG
>PUKE01000155.1 GCA_003550425.1 Nitriliruptoria bacterium
GCCACCCGGCGGGCCAGGGGCGAGGGCCAGCGTTCCACCCCGGCCACCGCTAGGGTGATCGGTACGATTGAGGCGCGCGACGGGGGCGCGGACCGGTGCCTCCGACCGGACGCGACGGGAGCATGAGCACTGTGACCGGCGAGCCTTCGACCAGCCAGCCCGTGGAGATGCGCGTGCCGCCGACCGCGGGGCACCTGTCGCTGCTGCGCACCGTCGTGGGAGGGTGCGCCGGGCGCGAGGACTTCACGCTCGACCAAGTCGACGACCTGCGCATGGCCGTCGACGAGGCGGCCGTGCAGCTGCTGCGCCACGTCGCCGGGGACGCGCTCGAGCTGACCGTGACCAGCGACGAGGACGCCCTCGAGATCCGCGTGGCCGCCGAGACCAAGGCGAGCCATCCGGTGATCGATCGCGAGTCGTTCTCGTGGACCATCCTCCAGGCGCTGGCCGACGAGCTCGACGTGGACGCGCTGGAGGGGCGGACGACCGTCGTGATGCGCAAGAAGCGCCTGCCCGACCTGCAGGCAGAGGATCCCACGTGACCGACGGCGAGCCCTACACCCGCGAGGACACCAAGAAGCTGTTCCGCCGGCTGCAGGAGACCGGGGACCCCGAGATCCGCGCCACGCTGGTGCAGCTGCACCTGCCGCTGGTGGAGTACCTCGCGCGGCGGTTCAAGGACCGCGGGGAGCCGCTCGACGACCTCGTGCAGGTCGGCTCGGTGGGGCTGATCAAGGCGATCGACCGCTTCGACGTGGACCGCGGGGTCGAGTTCTCGACCTACGCCACGCCGACCATCGTCGGCGAGCTCAAGCGCTACTTCCGCGACAAGGGCTGGGCGGTGCGCGTGCCTCGCCGCTTGCAGGAGCTCAGCCTGCGGATGAACAAGATCGTCTCGCAGCTGACCCAGGACCTCGGCCGCAGCCCCACGGTGCCCGAGCTCGCCGAGGCCGCCGGCGTCACCGAGGAGGAGGTCCTCGAGGCGCTCGAGTCCGGACAGGCCTACTCGACCACGTCGCTGGACGCCCCCTCCAACGACGACGACGACGCGCCCGAGCGCGTCGAGCGCATGGGCGAGGAAGACGTCGCGATCGAGAACCTCGAGTACTTCGCGTCGCTGGCCCCGCTGATCGAGCAGCTGCCCGAGCGCGAGCGCCAGATCCTCTACCTGCGGTTCTTCAAGGGCCTGACCCAGTCGAAGATCGCCGAGCAGGTCGGCATCAGCCAGATGCACGTGTCACGGCTGCTGTCGCGCATCCTCGCGTTCCTGCGCGAGGGCATGGAGGCCGAGGAGCCCCAGGCCTAGCGCCCACCGACGAGCCGTGGGCGCGGCGATCCCCACCGCGCGCAGCGGGCAGGAGGCCCCGTGCGGGTGCTGCTGATCCACAACCCGAAGGCGACGACGACCTCGCCGGCGCTCGTCGACCTGATCGTCGGGGCGCTGGCCAGCGACTGCGCGCTCGAGATCGCCGAGACCAAGCGCCGCGACCACGCGGGCTACCTCGCCGCCGGCGCGGTCGAGGAGGGACGCGACGCGGTCGTGGTGCTCGGCGGCGACGGCACCGTCAACGAGGTGGTGCAGGGCCTGGCCCGCACGCCGGTGCGCCTGGGGGTGATCCCCGGAGGGTCGACCAACGTGCTGGCGCGCCTGCTCGGCCTCACCGGCGACCCGGTGACCGCCACGGGACTGCTGCGCAGCGCGCTACGCGCCGACCGCACGCGACGCATCGCGCTGGGCCGCGCCGGGACGCGCTGGTTCTGCTTCAACGCCGGCATCGGCTTCGACGCCGAGGTGGTGCACCGGGTCGAGGCGCGTGCGCAGCTCAAGCGCGCGGTGCGGCAGGCGACGTTCCTCTACTGCGGCGTGCAGGCGTGGGCCGGCGGCTTCGACCGGGGCACGCGCCTGGAGGCCGCGGGCGACGACGGCACGCCCGTCGGCGACCTGCGCGCGCTGATCGCCTGCAACGCCGACCCCTACACCTACCTGGGCCGCTGGCCCGCGCGGTTGTGCCCCGCGGCCGACGTCGAGGGCGGGCTCGACGCGTTCGGGCTGGGCACCGTCGCGCTGGTGCCGCTGCTGCGGGTGGCCCGGGCGGCCCTGTCGGGCCGCGACCCCGGCCGGCTGCGCGCCGCCAGCACGTGGCACGACCAGGAGGCGCTGACCATCACCGCCGACCGCCCCGTGCCAGTCCAGGTGGACGGTGATCCGCTGGAGCCCGTGACGTCGCTGCGGCTCACCGCCGAGCGCGACGCGCTGGACGTGCTCGTGTGAGCCTGCGTGGCCCGGGCGTCAGCACCGTGGCCCGGGCGTCAGCGCCGTGGCCAGGGCGTCAGCGCCGGAGGCCCAGCGCCGCGGCGAGCTCCCCGGGCACGTCGGTGCACAGCGCATCGACCCCGGCCTCGGCCAGGGCGGTCGCCTTGCAGGGGTCGTTGACGGTCCACACCAGCAGCGCGAGGCCCTGATGGTGGACCTCCTTGACCGCCTGGGCGTCCAGGGGCACCGAGACCGGCGGGCACACGACGCTCGCGCCGGCCTCCGCCGCGATGACCGCGGCGGGCTCGGCGGCCAGTCCCCCGCCGTAGAGGAAGCCGGTGGGCACGGTGGGCAGGCGCTGTCGGGCCAAGCGGATCGCCTCGAGGTCGAAGGAGGTGAGCAGGAGCGGGCGGGGCGCCGCGGCCTGCACCACGTCCACGACGCCGTCGACGAGCCGGCGCTCGGGATCGTGGTCGGGCTCACCGGGCAGCGCCTTGAGCTCGACGTCGACCCCGATGCCGGCCGGCAGCGCCTCGAGGAGGTCGGCGAGCCGCGCCAACCCTGAGAGGTCCTGCGCGCGCTGGTCCACCAGCGCCGAGCCGTCCTCGAGGCGCGCGTCGTGGCGCAGCACCACCACGCCGTCGGCGGTGAGCCGCGCGTCGACCTCGACCCAGGCGGCGCCCTGGGCCACCGCCGCGTGGCACGCCACCAGGCTGTTCTCTGGGGCGGCCCGCGGCGCACCGCGATGCCCGACGATCGCGGGGACGTCAGCGAAGGGCGACACGGCAGCGCTCCTTTGCGCCTGCGATCCGCGCGCCACTCAAGGCGCGAGCGGGGCGGCCGACGGGGTCGGGTGCGAAGGCAAGCCTAGACACCCCTTTACGGGGCGCACCCCCCGCGCTACCCTCGGCGCTGCCGGAGGCCGCTCGAGCGTCAATGTGATCGAATTCACGACGCGGCGGGCAAGAACCGAGCGGCGCGGGGACACGACGAAAGAGGCAGGCCACTCATGGACTGGCGGCAACGCGCTGCGTGCATCGACGAGGACCCGGAGCTGTTCTTCCCCGTCGGCACCACCGGCCCGGCCGTGGAGCAGACCGAGCGAGCCAAGGCCGTCTGCCACACCTGCGACGTGATCAGCGAGTGCCTCGAGTGGGCCCTGGAGACCGGCCAGGACTCCGGGGTCTGGGGCGGCATGGGCGAGGAGGAGCGCCGCGCGCTGCGGCGCAGCCGCCGCAGGCTCGCCGGCTAGGAGCCACCCGTGGTCGCGGCCAGCCGCGGCCGCGACCCTCGACCGGGGGCGGGATGCGCGGGACTCTCGTCCCGGGGTCGTGACACGCTGCATCAGGCGAGCGGGATCACCAGCTCGACGACCGTTCCCTGCGCGCCAGCCTGCGGGCTGAAGGTGCCCGACAGCTCGCTCTCCACCAGCGTGCGCACGATGTGCAGCCCCAGGCTGGTGCTGGACTGGATCGTCTCGGGCATGCCGACGCCGTCGTCGGCCACCGTCACGCGCAGCAGGGTGGAGCCGCGGTCGAAGCGCACGTCCACCGAGCCTCGATCACGGCCGACGAAGGCGTGCTCCACCGTGTTCTGGAGCAGCTCGGAGAGCACCAGCGCCAGCGGGGTCGCGACCTCCGCGGGCAGCTCGCCGGCCTCGCCCTGCAGGTCGAACTCGATCGGGGTGTCGGGCCCCACGATCCCCTCGGCGAGCATGTCCACCACGCGTTGGGCGATCCGGTCGAAGGGGACGCGCTGGTTGGCCTCCTGACTGAGCGTCTCGTGCACCAGCGCGATCGACGCGACGCGCCGCACGCTCTCGGTGAGCGCCTCGCGCGCCTCCTCGGACTGCAGGCGCCGACCCTGCAGGCGCAGCAGCGAGGCGACCGTCTGCAGGTTGTTCTTGACGCGGTGGTGGATCTCGCGGATCGCCGCGTCCTTGATCCGCAGCGCCCGCTCGGTGCGCCGGATCTCGGTGACCTCCTTGACGAGCATGAGGCCGCCGGTGGTGCGCCCCTCGGCCAGCAGCGGGATGAGCCGGCGCAGGACGACGCCGCCCTCCCCCTCGACCTCGCTCTCGACCGGCTCCCCGGTCGACAGGGCGTCCAGCAGCTCCTCGGGCCGCGGGTCGGCGTCGGCCAGGCGCTGCCCGACCACCAGCCCCATGCGCCCGAGGCGGCGGTAGGCGCTCACGGCGTTGGGGGAGGCGTAGGTGAGCTTGCTGTCGACGTCGACCCGCGCGATGCCGTCGCCGACCCGCGGGCTCAGGCCTCGCTCGTCGAGGACCTCCCCGCCGAAGGGGAAGGTGCCGTCGGCGATCATCTGGGCGAGCTCCGCGGCGCTCTGCAGGTAGGTGAGCTCCAGGGCGCTCGGCAGCCGGGCGGTCGACACGTTGGCCTCGCGGGTGACCACGGCGACGACCTCGCCGCCGCAGCGCACCGGGATCGCCTCCTCGCGCACCGGCACGCCCGTCGACCAGTCGGGGTCGGCGTCGCGGATGATGCGCTCCTCGGCGAGCGCGCGCCCGACCATCGGCCGGTCGGTGACGGGGAACTCCTGGCCGACGAGGTCCTCGAGGTAGATCGTCTGGGCGGTGTAGGGCCGCATCTGCCCCACGCAGAGGTAGCCGCCCTCGCGCACGGGCACGAACAGCAGCAGGTCGGCGAACGACAGGTCGGCGAGGAGCTGCCAGTCCGCCAGCAGCAGCTGCAGGTGGGCGGCGCTGTGACGGTCGAGCCCCGCCCGGACCAGCAGCAGCTCGTCGAGCGGCCCGAGGTGCGATCCGGTGTCAGCGGTCATGGGGCCAGCATCGCGGGCCGACGCACCGGCGCAACCGCGACGGCACGCCGGTGCGAGCGCGGGGGCAGGCCGGTGCGCGCGCGGCGGCACGTAGCACGCGGTCAGTGCAGCAGGGCCCGCACCTCCTCGGCGGTGACCCACGGCACCCGCTGCCAGCTGCCGAGCAGCAGCACGCGCTCGGCGGGCGGCGCCCCGGCGGAGCGCGCGCTCAGATGCGCCGCGGTGGGCTCGGGCACCTCATCGGCGAGCAGCAGCAGCGGGGCGTCACGGCGGGCGGCCAGCGGCGAGGCCGCCAGGGGCAGCTGCCAGGCATCGTCACCGGACCCGGGCGCCAGCAGCAGCTCCTCTCCCCGGCTGCCCCAGCGCTCGCGGGCGACCGCCACAGCGGTGGCCGCGCGGTCGTCACCGGCCAGGCGCTGCGCGCCGGGCAGCGCGGCGGTCACCTCCTCGCCGATCGCCGCCGACCCACCGAGCACGGTGACGCGCTCCACGTCCTCGACGAGCTCCCGGGCCTCCGGGTCGAGCGCGTCGGTGGGCGTGAGGACCACCGGCACGCCCTCCGCCGCGCCCCACACGCCACCGGCGATCGCGTCCGCCCACGGGTCGCGCGGGCCGTCGGAGCGCGCGAGCAGCACCTCGTCGGCGCCCGAGCGGTCGAGCACGGCCTCGGCGACCGCCGCGGCGGTCCCATGGCGGTCAGGGCCGGCCAGGCGACGGGTGTGCCAGCGGTCGGCCAGCGCGTCCTCGACCTCGGCCGACAGCGCCGCCTCGCCGCCCAGCACGTGGACCGTCGCGCCCTCGGGCAGCACGCGCCGCAGCTCCTCGGCGGTCGCGGC
>PUKE01000248.1 GCA_003550425.1 Nitriliruptoria bacterium
CGGTCGCAGCAGCTGTTGCCCAGCGCATTGCGGTGGAACACGAGCTCCTCGACGACCCGCCCATCGCGCAGGTGCTCGGTGACGACGCGCTCGACGGTGTCGCCGTCGAGCCTCGCGTACCAGATGCCCTCAGGGTAGACGACGGCGATGGCGCCCTCGTCGCAGATGTCGAGGCAGTCGACCTTCGCCACGGAGACGGTGGCGCCGAGCCCATGCGCCTTGATGGCCTTGCGCAGCGCCTTGGCGGGGCGCTTGCCGCCGCAGTCGTCGTCGACGCAGACGAGGACGTGGCGCTCCATCGTGTGCAGGTTGGCCTTGCGCACGCGCTCGTCCAGCCTGTCGCTCATCTGCGATCCGTTTCGCCTCGACGCCGGCGCTGCTGACGACTGTGGTCTCTGACCGTAGCGAGGCGCGGCCGCGCGGGCCGGGCGCGGCGCTCGCGTGGGCGCCGCCACCCGTTCTGACTCCGGGGCGGAGGCTCGGCCCTAGTCGGGGCTGATGCTCCAGTCGCCGTCCGCGGTCACCGACACCAGCACCGTGGGCTCCTCGAGGCGGACCGTGCCCTCATAGGAGCCGATCTCGTTGACGAGCAGCTCGGGCGACAGCATGTAGTCCCCCGCTGCGGTGACGGCGAAGTTCGACTCGCCCTCGTGCGAGATCGCCACCGCACCACCGACGCCCTCGGGTGCCCACAACACCGCATCCCCAGTCCCGCTGGCCTCGAGGTCGTCGAAGTCCTGGGCCGCCTCGGCGAGTGGTGCCACGTCGATCGCCCACGCCCCGTCGGCAGTGACGACCGCCTCGCTCACGGCACCGTCGACGTTCAGCGCGTGCTGCCCCTCGTAGGCGCCGATGGTGTTGACGAGCAGGTCCTGGTCGATCAGCTCGCTGTCCACGTCCACCTCCACGACGAAGTTCGACTCGCCGTCATGGACGATCGAGGCGACCGCAGCGGCGTCCTCGGGCACCGAGAGGTCGATGACGTCGTCGCCCTGCCCCTCGATGGCGAACGCCTCGAAGTCGACGGGGTCCACGACACCGAGACCGGCATCGGGCTCATCGGGCTCGTCGGCGTCGTCCTGGTCGGTGTCCTCGGGCTCGTCCGGCTCCTCGTCGGGCTCCTCGGCCTCGTCCTCCTCCTCGTCTTCCTCGGCGGTCTCGTCCTCGTCGGCGGCGTCCTCGGGCTCCAGCGCCTCCTCCGGCTCGTCGGCGACCTGCTCGTCATCGGGGTCGCCGAGGAGGCCTGCGATCACGAGCACGGCGAGGAGCGACAGCGGGATCACGAACCGCTTCTTGCGATACCAGGGGCGCGAGGCGTCCTGCCCCTGGGGCTGCTCGGCGTCGGGCTGCTCGACGTCGCCGGTGGAGGCGGCACCGGGCGCATCGTCATGGCCGGACGGGTCGGTTCGGTCAGCGTGGTCGTTCATGGTCTGCTCCCGCGTGTCTGATGAGCCGAATGCGTTGACGATACCGATCCGTCTGTGACATCGGCTCTCCGGTCACGGTGTTGGCTGTGTGCTCCTGTGCCCCGGGCAGACGCTCGCGGTGGCACGCCACCCCGCACCTCGTGGACTGGGTGCGGATCGGGCCACCTCGTGGCCCGATCCGCACCCACTTCCCCGCGTCGGGCTGCACTGGGTGCAGCCCGTCCCTCCCATGGGCCCCAGCGCACCCAGAGCGAGGCCACCCCACCAAGCGGGTGCAGCACGTCACCCATGTGGTCGGCCATGCACCCAGTCGCTGCCCGCCACGCCACGCCAAGGGCCGATCCGCACCCAGTCCCCCGCGCCGCCCCCGACCGGGTGCAGATCGACCACCTCATGGTCGCCCGCGCACCCAGTCGTCCGCCCCCACGACCTCCGGGTGCAACGCCGCGCAGTGGGAGCGACGACGACCCTCCCCGCGCCCCAGGTCGGATACCGTGAGCCGATCATGGGAGCCACCGACGAGCGAGCGCGGAGCGAGCACACGAGCACGCCACCGACCACGAGCCCGCATCGCTACCCCCGGGACACCCTCGAGTTCGGGCGCGTCATCAACCTCGCCGACGCAGTGTTCGCGATCGCGCTGACCCTGCTGGTCCTGTCGATCGAGCGCGTGGAGGCCGGCGCCCTCGTGGCGTTCGCGCTCGCGTTCCTGCTCGTGGCCAACGTCTGGTGGCAGCACCACCGGATCGTCGCCCGGCTCGCCTGGCTGGAGCCTGGGCTGATCGTCATCAACCTGGTGCTGCTCGCCGGCGTCGCGCTGGTCCCCTTCCCCACGAGCCTGCTCAGCAGCGATCCCACGGCCAGCGACGCGGTGCTGCCGTTCGTCGCGCTGTTCGCGGCGCTGTCGGCGGTGTCGATCGCGTTCCTGGCCCGCGGGCAGCGGCTGCAGGCCTGGCAGCACCCGCTGCCCGCGCGACTGTTCCGCTGGGTCATGGTCGACTGGGGCACCAACCTCGCGGTGCTGCTCGCGAGCCTCGTGACCGCGGTGTGGGCACCGCTCGTGGGCCTCGGGCTGCTGGTGGCCGGCTCGGCGGTGCACGCGCTGGTGGTCGGCAGGATCGGTCCCGACGAGCGCCGCGCGTGGTTCTAGACCGTCGAGGCCCACGCGCCCGCTGCGCCGCCCCGCCGCGGCCCAAGACCTCCCCCGCCGAGGCCTGAGGTCCCACACGAGGCTTCAGCGCGACGCGCGACCGACCACCTGGCCCGGGGCGTGGCCGCTGCCGTCGAGTCCCTGGGCGGCCGCGAGGCGCCGATACGTCGCCGAGCGCTCCAGCAGGCGCTCGTGGCGATCGCAGGCCACCACGCGACCGTCCTCGAGGACCGCGACCTGATCGGCGGCCAGCACCGTGGACAGCCGGTGCGAGACGCTGATGACGGTGGTGCCAGTGGCGGCCACGGCCGCGACGGCCTCGCGCAGGGCCAGCTCGTTGACGGCGTCGACCTGGCTGGTGGCCTCGTCGAGCAGCAGCAGCCGTGGGCGCGCCAGCAGCGCCCGCGCGATCGCCAGGCGCTGGCGCTCGCCGCCCGACAGCCGCACGCCGGCCTCGCCCACGTCGGTCGCCAGCCCCTCTGGCAGGCGCGCCAGCGTCTCCGCCAGCTGGGCGTCGCGCACCGCGGCGGCGACCTCGTCGGCGGTGGCCTCGGGTCGCGCGTAGCGCACGTTGTCCTCGACGGTGCCACCCAGCGCGGGCGCGTCCTGCTCGACGTAGCCGATGCTGCGCCGCAGCCGATCCAGCGGCCACTGGGCCAGCGGGACGCCGTCGAGGGTGACGATGCCGTGCTCGGGCACCAGGAACCGCTCGAGGACCGCGAGGATCGTGGTCTTGCCGGCCCCCGAGGGCCCGACCAGGGCGAGGTGCGCGCCCGGCGCCACCGTGAGGCCCACCCCGCGCAGCACGGGCTCGGGTGCGCCGGGGTAGCGCGCCCAGACGTCGTCGAGCGCCACGGCGGCGCCCCGCGGGAGAGCGTGGGCGTCGGCAGGCTCGGCGGGCTCGGCGGGCACAGGCTCGGCAGGCACAGCCTCGGCGGACGCGGGCTCGGCGGGCGCGGGCTCGGGACCGGGCCAGGCGGGCTCGGCACCGGGCTCGGGCGCGGCGGAGACGACATGGTCGATGCGGTCCAGCGCCGCCAGGCCCGCCTGCACGCCGATGACGAACTGGAAGACCTGCACCAGCGGCATGACCAGGTAGAGCAGCAGCAACAGGAACGCCACGAGGTCGCCGACCGGGAGGTCGCCGGCCACCACGCGCCCGCCGCCGACCGCCAGGACCACCAGGAACGAGCCCTGCACCGCGAACGACGTGATCGGCTGGACCAGCGCCCGCAGCCGCGCCAGCCGCGTGCCCGCCACCGCGGCCTCGCGGGCGTGGGCCACGAGCGCCTGGCCCTCACGGTCCTCGGCCCGGTTGGCCTTGACGGTGCGCAGCGCCCGAAGGCTGCCGCCCAGGCGGGCCGACAGCGCCCCGACCGCCTGCTGGGCCTCCTCGCTGGCGCGCCGCACCCGACCCGACAGGCCGAGCATGACCACCGTGGCCAGCACGGTGGTGCCGAGGGCGACCAGCAGCAGCAGCGGGTCGAGCAGCGCCATGATCACCAGCGCGCCACCGAAGGTGAGCACCCCGGTGATCGCCTGCAGCGGGCCCGACGTCAGCGCCTCGCGCAGCAGCGTCGAGTCGACGGTGGCGCGGGCCACGAGGTCGCCGGAGCGCTCGGACTCCACGGTGGTCACCGGCAGGCGCAGCAGGTGCCGGGCGACGCGCTCACGCACCGCGCGCACCAGCCGCTCGCCGGTGCGGCTGAGCACGTAGTCGCTGGCCCCGGTCGCCGCCGCACCGAGGGCGAACAGCCCGACGATCGCCGCGGCCAGCGGCACCAGCGAGGCGCCGGCGGTGACCGCGTCGAGCAGCTCGCGCACCACCAGCGGCTGGGCGAGCGAGGCGACCGTGGACACCAGCGACAGCGCCAGCGCCCCGGCCAGGGCGCGGCGGTGGCCGCGGGCGTAGGGCCACAGGTCGCGCACGCGTGCGCGGCGCGCGCCCTCGCGGCGCAGTCGCTGGGCGTGCTCGATCGTCGCCGCGTCGCTCACCGGTCCGCCTCTCGCCACCGCCGAGTGTAGGCAGCGGGCGCAGCGGGGCCGCGGCTCGTCCCTCGGCGGGCGCGGCGGGGCCGTGGCTGGGCGCCCCGCTAGCCGGCGAGGTCCGGTGCCTGTCCGGGCAGCGCGGGCTGGCGCTCGAGCGACAGCGAGCCGTCGGGGTGCTGGCGCACCGGGACAGGGTCGGCGAGCGCGCCGATGAACTCGCCGTCGTCGTCGAACTGCGCCCAGGTGAGCAGCTGCCAGTCGCCGTCGGGCCCCGGCACCAGGCGGCCGGCGTAGAAGTGCCCGGCCGGCGAGCCGAGGAGGAACGCGTCGCCCGGCAGGTGGAACGGTCCGAGCGGCCCCTCCCCGATCAGGTAGTGGGTGCCGCACACCGCGTCGGCGCGCTCCAGCCGGGCCTGCGAGTGCGCCCAGTCGTACACCGAGAAGACGAGGTAGTGGCGCCCGCCGATCTCCACGAGCTGGGGGACCTCGAGGTGCCCGAAGTCGCCCGGCTCCGTGGCCGGCGGCAGCGCCTCCCAGTGGCGCAGGTCGGGCGACCAGGCCTGCCCGACCACCCCGCGCCCGTCCGGTGGCCCGTGGTTGGCGCGCGCGGTGTAGTACATGCGGAAGCCGTCCCCGGACGGGTCGGGGAACACCCACGGGTCACGGCACGTCTCCTCGATCCACACCTCCAGGTCGAGCGTCTCGTACCAGCGGGGGTCGGCGGTGACGATGGGGTCGGCCGTCAGCCGCTCCCAGTGGACGAGGTCCTCCGAGGTGGCCGCCCCGATCCCCTGGAGGAGCCCGTCGCCGCGCGTGCCGATGCCCGAGTAGAACAGGTACCACCGCCCCTGGTGGGCGATCACGCACCCGGTCCAGGTCGCCTGGTCGTCCCAGCGTCCCGGCGCGCCGGGGCCAAGCGCGTCGGGGAGCACCTCCCAGTGGCGCAGGTCGTCGGAGACCGCGTGGCCGATCCGCGCGTTGCTGTGGCGCAGGTCGGGATCGCCGAGCGAGCGCGGCGCCTTGAGGAAGAACGCGTGATAGCGGGTCGTGCCGGGGGCGAGCCAGAAGTCCCAGACCCAGTGGTCGTCCAGGCGGAGCATGGCACCTCCAGGGGTGAGGCAGGGTGTGGTCCGGCGCGGCAGGCCCCGGGCCGCGAGCCCACCCTCCGCGCTCAGTCCGCGAGCGCGTCGGGCGGCGGGGCCTCGCCGTCGACGCGGGTGGCCCACACCGGCGTGCCGTCAGACAGCTCGCGCAACTCGGCGCCGTCGACGGTGGGGGCGGCGACGACCTCGGGGCGCTCGCCCTCGCCCAGCACCGC
>PUKE01000119.1 GCA_003550425.1 Nitriliruptoria bacterium
GCGCTGCCGAGCCCGTGGACCAGCACCGCGAGGACCATGAGCGCCGCGACGCCGTACATCCCGATCACGAGCGCGGTGATCGCCGCGACGACGGTCGCGGCGACGAGCAGCTGGCGCAGTGCGTTCACCGACGACATCACGAGCCTCCCTGCGGCGGATGCGGCAAGGATAGGGCGACTCCGGCACGATCGCGGCCGGGTCGGCGCGACGCGCGCCCAGCGGGACCGGCGACATGCGAAGCCCCCGGGAGGCGTCCCGGGGGCTGATGGTTGCGAGGGGAGGATTTGAACCTCCGACCTCCGGGTTATGAGCCCGGCGAGCTACCTGACTGCTCCACCTCGCAGGCAGAAGCGTAGCGTCGCCGTGGCAGCGTGCAACCGCGGCAGCCCATCGATCCGGCTGCCGCGGTCGCACCCTGGCGGTCAGTCCGCGGCGGCCGTCTCGTCGAGGTCGTCGAAGCGCCGCAGCGCGTCGTCGACGAGCTGCTGACCGCGGCGGCTCTCCTCCTGGTAGGTGCCGAGCTCGCCGTCGGACAGGGCGGCCTCGGCCGCCTCGAAGGCCTCCATCGCCTCGTTGAGCAGCTCCGCGATCTCGGGGTCCACGTCGGCCAGGTCGCCGGGGTCCGCGGGGAGCCCGTCCTCGGGGCCGTCATCGGGGAGCTCCTCGAACTCCTCGTCGAAGACGTCCTCCTCCTCGAGCTCCTCCTCGATGATCTCCGGGTCGACGCCGCCGGTCTCGGGGATGTCGGGCAGGTCGTCGCCGTAGAGCTCGCGCAGGGCCTGGGTCAGCGAGGTGGACCAGACGAGCTCGTCGTCGTGGGCCACGATCACCAGCCGCAGCTTGGGCAGGGCCTCCGAGCCCTCGCCCTCGGGCTGCAGGAACACCGGCTGGGCATAGACCTGCGAGTCGGCCACGGGCAGCACGATCGTGTTCCCGTAGATCACCGAGGCGTTGGAGCGGTTCCACACGCCGATGAGGTTGGCGAGCGCGCCGCCGGCCTGGATGTTGCCGGTGAACTGGTTGGGTCCCCAGCGGGTGTCATCGCCACGCGGGAGCTGGTAGCCCTTGAGCTCGCCCAGGTTCTCGCCGTCGCTGCGGCCCACCAGCCAGCCCGACAGCACGGGTCGGTCACGCGGGGTGAAGGGCTGCACGAGCGCGAACTCGCGCTCGTCCTCGCCGGGCAGCTGCATCAGCTGGTAGTGCGGGCGCATCTGGCGGTCGCCGTCGCCGGGGCTGTCGCCCGCGTTGAGCGCCGCGGCGGCGTCCCGCGGGATCGACCAATGGTCCTCGCCCTGGTAGAAGCGCGGGATGTTGTCGACGTGGTAGCGCCGGTACACCCCGGCCTGCACCCGGAAGATGTCCTCGGGGTAGCGGAAGTGCGACCGCAGGTCCTCGTCGGCCTCCTCGACGTCGGTGAACACCTCGGGGAACACCGACTCCCAGGCCTCCAGCACCGGGTCGTCGTCATCGACGACGTAGAAGTCGACGGTACCGTCGTAGGCGTCGACCACGACCTTCACGCTGTTGCGGATGTAGTTGGCGGAGCCCTCGAGGCCGGGGCGCTCCACGACGGTCTCCTGGAGCTGCACCTCGCCCTCGCCGGTCGCCACGACCTCGAACTCGATCTGCTCGGTCGGGGTCAGCGCCCCGAGGTCGACGCGCTCGGAGTAGGGGATCATGTCGCTGGTCGTGTAGGCGTCCTGGATCCACTTGACGCGATCGTCGACGACGACCGGGTACGGGTCGTGGTCGAGCTCCAGGAACGGCGCGATCTCCTCGACCCGCTCGCGCACCGAGCGGTTGAACAGCACGTCGGAGTCGGCGTCGATCAGGCCCGACAGCAGGATGTTGCGGTCGGCGAAGCGCAGCGCGAACGCCACGCGGTTGAGCACGCCGCCGACCTGGACGCCGTCAGCGCCGGTGTAGCGATAGGAGCGGTCCTCGCCTCCCTCGCCCTCGTCCACGGGGTAGTCGAACTCGTCGAGCTCCGTGCCCACGACCGAGTACTCGGGTGCGCGCGTGCCGTCCCCGGCCATGTAGAGCCGCGGGTTGTCGGCATCGAAGGGCCCCTCCCCGCGCTGGGGCATGTCCTGGGCGACCAGGACGGGGTCGCCGGTGCCGGTGGCCTGGTTCACGTCAGCGGCCACCACGCCGTAGCCGTGGGTGTAGACGAGGTGGCGGTTCTCCCAGGACGACTCGTCGCCGAGGTTGTCCACGTTGATCTCGCGCGAGCTGAGCATCACCTGGCGCAGCTCGTCGTCGATCTCGTAGCGGTCCACGTCCACGCTCGGGAACTCGTAGAAGCGGCGCCTTGCCTGGGTCTGCTCGAAGGAGGTCTGCAGCACCGCGGGGTCCCACAGGCGCAGCGCCGACAGGGTCGGGGTGCTCGCCTCGACCTCCTCGCCGGAGACCGACTGGGCCCCACCCGCGTCGATCTCCTCGAGGTCCTGCCCGACCGTCAGCCCGAACCCGAAGCGGGTCCACTCGATGTTGCGCTCGATGTACTGGGACTCGAGCTCCAGCTCCTGGGGCTCGACGCGGAAGGCCTGGATCGCGGCGGGGTAGACGCCGGCCAGGACGATGCCGACCACGATCAGCAGCGCCAGTCCCCCGGCGGGCACCCACCAGGTGCGCACGATGATGTTGGCGAGGAACAGCACCGCCACGACGGCAGAGACGATGGCCAGGACCTGGTAGGCGAGCACCTGCGCGGTGGCATCGGTGTAGTTGACGCCCATCGTCACGCCGCGCTCGGAGAAGCTGAGCAGGTGCTGGTCCAGCACGAAGCCCCAGGCGCGCACGCCCACGGCCAGGGCCAGCAGGATCGACAGGTGGACGTTCACCTGCGGCGCGATCTTCTGGCCCGGCGACTGCGGGCGGATGCCGCCGAAGACGTAGTGGGCGACCGCGGTCAGCACGATCGTCACGATGAGGCTCGTGAACAGCCAGGAGTTCACGCCCTCCCAGAAGGGCAGGTCGAACACGAAGTAGCCGAGGTCGCGACCGAACTGCGGGTCGACCTCGCCGAACGTGCCCCCGCCGAGGAACAGCAGCACGGTGCGCCACTCGCCGGCCAGCGACAGCCCCGACAGCAGGCCGACCACCAGCGCCACGCCGAGCAGCAGCGGCTTCGCGTAGGGCTCCAGCGCCTCGCGATACCGCTCGATGGTCTCCTCCTGCTCGGAGGGGATCCGGTAGGGCGGCGCGAGACGGCGGGCCAGCAGCAGGTTGGTCGCCACGAGGGCGAAGACCACGAGCCCGACGGCGATCCCCGTGCCGAGCTGGGTGCCCAGCAGCGTCCAGAACACCGAGAGGAAGCCGAGGCTGTCGAACCACAGCACGTCGGTGTAGAACGTGGCCAGCGCCCGCCCGAAGAACACCACGAGCAGGGCGACCAGCAGGAGGAGGAGCCACCACCGACGGCGCAGCTCTGCGAAGAAGCTCACGATCGCGCTCCGAGTCAGGCGCTTGTGCCGATCACCCCGCAGCGTACCGCGACGCGCGGGGTTGCGGCGGCGTGGTCGTCGGTGCTGCGATCGCGATCGCAGCGCACTCCTCGTCGGTGCGCGTCAGTCCGCCTTGAACAGGTGCCGATTGCGCTCGAGCTCCTCCATGGCCTTGCCGGCACCGCTGACCACGGTCTCCAGCGGCGTGTCGAGGATGGCCACCGGCACGCCCGTGTCCTGGGCGATGCGCGCATCGAGGCCCGGCAACAGGGCGCCACCGCCGACCACCCGCACGCCCTCCTCGAGGATGTCCTGGGCCAGCTCGGGCGGGCACGCCCCCAGCGTGTCGACCACGGCCTGCACGACCTGCTCCACGGCGTCGCCCAGGGCCTCGCGGACCTCCTCGGAGGAGATCGTCAACACCTTTGGCAGCCCCGTGGCCAGCTCCCGACCCCGGATCTCGGCCTTGGGCTCCTCGGCCTGGGGATAGGCCGAGCCGATCGCGACCTTCAGCTGCTCGGCAGTGCGCTCCCCGATGGCCACGGAGTGCTCGCGGCGCACGTGCTGCTGCAGTGCCGCGTCGAGGTCGAACCCACCGATGCGCACGGCCTGGTGGGTGACCACCCCGCCCAGCGAGATGACCGCGACCTCGCTGGTGCCGCCTCCGATGTCGATGACGAGGTTGCCGACGGGCTGCTCGATCGGCAGGCCCGCCCCGATCGCGGCCGCCATCGGCTGCTCGATGAGGTAGGCCTGCGAGGCCCCTCCCTGCTCGGCGGCCTGCTCCACGGCGCGGCGCTCCACCGGCGTGATCGCGCTCGGGACCGAGATCAGCACGCGGGTGCGGCGCATGCGACCGACGCCGACGCGACGCAGCAGCCCCCGGATCATCTGGCTGGTGGTCTCGAAGTCGGTGATGGCGCCACCGCGCAGCGGACGCTCGGCGACGATGTGCCCGGGGGTCCGCCCGATCATGTCCGAGGCTGCGCTCCCGATCTCGAGGACCTCGCCCGAGCGCTCGTCGCGGGCGACCACGGTGGGCTCGTTGAACACCACGCCCTTGCCGCGCTCCCACACGAGGGTGTTGGCGGTGCCGAGGTCGATGGCGAGGTCACGAGGCATGGGTGCGATCGCCTCCGCGCGTCGAGCCCAGCGCCCTGCGGGCGCGGGCGAACTGTCGGGTCTGGTCCCACGAGCCCGGTCGCGCGCGCAGCGTGGCCACCAGCAGCCACGCGCCGAGCAGGGCGACGAGCACGAGCAGGACGGTCATGGGGCGCCCCGTGGATGCGACGAGGGTTCGGTGGGATCGGGCGATGGCCGGCCATTCGGCGCGGCCCCGCATCGCGCTGCACGGTAGACGCTGCGCGCAGCGCGCGCTGGCCCCGGTCGTGGCCGCTCGGCCGGGCGCGGGCCGGCTCGCGCCGCGCGCCCGCGCCACGCGCGCCCGTGCGGCGCGAGCCGGGGGCGCCTACGGTGCGCCGCCAGACGCTCACCACCGATCGCGGGGGCCCAGATGAGCGAGCCGAGCGCGTCGAGCAGCACCCTCCTCAGCACGACCGATCGGCGCCTGCTGACCGCCTTGCAGGCCCGGGTGCCGCTCGAGCCACGCCCCTTCGAGGTGCTCGGCGAGGAGCTGGGGCTGGCCGAGGACGAGGTGCTGGAGCGCTGCCAGCGCTTGAGCGACCAGGGGATCATCCGCCAGGTCTCGGCGATCTTCGACACCGCCCGCCTGGGCTACCAGTCCTCGCTGGTGGCCATGGCCGTGGACCCCGATGACCTCCCGCAGGCGGCGGCGATCGTGAGCTCCCACCCCGGGGTGAGCCACAACTACCGGCGCGACCACGACCTGAACCTGTGGTGGACGATCGCCGTGCCGCCCGACCACGACCTCGCACAGCACGTCGGCGCGCTGCACCGGCTGACGGGGGCGCGCTCCACGCGGCCGCTGCCCACGCTGACCCGCTACAAGCTCGGGGTCGTGCTCGACGTGGCCGGCGAGCGCTCCGCCACCGCGCGGGTCGACGCGGAGGGAGCGGCAGCGACCGAAGCCGCCACGACAGCGTCCAACACCGACGCCGCCGAGGGGATCGACCCGAGCGAGATCCCCCTGGTGCGGGAGCTCCAGGACCACCTGCCGCTGCAGCGCCGCCCGTTCGCGGCCATGGCCGAGCGCCTCGGCATGACCGAGGCGCGCCTGCTGGAGGCCGCGGTCGACCTGCGCGAGCGCGGCGTCATGCGGCGCTTCGCGGCGGTGCTGCGCCACCGTCGCGCCGGCTTCTCGGCCAACGCCATGAGCGTGTGGGCGGTGCCCGAGGAGCGCGTCGACGAGATCGGCCAGGAGCTCGCCGGCTACGAGGCCGTGACGCACTGCTACCGCCGTCCCACCTACCCCGACTGGCCCTACTCCCTGTTCGCCATGATCCACGCCACGCACCCGGCCGAGGTCGACCGCGCCGTGGCGGACATGCGCGAGCGCGTGGGCGACTGGGACCACCGGCTGCTCTACTCCACCGAGGAGTACAAGAAGGAGCGGGTGCGCTACTTCGACCCGGCCTTCGAGGCCTGGCGCGACGCGCACGTCGCCCCCGGCGACGACCTGCCAGACTCGGGGTGACGCCTGGGCCACCATGACCCCGACCCGCGAGCGAGGGATGCCATGAGCAGCGCACCACCCCCACCGCCACCGCCAGGCCAGCCGCCGGAGGACCCGCTGGGAGGCCAGGGACAGGACCCATCGCAGGCGGACTGGGGCCAGACCGGTGACGTCGGCGCCGCCGGGCCCGGGCAGCAGCCCGGGCAGCCCCCACCCCAGCCCGGCATGCCGGGCCAGCCCACCGGGGGGCAGCCGAACCGGATCGCTCTGTGGGCGCTGATCCTCGGCGCCGTGGCCTTCCCTGGCGCGCTGCTGATCGCGTTCATCCCCGTGCTGAACCTGCTCGTGCTCATCCTGTGGGCCGTGGCGATCGCCGCGATCGTGCTGGGCATCGTGGGCATCCGCCGCGCCCGGCGCCCGGAGGCGCGCGGCGGCGTGGGCCTGGGCGTGGGCGGCATCGTGCTCGGGTCGATCCACCTGCTGCTCGTGGCCGCGCTCGTGGCCGTCGTGGTGCAGTTCTTCCAGGCCTGCGACCTGGACCTCACCGCCTCCCCCGAGCAGGTCGAGCAGGACGTGATCGAGTGCTTCGAGCAGCAGTTCGGGCTCGATCCCGAGGAGCTCGAGGAGATCGAGGACGACCTAGACCTCGACGAGGAGCTCGAGGACGACCTCGAGGGCTGACCCCGCAGCCGGACCGTGACGGTGACGGGCCGGGACCGTGACGGGCCGCGGACGGGCCGCGCCGAGCCCCGGTGACCGTCAGCGGCGGCGCAGGGCCCCCCACGCCACGGCGCCGGCTGCCATGCCCGCGCCCGCCAGCCGCAGGTCACGGCGTCGGAGCCGGCGCGTGGGACTCACCCGCACCCACCCCTCGTGCTCTGCGGCCAGCGCACGCAGCACGTCGCGGTTGGAGCGCTCGGCGACCCAGCCCTCGCGCCGCAGCGCGTCGGCGCGGACGACCCAGGGGTCCATGAGCACCGGGAGGCCACCGGGCGGGAGCGGCCACAGGCCGCGACGCCACAGCGATCGCGTCCCGGCCTCCGCCCACGCCTGTGGGACCTCGACGCGTCGGCGGCCGAGCAGAGCGGCCACGTCGCCCAGCGGCAGCCAGCCGTCGGCGGCCACGTTCCAGACCCCGTGCAGGCCGGTGCGCACCGCGCGGTGCGCCGCAGCCGCCAGGTCGTCGGGGTGCAGGGCCTGCAGCGGCGGCTCGTGACCGGCCACCGACAGCAGCCGCGGCAGCTCCAGGTGCAGCGCGACCGGCGAGGACTCCCCTCGCCCGAGCACCGTGGGCGGGCGCAGCACCGCCACCTGAGCGTCGGGGACCGCCTGCGCGAAGCCCTCGACGAGCTCCTCGGCCAGGCGATGGTGGTGCGCCGGCGGATAGTCGGGATTGGCGCCGCGGGGGTGGTCCTCCGACAGCGGCACGGGGTTGCTCGGGTGCGCGCCGTAGACCAGCGCCGACGAGCGGTGGACCACCTGCCGGATCCCCGCGTGGCGGGCGGCGGCGAGCAGGTTGCGCGTGGCGCTGACGGTGCGCCCGAGCCGGCCGTCCACGTCGGGCTCCAGCCGGTCGTCGCAGGCGAGGTGCACCAGCGCGTCCGCCCCCGCCAGCTGGGCGCCCACGACGGGGTCGCGCAGGTCGCAGGCACGGAACTCCAGGGATGCCGGCGGCATCGGCGGCGGCTCGACGTCGAGGCCAAGCACGCGGGTGATGGCGGGATCGGCGTGCAGGCGCGCGAGCAGCGCCCGGCCGGTGGGGCTGCTGGCGGCGGTCACCGCGACGGTGGTCATCGGCTCCTCGGGTCGGCTCGCGTCGCGCGCGGTGGACGGCCGGGCGGCACGCGAGGTGCGCGCGGGGTGCACTGTCTAGCATGGCAGCATGAGCGATCCCTTCGGCGGCGGCTTCGGGTTCGGCTTCGATCCCAGCCGCTTCGAGAACGCCCCCTTCTTCCGCGAGCTCGCCAAGGTCATGTCCTGGCAGGGCGGCCCCGTCAACTGGGAGCTGGCGAGCCAGACGGCCTCCACGGTGCTCGAGGAGGCCGACCGCACCGCGTCGGTCGGCCAGGAGCTGGCCTCGGCGGTGCCCACGGCCGAGCTGTGGCTGGACCAGGTCACCGCGCTGCCCTCGGTCGCCGGCCCCACCGAGCCGCTGAGCCGCAGCGGCTGGACCCAGCTCGCGGCGACCCCACAGGGCCTCGGGCGCTACGTGGAGCCGCTGGCCGAGGGCGCCACCGAGGCGCTGGGCCAGCAGCTGCGCGAGCAGCTCCCCGAGGCGCTGCGCGAGCAGATGGGCGGCATGGGCGGCGACCCCATGCAGCAGATGATGGGGTCGATGGGCGCGATGCTGTATGGGATGCAGGCGGGCCTCATCACCGGGCACCTCGCTGGCCAGCTGCTCGCCACCAGCGACCTCGGCGTGCCCACCGTCGACCCGAACCGCATCGGGACGGTGGGAGCGGGCGCGGACCGCTTCGCCGAGGACTACGGGGTCGAGCAGCGCGAGATGGGCCACTGGCTCGCGCTGCACGAGGCAGCGCACCGTCGGCTGTTCGCCGGCGTGTCATGGCTCGCCGACCACGTCAGCGCCCTGATCCGCGAGTTCGCCGCAGGGGCCGACATCGACCCCAGCAGGCTCATGGAGCAGCTGGGCGGGGCCGGGATGGACCCCAGCGATCCCGAGGCCCTGCAGCGCGCCCTCGAGCAGCCCGACGCCTTCCACGTCGAGCCGACCCCCCAGCAGCGCGAGGTCCTCGACCGGCTCCAGGCGCTGATCTCCTTCACCGAGGCCTGGTCGGAGACGGTGGTGCGCACCGCCGCGGAGGGTCGGCTCCCCTCGCTGCCCCGGATCGAGGAGGCCCGGCGACGCCAGCGCGCCGAGCAGGGGCCAGGCGAGCGCTTCCTGTCCCAGCTGGTGGGGCTGGACCTGACGCCCTCGGACGTCCGCCTCGCCGGCGCGTTCTGCGAGGCGGTCATCGAGGCCCGCGGGCAGGAGGGGCTCGACCGGGCCTGGGAGGACCCCGAGTGCCTGCCCAGCCGCCCCGAGCTCGCCGACCCGAGCCAGTGGCTGGTGCGGATGGCAGCTCGGGAGCTGGGCATCGGCCCTGGGGACGGCTAGGTCACCACGGCTCCGCGAGGCTCGCGCCGCGCCCTTCCGGGCGCGGCGCTCGTCGTTCTCGTCCTGTTTCCTCCCGTTCCCCTCCCACGTGCGATCAGCGCGCGACGCGCGTCAAGATTCTGCTCCTCCACAGGGGCACGGACGCGTCGTCGCAGGTCAGCGGCTCACGGGGCTCAGCTCGCCGCGGCGAGATCGCGATGGTCCACACGGTCGATCCACAGCCGGGCCGCGCGTCGTCCCTGGTCGACCGCCGCCCGTCCACACCCTGTGGAGGAGCCTGTGGACGGCGCCCTTGCGCCCGAGCGCGCGCCTTCCTAGGGTCAGCCGCGCAGTCGGCCTCCGCGGCCCCGGCGGCGTCCTCTTTGGGGAAGGGGGGATGGCGTCGGACCGCGGGGGCCGTCGCGCGTGCGCGACCAGCGCGCGACGCGTGCGCGACCTGGCCGCCCCGCACCCCCGCGCCGGTCGCCGCTGCGGGCGCCGCCCGCCGGTGCCCAGCCGGTGACCGCGGTCAGGGGTCGGCGTCCAGCTCCTCGCCGGCCTGCCCCGGCGATCCGGGCTCATCGGGCTCGGCGTCGCCCGCATCCGGCTCGCCCTCATCGGGGGGCTCGACCAGCGGGCCGGTCCCGGGGTCCTCGTCGACCTCCGCGGGCGCGTCGTCGTCGGGCTCGGGCGGGGGCGGGACGCAGGCGTCCTGCGCACCGTCCACCGGCTCGGCGGTGGTCGCGTCGAGCGAGACGCCGGCACCGTCGACGTCGCGGGCCGTGAGGCGCCACCGGGGCTCCAGGGTCCAGCCGTCGGCGTCCCAGGCGGCCAGGGCTCCCGTGGTGTAGCGGATCTCCCGCACGGGCGGCGATCCCTCGCAGCCCTCGAGCGGCGCGACGGCCTCCTCGACGACGACGTCCGGGTCGGCCAGGTCGTCGGCGTCGGGCAGCTCCGCGGCGGCCTCGCTCGGCAGCGGATCCACGCCGAGCGTGGCCAGGCGCACGGTCTGGCTCGTCACCGAGCGGCCGTCGGCGGCGTCGGGGTCCGGCGCGAGGGTGACCTCGAGGACCTCGTCGGCGCCTCCGGCCACGTAGGTGGCGGTCACGTCCTCCCAGGTGCCCTCGGCGTCGAGCGCCACCTCGAGGTCGATGAGCACCGCGTCGCCGCTCCAGGTCCGCGCCTCGGCGTCGCCGTGCTCCAGGACCTCCTCCAGCGAGCCCGCCAGCGCTGGCTCACCGCTGCCCTCGCCCTGCGCTGGCTCCTCCTCCTCGCTGTCCTGGGCGAGCGGATCGTCGAGCGGCTGGCACGCGCCGACCAGCAGCCCGAGGCCGGCCAGCAGGAGGGCTGCGGGCACGACACGGCGCGGTGCACGGCTCATGCCCACGAGTCTAGGACCACGGCCAGCGAGACTCGGACGGGCCCGCCCCGGCGACGCGCGCGCGGCCGCGGGACGCGCCCTCCGACCGATGGCCCAGGGCGATCGAGTGCAGCGGCGCCAGCACGAGGGAACGCTGTCGGGAGGCAGCCCTCTGCGCGAAGCGAGCGTGACATGAGCGATCCGAACCAGCCTGGGCAGGACTGGGGCGCGTCCTCGTCCGGCTCGCAGCCCGGTGACACCGAGCCGCTGGGTGAGCCGGCGAGGTCCCAGCCGGCGCCGCCGCCGTCCCCGCCCTACGACGGGCCGTCGACGCCGCCGCCCCCGCCGCCCGCGCACCCCGCGGACCCCGCGGACGACGCTGCCACGGGCGACCACCCCCCGTCCCGGCGCCGTGGCCTGCTGGGGCCGATCCTGGCGGCGGTCGTGGCCAGCGCCGTGGTGTCCACCGCCGTCACCCTGGCGCTCGTGGGCGACGCCGAGGAGGCCCAGACCCAGGAGCCCACGGGCGAGCAGGTCGCCGACGCGCCCGACGATCCCCCCACAGGGGATCCCGAGGACCGTCCGGACCCGCCCGAGCGCGGCGAGATCGCCGACATCGCCGATCAGGTGATCGGCACGGTGGCACGCGTCGACGTCGAGGCGCCCGGGATGCCCGAGGGGCTGCAGGGCCCTGACCAGCAGCCCCAGGGCGGCACCGGGTCGGCCGTGGTCTACCGCGAGGACGGCTACCTCATCACCAACGCCCACGTCGTCGGCAACGCCGACACCACGCAGGTCACCCTCGGGGACGGCACCCAGGCCGAGGCCGAGATCGTGGGCACCTTCGAGCCCAACGACCTCGCCGTGCTGCGCGTGCTCGACGAGGACGTCGCGCTCACCGCCGCGCCCTTCGCCGACGCCTCGCCCCGCGTGGGCGAGAGCGCGATCGCGGTCGGCTCCCCGTTCGGTCTCGACGCCACGGTGACCTCGGGCATCATCAGCGCGACGGGGCGAACCCTCGAGGCGCCCGACGGCCAGGTCCTGCCCGACATGCTCCAGACCGACGCGGCGATCAACGTCGGCAACTCCGGGGGCGCGCTGGTGGACGCCGCCGGCAACGTGGTGGGGATCAACACGGCGATCCTCGGCTCCGGTCCACAGGGCGGCAACATCGGCATCGGCTTCGCGGTGCCCGCCCAGATCGCGACGTCGGTGGCCGACCAGCTGATCGAGGACGGCGTGGTCAGCTACGCCCAGCTCGGGGTGATCGGCAACGACCTGCCGCCCTCGGGCGCCGAGGAGCTCGGCGTGCCCGGCGGGGCCCTGGTGCAGGACGTCGAGCCCGGCGGCGCGGCCGACGGCGTGGTCGAGCCTGGCGACGTGATCGTGGGCATCGACGGCGAGACCGTGGAGGGCTTCGCCGACCTCGCCGCCGAGGTGCGCGTCCGCGAGCCCGGCGATGCGGTGACCCTGACGCTGCTGCGCGACGGCGAGGAGCAGGAGGTCGAGACCGAGCTGGGCGAGGCGCAGGACGGCTAGCGACGCCGGCGTGCCGGGCGTCGCCTGTGCGTCGGGGCGGCGCCGGTATCCTCCGGCGACGATGGATGACGAGGGACGCTACGCCGTCCGCGTGACCGGGGATCGCCTGCTGTGCGAGATCCCCGGTGACGAGGACCGCCAGACCAAGGCCGGGATCCTGATCCCGGCCACCGCCACCTCGACCGAGCGCCGGGGGCGCTGGGCGCTGGTCCACCAGGTGGGCCCCCTGGTGCGCACCGTCTCGCCCGGCGACCACGTGCTGTTCCTGCCCGATGCGGCCGTCGAGGTCGACGTGCGTGGCGACGTCTTCGAGATCGTGCGCGAGCGCGACGTGCACGCGATCGCCAGCGAGCGCACCGACGCCGAGACCGGTCTCTACCTGTGAGGCCATGAGCGCCCGCCGCGGGCCGCCCGGGCCGCCGCCGCGCCTCGAGCGCGAGCGCGCCTGGTGGGAGCAGGGCGCGGTGGTCGCCGGCGTCGACGAGGTCGGCCGGGGCGCCTGGGCCGGCCCGGTCACCTACGCCGCCGTCGTGCTGCCACGCCACCGCCGACTGCGTCGCCTGCGCGACTCCAAGCTCTTGGCGCCCGACGAGCGCGCGCGACAGGCCGCGCGGGTGCGGCGGCACGCCCTCGGGGTGGGCCTGGGGTGGGCCGGCAACGACGAGATCGACCGCGTCGGCATGAGCCGGGCCATGCGCAACGCCGCCGCTCGCGCCGTCGCGGCGCTGCCGCTGCGCCCCGACGTCGTGCTGCTGGACGGCGGGTGGGACTTCCTGCGCGACGCCGGCACCATCAACGAGACCCTGGTGGCTGGCGATGCCCGCAGCCTGTCGATCGCCGCCGCCTCCGTGGTGGCCAAGGAGGCGCGTGACGCGCTGCTGGCCCGGCTCGGCCCGGGCTGGCCCGCCTACGGCCTGGAGCGCAACAAGGGGTACCCGACCCCGCAGCATCGCGCCATGCTCGCCGCGTTCGGCCCCTGCCCGCTGCACCGGCGCAGCTGGGCGCCGGTGGCGCGCGCGGCCGAGCAGCGCCTGGCCTGGTGAGGCCCGGGCCACCGCGCGCTAGGTTCCCACGCGACCGGCCGTGCGTCCCGGCCCAGCGCGACGGGTACGGCTGCGCGCACCAGCGATGACCCGCACCCGCGACGCCAGACGGCGTCCCCGGCGACGAGGCAGCGCCCGTGAGGCTCTTCGACACCCGCACCCGCTCCATCGGCCCGCTGCGCGCACCGCGCACCGTGCGGCTCTACGTGTGCGGCATCACCCCCTACGACGCGACCCATCTGGGCCACGCGTTCCTCTACACCCACATGGACGTGCTCGTGCGGTGGCTCGCCGCGAAGGGGCATCGGGTCGTGCACGTGCGCAACGTCACCGACGTCGACGACGACATCCTGCGCGTGGCACGAGAGCGTGGGGTGGACTTCCGCGAGCTCGCGGCGGCCGAGACCGCCCGCTTCGACGACGACCTCGCGGCGCTGGGCTGCCTCCCACCCGACGTGGCCCCGCGGGCGACCGCGACGGTGCCCGCCATCCTCACCGCGGTGCGCGGCCTGGTGGACCAGGGCGCGGCCTACGCCCTCGACGACGGCCGCGTCTACTTCGACGTCCAGCGCGCCGAGCAGTTCGGTGCGCTGTCGCGCCTCGACCGGGACGCGATGCTGCCGCAGTTCGCGGCCAAGGGCGGGGACCCCGACGCGACCGGCAAGCGCGACCCGCTCGACTTCCTGCTATGGCAGCCCTCGGGTGCGGATGAGCCCGCCTGGGACAGCGACTGGGGCCCGGGCCGCCCCGGTTGGCACATCGAGTGCTCCACGATGGCCATGGAGGAGCTGGGCCCCACCATCGACCTGCACGGGGGCGGCGCTGACCTGACCTTCCCCCACCACGAGGCCGAGATCGTCCAGGCCGAGCAGCTCACCGGCCAGCAGCCCTTCGTGCGGCGCTGGCTGCACTGCGCGATGGTCTGCGGCGAGGACGGCGAGAAGATGGCGAAGTCCCGGGGCAACCTCGCCTTCGTCTCCGACCTGCGCAAGCACGCCGAGCCCGCGGCGCTGCGCCTGCTGATCCTGTCGCATCACTACCGCGAGACCTGGCGCTACGAGCCCGAGCAGGTCGACGAGGCCACCGCGCGGCTCGAGCGCTGGCGCGAGGCCGCCACGCGCGGTGACCGCCACGATGACGACGCGGTCGCCACGGTGCGCACGGCGCTGGACCACGACCTCGACGTCCCGCGGGCGGTGGCCGCCATCGATGCAGCAGCCGCGGCCGGTGCCGGCGCGACCGTGGCGTGGGCCGCCGAGCTGCTGGGCGTCGCGCTCGCCCCGGCCTAGCCCGGCCGAGCCCCGCGCTCGCCCCGGCCGCGCCCGGAGGGCACGCCAGCGGTCACGCCAAGCGCATCGCGTCACGCCGCGCGCAGCGACGCATCAAGATGCATGACGAGCGCGAAGCCATGGTACACTGCGGGTGAAGCCGACAGACCCACCCCAGCGCCGGACGGTCCCGCCCGCAGCCGTGACAGGCGCTCCAGAGGCCCCCGCCCGACCACGGGGGCCTCTGCTCGTTCCGGGCGAGATGCGCGGACGCGCTCGCGTCAGCCGTCAGCCCTCGTCGTCGTCCTCGGCCTCGTCGTCGTCCCCATCGCCCTCGTCCTCGTCGTCCTCGAGGTCCTCGGGATCGACGTCCGGGATCACGAGCTCCTCGCCCACGAGGATCGCGTCGGGGTCCTCGAGGTCGTTGGCCTCGACGATCTCCTCGAGGGCGACCCCGAAGTCCGCGGCGATCGAGGACAGGGTGTCGCCCTCCTGGACCACGTGGGTGACGTCCTCGGGCTCGTCCTCCTCGGGCTCCGGCTCGGGCTCGGGCTCGGGGTCGGGCTCCTCCTCGACCTCGGGCTCGGGCTCGACCGGCTCGTCGGCCTCGTCCTCGCCGCAGCCGGCGAGCCCGAGGGCCGCGCCGAGCAGCGCCGTCACGAGCACCCACCGCGCGCCTGCCCTCATGTGCTCCTCCTCGTCGGGGCCACCAGGGAACCACAGGAGCGCGCCATCGCGCCGCACCCTGGTGCGGGGACGGGCCGGTGACGCGCGTCCCGCGTGGTCACAGCCCCCGCCGACGCAAGGGGCGGTACTTGATGCGCGTGGGCTGGTCGGCCTGGGCGCCGAGGCGACGCCGGCGATCGTCCTCGTACTCGCTGTAGGGCCCCTCGAACCAGACCACCTGGCTGTCGCCCTCGAACGCCAGCGTGTGGGTGGCGATGCGGTCCAGGAACCAGCGGTCGTGGCTGATGACCACCGCGCAGCCAGCGAAGTTCACCAGCGAGTCCTCGAGGGCCCGCAGCGTGTCGACGTCGAGGTCGTTGGAGGGCTCGTCGAGCAGCAGCAGGTTGCCGCCCGAGCGCAGCAGCTTGGCGAGGTGGATGCGGTTGCGCTCGCCCCCGGAGCAGTCGCCGACGCGCTTCTGCTGGTCCTGACCGGTGAAGTTGAACTGCGCGCAGTACGCGCGCCCCTTCACCTCGCGACCGCCCACCTCGAGGATGTCGCGTCCGTCGGTGATCTCCTCGAACACGGTCTTGTCGGGGTCGAGCGCGTCGCGCGTCTGGTCGACGTGGGACAGCTGGACCGTCGGGCCCACGCGCAGCGTGCCCTCGTCGGGCTCGGCGGCGGTGGGCGGCGGCTCGTGCCCGTTCGCCTGCGCGTAGGCGCCCTCGATCATGCGGAACAGCGTGGTCTTGCCGGCGCCATTGGGGCCCACGACGCCCACGATCCCGCCGGGCGGCAGGCGGAAGGTCAGGTCCTCGAACAGCAGCCGGTCGCCGTAGCCCTTGCTGACCTCCTGCGCCTCCACCACGAGGTCGCCCAGGCGCGGCCCGTCGGGCAGCACGATCTCGGCGGTGCCGACCCGCTCGGCCGGTCGCTGGGTCAGCATCGCCTCGTACTCCTTGATGCGCGCCTTGGCCTTGGCCTGGCGCGCCCGCGGCGAGGCGTCGATCCACTCCTTCTCGCGCTCGATCGTCTTGCGGCGGGCCGACTCCTTGCGCTCCTCCTGGGTCAGGCGCTCCTGCTTGTGCTCGAGCCAGGCGGAGTAGTTGCCCTCGAAGGGGATCCCCTTGCCCCGATCGAGCTCGAGGATCCACCCGGCGACGTTGTCCAGGAAGTAGCGGTCGTGGGTGACCGCCACGACGGTCCCGGGGTACTCGGCGAGGTGCTGCTCCAACCACGCCACGCTCTCGGCGTCGAGGTGGTTGGTGGGCTCGTCCAGGAGCAGCAGGTCGGGCCGGGCCAGCAGCTCGCGGCACAGGGCCACGCGGCGGCGCTCGCCGCCCGAGAGCACGCTGACGTCGGCGTCGCCCGGTGGCACCCGCAGCGCGTCCATGGCGATCTCGACGGTGCGGTCGAGGTCCCAGGCCCCCAGCGCCTCGATCTTGTCCTGGACCTCGGCCATCTCCTCGTAGACCTTGGTCATCTCCTCGTCGTCCAGCGGCTCGGCCAGCCTGGCCGACAGCTCGCCGAAGCGCTCCACGAGCCGCGGCGCCTCCCCGAGGCCATCCATGACGTTGGCGCGCACGTCCTTGGACGCGTCGAGCTCGGGCTCCTGGGGCAGGTAGCCGACGCGCACGTCCGCGGCGGGCCAGGCCTCGCCCTCGATGTCGTCGTCGAGCCCGGCCATGATCCGCAGCAGGGTCGACTTGCCGGCGCCGTTGGGGCCGAGCACGCCGATCTTGGCGCCGGGGAAGAACGAGAGCCAGATGTTGGACAGCACCTCCCGGCCCGGGGGCACCACCTTGGTGAGCCCCTTCATCACGAACTGGTAGTCGCGGGCCACGGCCATCCTCCGTTCGGGTCGACTGCCCCGGGGGCGGGGCTGAGGGGGTCGGTCGCGCAGGGTAGGCCGCGCGGCAGGGGACCCACAGCGCGCGGTGGGCGTCGTCGCCGCGGCGCCGAGGTCAGCCCAGGCGCGCCGGCGTGCCCAGCGTGGTCAACAGGGCGATGAGGAGCCCGAGCAGCAGCACCCCGCCGCCACGGCGCGTGCGGTCGGCCAGCAGCCCCGCTGCCAGGCCGATGCCCCCCGACAGGCTCGCCTGGTACACGAAGATCGCCAGCTGGGTCGGGTCGAAGGCGAGGACGAAGTTGCCGAGGGCCCCGACCAGCGTGGGCACCACGAGCGTGGGCAGGGTCGTGGTCCCAGTGCCCCCGGTCCGGCGCAGGACCAGCAGCACGGTGGCGATCACCGCCAGCGGCCAGGCGAGGACCAGCGCCACGCCGCCGAGCGGATCGCCCCCGCCCAGCAGCACCTGGGTGGCCACCAGCACGCCCGACACGCCCGCGACGATCGCCAGGATCCGCCCGATCCGGGTGACGACCCGCAGCACCGGCTGGGGATCGCCGCCGAAGGCATCGCGGGCCTTGGTGGTGGTGTAGAGGGCCAGGAACAGCACGCCGCCCCAGGCCACGAGCCGGACCACGATCTCGGCCGGGCTGCCGCCGGTGGTCAGCAGCGGGTTGCCCGCGCCGGCGAACAGCGGGACGCCGACGAGCACGCCGGCGAGCGAGGCGGCGATGAGCGGCAGACCAGCCAGCAGCCCGGTCAGCACCGTGGGGTCGGGGCCCTGACCGCGCAGGCCGACCGCGGCCATCCCCTCGCGGCGATAGCGCAGCAGCAGGATCGGCACCACCAGGGTGGCCAGCGCGACGAGCACGATGCGCACCGCCGGGCTGGCGGTGCCGACGCCGAACAGTCCCAGCACCAGCCGCAGCAGCAGCGGCCCGAACAGGAAGGCCGCGAGCGTCAGCATCAGGTCGCTGCGTGCGTCCTCGGTGCTGGCTCCGAACACGGCGGGTCCACTCCACGACGGGGCTGCGGGCATGCTGCGCTCGCCCGCCGGCGCGACGGCAGCCCGGCGGGCAGCGCGGCGCAGGCCATGCTACTCCCCGCACCCGGCTGGGTAGCCTGCGGCCCATGAGCGCCCCTCTGCGCGCGTCGATCCTGGTGATCGGCGACGAGATCCTGTCCGGCCACGTCCACGACGCGAACTCCGGCCTGCTCGCCGAGCGCCTGCGCGCGCACGGCGTGCCGCTGGACCGCGTCACGACCGTGCCCGACGACGACGCCGCGATCGGCGAGCACCTCTCGCTCGAGCTCGCCCGCGCCCGCCCGCGGGTGATCCTCACCTCGGGCGGGCTGGGCTCGACCCCCGACGACCGCACGCTGCCGGCGATCGCCAGGCTGCTCGGTCGCGAGCTCGTCGACGAGCCGAGCCTCGCGGCCGCGGTCGATCGCCGCCTGGCGCAGCGCGACGCGGCCGGCGAGCCGGTCGACCCCGCGCACACCGCGGCTCTGCGAGCGCTCGCGAAGGTGCCTGAGGGCGCGTCGCTCCTCGGCGGCAGCGGCTTCTCCTCGGCGGTCCGGGTGGACCTCGACGGCGGGGCCGACGACCCCGACGGCGCCTCCCTGGTGGCGCTGCCTGGCATCCCCGGCGAGCTGTCGCGACTGACGCACGAGGGCGTGGAGCCCGAGCTGCTCGCTGGCCGGGGCGCGCCCGCGCACACCGAGGAGCTCACCCACCCCTATCCCGAGTCACACCTGACGCCGACGCTGGAGCGCGTGGTGCGCGACCACCCGCGGGTGCACGTGGGCTCCTACCCCGGGCCGCAGTGCCTGGTGCGCCTGTCAGGACCGCGCGAGGAGGTCATGGCCGCCATGGAGCAGGTGCGGGCCGCCGTGGCGGCGCTCGCCGCGCGGCCACGGGCCCGCCAGGAGGCCGCCGACTGGGCAGCGCAGTGGACCACCGAGCCATAGCCTTCCGCCCATGGCCCTCCATGCGATGTTCGTGCACGCCCATCCCGATGACGAGTCGAGCAAGGGCGCGGCCACGATGGCCAAGCTCGCTGACCTCGGCTACCGCGTCTCGGTGGTGACCCTCACCGACGGGTCGGCCGGGGAGATCCTCAACCCGAAGATGGATCGGCCCGGCGTCGCCGAGCGGATGCCCGAGGTGCGCCGACAGGAGCTCGCGCGCGCCCTGGACGTGATCGGCGTCACCGACCACTTCTGGCTGGGCTATCGCGACTCGGGCTTCGTGGAGGGCTTCGACGGCGATGGCTCGGTGCTGGCCGAGGACGCCTTCTACAACCTGGATCGCGAGCGCGTCGTGCGCGACCTCGTCGAGATCGTGCGCTCCACCCGCCCGCAGGTGCTCGTCACCTACCCCGAGGACGGCGGGTACCCCCATCCCGACCACCTGCGCTGCCATGACGTGAGCCGGGAGGCCTACCACGCCGCCGGCGATCCCGCGCGCTACCCGGACGCCGGCGAGCCCTTCGCCCCGAGCAAGCTCTACTACATGAGCGTGTTCAGCCGGCGGCGGGTGGAGAAGCTGCACGCCGCCTGCGAGGAGCGCGGGATCGAGTCGCCCCTCCAGCGGTTCCTCGAGCGGATGGATCCCGACGAGCCCGACCCGAACACCACCCACGTCGAGGTGGGCGACTGGATCGCGCGGCGCAGCCAGGCGCTGCTGGCCCACGCCACCCAGGTGGACCCCGACGGCATGTGGTTCCGGATCCCCGACGAGGTCGTCCGCGAGGTCTATCCCTACGAGGACTTCCAGCTCGCGCACAGCCGGGTGGAGACCTCCATGCCGGAGTCGTCGCTATTCGACGGCATCGAGACGGCCGCGGGCCCATAGCGCGCCTGACCCGGTCCTGCGCCAGCGTCCCCGCGCCGAGCCCGGGCCGGGACCGGCCACCGAATCCCCTCTCAAGGACGCAGCGTCACGCGCCGACACTCCCTGTGAACCCAGACAGTGGGGGCCAGGGAAGGTCAGGCCATGCGCAGGGAGCGACCGCTCACGGGCACGCAGCCGGGCTCGGCTCGTGACGCCACGCACGAGCAGCACGTGCGCCGTACGCATCGGCGCGTCACGTGGCTCGGCCTCGCCGCCGCCGGCGCAGTGCTCGTCGTCGGCGCACTCGCAGCCACGGCCGCCACCGACATCGCGCTCGACGACGCCCATGCCTCCGACGACGACCCCGTCGTCGGCCACCCCGACGAGCCCACCGGGACCGACGGGTCGGACCCACTGCTGGGCGCCACCCTCGAGGCCGCCGAGGGTGACCGCTGGTGGCTGGAGCGCCTGGCGGCGCCAGCGGCACGTGACCGCGCCGCGATCGACGAGCCTGCGGTCGTGGCCGTGCTCGACAGCAGCCCGGACCTGGCGCGCGCTGGCGTCGACAGCGATCGCGCGCTCGATCCCATCCAGGTCATCGAGGGCGACCATCATCGGCACGGCACCGCCGCAGCCGCACTCGCCGGAGGCGACCCGAAGGGCACCTGCACCGACTGCAAGGTCCTGCCGATCACGGTGCTGCCCGAGGAGGGCCACGGCCGTGCGAGCGACCTGGCAGCGGGCATCGATGAGGCGGTCGAGGCGGGGGCCGACGTGATCTCGATGTCGCTGGGCGGGGCGATGGGCAGCGACCGGATGGAGGACGCCGTGCAGGGGGCGCTCGACGAGGACATCCTGCTCGTCGCCGCGGCCGGCAACGTCGGCACCGACGAGGCCTTCTACCCGGGTGCCTACGACGGCGTGCTCTCCGTCGCCTCGCACGACGAGGACGGCCGCCGCTACGACTGGTCGTCCTTCGGCGACTGGGTCACCGTGGCCGCGCCCAGCTGCCCCTCCCTGCCGATGCTGGAGGGCTCGTCCACCTTCTGCGGCACCTCGGCGTCCACGCCGATGATCGCGGGCGTGGCCGGCCTGCTGCGCAGCGCGGTGCCCGAGGCGAGCGCAGCGCAGGTCCTGGAGGCGATCGCCGACTCCGACGACGAGCTCGGCTTCGTGGAGCACGGAGAGGTGGACGCCCTGGCCGCCCTGGAGGACCTCGTCGCCGAGGTGGGCGTCGACCTGGACGCCGACGGCGACGACGAGATCGCCGCCCGCGACGTGGTCCTTGACGAGCTCCCCGACGACGCCGACGAGGCCGCCGCCGCGCTGTCGGAGCAGCGCTTCGCCGACGGCGAGGCCGACGGCGCGCTCGTCACCCGCAGCGACGCCTTCCCCGACGCCCTGTCGGGCAGCACCCTGGCCGGAGAGCGCCCGGTCCTCTACGCCGAGGGCGACTCCGTCCCCGAGGTCACCCTCGAGGAGCTCGACCGCGTGCTCGGCGACGACGCGACCGTCCTCGTCCTCGGCGGCGAGGGTGCGCTGGGCTCGGGCGTGACCGACCAGCTCGCCGAGGTCGCCGACGACGTCGAGCGCTTGGCTGGCGAGGACCGCATCGCCACGGCCCTGGCCGTCGCCGAGACCGTCGAGGCGCCGGACGCAGCGTTCCTCGCGCGCTCCGACGAATGGGCAGACGCCGTGGCCGTGGGCGGTCCCGCCGCCGCCACCGAGACCCCGGTGCTGCTCACCGACAGCGACGCCCTGGACGAGCGCGTGGCGGCGTTCCTGGACGAGCACGACATCGAGGACGTGACCCTGCTGGGCGGCGACGCAGCCCTCGACGACGACGTGGCCACGCAGGTGGCCGAGGTGATCGGCACCGAGCCCCAGCGGATCGCCGGTGCGATGCGCACCGAGACCAGCGCGCTCATCGCCGATGGCCTGGTGGACCGCAGCGGCGCCGGCGCCGTGGTGATCGGGGGCTTCGAGGACGACGGCTGGACCACCGGTCTGGCCGCCTCGCCCCTGGCCGCCAGCCGCTCGCTGCCGATCCTCCTGACCCGCGGGGACGGGACGCTGTGCGGCCACGCGCACGACGAGCTCGCTGCCCGCTGGAGCGGCGAGCCGCTGCGGCTGACCGCTCCAGGCTCCCTGGCCGCGCCGGCGATGGACAGCGTGGACGAGCTCTCCGCGCCATGAGCCCGCCACGGGCCGTGGCCCGCCGCTCGCGCTGGCCGCCGGCGCCCGCCGCTGGCGCCCGCCCCTAGGTTGGGGCGGGTGCCGCCCCCGCTTCGCGTCCGTGCTCACAGCCCCGCGCCCGCACCCGTGCTGTGGCGCCTGGCCGCGAGCCCGCGGTGGTGGCCCGCGTGGGCCCCACACCTGCGGGAGGTGCACGGCGTCGAGGGCGACCCGGCACCGCGGGCGCTCGCCCCGGGCCAGCGGCTCACGGTGCACAGCGTGGTCCCGGGAGTGGCGGTGAGCGCGACCATCACCCGCGTGGAGCCCCCGCACCGCTGGGACTTCGCGGTGGCGCTGCCGGGACCGTGGCGGCTGCACTCGGCGCACCTGGTCAC
>PUKE01000206.1 GCA_003550425.1 Nitriliruptoria bacterium
CGGGTGGCGTAGGCGCGGTCGCGCGGCTCGGCGTAGGCGCCCTTGCACAGCCGCACGCTCGCGGGCCCGCCTGGGGCGCCCATGAGCCGCTCGACGTCGCTCAGCGTGCGACGCAGCATCGACTGGAGCGCGATGCCCACGTGCGCGTGGCCACTGGCCCGCAGGCGCTCGACCAGCTGCACGGTCGCCTCGGTGGTGTCGCTGCCCTCCATGTCCACCGTCAGGTGGACGCCGATGCGCCCGCTGGACTCGGCGAGCTCTGACAGCAGGCCGAACGCGAGCTCGGGGTCCAGGCGCAGCCCCATCGCCGTCGGCTTGACGCTGATGCCGGCCGACAGCCCCTCGGCGTCGATCGCGTCGAGCGACTCCTGGGCGGCCTTCGCCGCGGCGCGCGCCCGGGTGGCGCTGGTCACGGCCTCGCCGAGATGGTCGAGGGTCGTGTCGAGCCCGCGCGCGGCGAGGTCGCTCGCCGCGGCGAGGCCCTCGTCCAGCGACTCCCCGGCGACGTAGCGGTCCACCACCGCGCGCATCGCGCGGGACCCCTCGACCTGGCGCCGCAGCCACGGCGACTCGCTGGCGGCGATGAGGGGGGTGCGCAGCGGGTTCATGGCGGAAGTCTGCCAGATTCGAGGGCGTCCGCACCTCCCCGGGCTGCCCTATGGTCAGGTGATGGGGTTCGGCGGGGCGCCGATGCGCGCGCGCCAGGCCTGCTCGCGCGCGATGGAGGTGGCAAAGCCCAGCCGCAGCGCCGTGGCGTGGGTCTCGTCGGCGGTGCGCACCAGCTGCCCGAGCAGGCGGTCGACCTCCTCGGCGGTCACCGCGGCGTTGGGCAGGGTCGCGAGCAGCAGCACGTCGCCGTCGGCGTCGAGGGCGAAGCGCAGCAGGTAGCTGCGCAGGTGGCGGCGCAGCAGCAGCGCGTACAGCGCGTCCTCGTTCTCGTCGGGGGCGCGCATGAAGAAGGCGCGCAGCGTGGTGGTGCGCTCGTCCACGTGGAGGCGCACCGGCATGCCGCGACGCTGCTCACCGCTCACGGCGACGTCCAGGGTCCAGGCGTCCGGCTGGGAGGCCGCGAGCCCGGCGTGGGCCAGCGCGGCGCGCACCGCGTCCCGCGCGCGCTGGCGCGCGGGCGCGTCGGGCTCGGCAGCGCCGCCGCTCATCCGGCGGGGCTCGTCGCGGCCGGTGAGACGACCGCCGCCCGACCCGCGCCAGGGGCCGACCGAGGAGCGGCCGCCGGGGCATGGCGGTGCGCGCGCGCCGCCACGGCGTCCCGATAGCCCGCGAGGCTCCCCTCCACGGTGCGCTCCCAGGTGAAGCCCGCCGCATGGGCGAGCGCGGCGCGGCTCGCCTCCTCCCAGCGGCGAGGGTCGGCGAGGAGCCCGCGCAGCGCCTCGGCGAAGGCCTCGGGGCGCGGATCGGCCACGAGCGTCCCCGCCCCGGGCCCCACCGCGTGCCGCAGCCCGCCGACCTGCGCGGCCACCACCGGGGTGCCGCACGCCTGTGCCTCCAGCGCCACGAGCCCGAAGCTCTCGCTCCGGCTGGGCACCAGCACCACGTCGGCGGCGCGGTAGCAGTCGGCGAGCGCGTGCTGCGGCCGTGGGCCGACGATCTGGACGCGGTCGGCCACGCCGAGCTCGGCGGCCAGCGCGCGCAGCCGCGCGGGGTCGGTGGTGCCCTGGCCGCTGCCGCTGGCGCCGCCGATGATGACCAGGCGCGCGCGTGCGCCGGGCCCGTCGGGGTCGGCCGCGGCCAGCGCGGCCAGCGTGCGCACGGCCACGTCGGGCCCCTTGAGGGGCTGCAGCCGCCCGGCGAACAGGAGGGTGGGACCGTCATGCGGTCCCAGCGCCGCGGCACCCGCTGGCCCGCCACGGCGCCCGCAGCGCTGTGCGGCGACGCCCGGCGGCCCCGGGTGGAAGGCCTGGTGGTCGACCCCGGGGCCGACGACCCGCAGCGCGCGCTCGGGCAGCCCGTAGCGGCCCGCGAGCTCCGCGGCCTCGGCAGGGGTGGGGCACAGCACCAGGTCCGCGTCGCGCGCCACCCGCCGCTCCGCGGTCAGGCGCAGCGGTGGCTCGGGCCGGTCGCCGGGGGCGAGCGCGGCGTTCTTGGTCGCCGCCAGGGTGTGGAAGCTCTGCACCAGCGCCGGGCCGCCCCGTCGCGCCAGGCGGCGTCCGACCCATCCCGCCATCCAGTAGTGCGCATGCAGCACGTCGAGGCCTTGGGCGGCGGGGTGGCGGGCGAGCGCGAAGGCGAAGGCGCACAGGTGGTTGACGAGGTCGTCCTTGCGCGCGTCCGGCGGCCCCGCGTCCAGCGCGTGCACGCGATAGCCGCCGCTGGCCTCGAGCGTCCCAGCCGCGGTGTCCGCGTCATGGCGGGTGAACACCTCGACCTGCACGCCGCGGGCGACCAGGCCGCGCGCGAGCGCGTCCAGGTGCACGTTCAGGCCCCCGCCGTCACCGGTGCCGGGCTGCGCGAGCGGCGAGGTGTGCACCGACAGCAGGCCGACGCGCGCAGGGTCGGCCTGGTCGGGTGCGGGGGGCTCGACGGCGCGCACGCGACTGCTCCCTCGATGGCTGGCGGGGGTGAGGCTCGGCCCGCGAGGCGCGCCGCACGGGCCGGACCGTCGGGTCGGGACCGTGCCCGCTGGTGGGCGCGCGCACGCAGCGATCCGATGGTAGCGACCCGCCGCCGGCCGCCGTGGCCGGACGCGCCGTGGTCACACGACGAGGCCCGGCGCACGGGCCGGGCCTCTCGTGCGGGCGTGCTAGGCCTGCCCGCCGCCGCTCGTCCCAGCACCGGCGTCACCGGTGCCCGAGGCCGACTGCTCCGCGGACTCGCGCGCACCGGTCACCTGCTCGGCCGCGGCCTCGAGCGCCTCCAGGGACTCCGTGGCCGCCTTGCGCACGCTCGTCGTCGCCGCCTTCACCTGCGACTGGGCGGACTCGAAGGCCTCCAGCGACTCGCCGGCCGCCCGGCGGACGCTGGTGGTGGCCGCCTTCACCTGGGACTGGGCCACCTTGGTCTGGTCGAGGGCGCGGCGCGCCGCGGGCGTGCTGCCAAGGTCGCCGACGACGCCACGGCCACGCTGCGCCAGGGACGCGAGGCCCTCGACGGCCTCGCCGCGCCAGGCGGAGGCACGGCTGCGGATCCCCTCCTCGAGGCGCGCCTGCAGGTCCCTCGGCGCGGCGCGCAGCTCGGTCAGCGCCTCCTTGGCCCGCTCCTGCGCGAGCCGCGGCAGCCGCTGCGGCTCCTCGCGGAGGCTCGCTGCGCGAGCGGGCAGCTCCCGCAGCGTCGTGACCGCCTGGTCGCCCACGCCGACCACGGCATAGGCGCCGTCCACGAGCAGGCCGGGGACGCTGCGGGCACCCCGCTCGGCCTCCTCGGCCTCACGCGGCGTCTCGGCCCCCTCCTTCGCGGTCGCCTTGCTCGCCGTGGCCTTGCTCGCCGTGGCCTTCTTGGCGGTGGCCCTCTTGGCCGTCGCCTTGCTCGCCGTCGTCTTCTTGGCCGTGGCCCTCTTGGCCGTCGCCTTGCTGGCCGTGGCCTTGCCGCTCGTCTCCTCGCGGGTCGCCTGCTCGCCCTGCGACTCCTCGGGCTGGGACTGCTCGGGCTGGCCCTGCTCGGGCTGGCCCTGCTCGGCCTTGCCCTCGGTCGGGTCGGCACCGGGGTCGGTGTGCTCGCTCATCGTGCTGCTCCTCTCCGGATCATGGGGTGGTCCTGGTCGGCTCGCCTGGTGGTGGGGCGCTCACGCGCTCGGGGCGTCGCGCCCCTGGTCCTCGGTCGGGGCATCACGCCCCTGGTCCTCGGTCGGGGCCTCACGCCCCTGGTCGCGCAGCGAGTGGTAGACCTCGAGCAGGACCTGGCGCTGGCGCTCGGTCAGCTCCGGGGCCGTGGCGATGCGCGCGGCCAGGTCGTCCGACCCCTCCTGCAGCAGGCCGGCCTGCACGTACAGCGTCTCGGCGCTGATGCGCAGCGCCGCCGCCACGCGCTGGAGGATGTCGGCCGAGGGGTTGCGCAGCCCACGCTCGATCTGCGAGAGGTAGGGGTTCGAGACGCCGGCGCGCTCGGCAAGGTGGCGCAGCGACATCTCCGCGTTGCGCCGCTGCTCGCGAATGGTCGCGCCGACGTCGCGCATCCGGGCGCCGGCTGCCTCCTTGGCGTCCATGGCTCCTCCTCACCCGACGACGCGCTGCGCCTGGCGGGCGCGGGGGCGACGCGTGGCCCCTCACCACCGGAGTATAACAGTTGCAAGCATCATGCTCGCGCCAGCATGCACCGCTGGACAGCGGAGAGGATGGGTCAGCCGACGAGCGCACCCCCCACCGGGCCGGATGCGGGCGGCCGGCCGCGCGGCGCGCTCAGGCCTCGGCGTCGCCCTCCGAGCCCCCGCCGAGGTGGGCGCGCACGGCATCGGCGACGATGGCATCGACCGCGGCGGTGCCGCCATCGCGATAGCGCGCGACGAGCTCCTCCTGCAAGCGGTCGAGGCGGTCGAGCAGCGCGCGCCGCCGCCGCGAGATCTCCTGCTCGCGGTCGGCGAGCTCGCTCGCGAGTCGCGCGAGCGCGTCCTCGTCCAGGTCGGGCACCCGAGCCAGCGTCGCGTCGGAGGCGAGGCGGTCCTCGGCACGGCGCATGTGGGTCGCCGGGGGGTCGACCGACACCGCCCGCGCCTCCCGACGCGAGGCGGGCGGCGCGTCAGCGAGGAGGGTGGCGAGCCGCTCGCTGAGCGCCTCGGTCGACCCGTCGCCCTCGCGGCGCCGGCGCTGCTCGGCGCGCACCAGGTCGAGCCGGGCCTGCAGCAGCCGCCGCAGGTAGCTGAGCTGGGCCTCCTCGGCGCGGCACTCGTCGCGGGCCGCGCGGACCTCGGCCGCCGACCAGTCCTCCATGCCCTCCAGGTAGTCCTCCTGGAGGATCCGGTCCAGCCTGCGGCGCTGCGGGGTGTCGCTCATCGGTCCAGCCCGGTCATCAACGGGTCGAGGTCGGCCGCTGCGGCTCGGGCGCTCGGGGGTCAGGGAAGGGCGACGCTGCCCTCCACGGCGTCCCGAGGCCAGCCGACCCGGCACGGTGGCGATGGTACTCGCGGCACCCCGCGGCTCGCGCCCACGAGCGCACGGCGGGCTCGGTCGAAGGCGCCTGGGAGGCTCGGCAGCGGCTCATGATCGGTGGGTCGACGCGCGAGGCCGCCGACTTGAGCCCGATCGGTCACGGTGATCCCCGCGAGCCCCAGGACGTCCAACCGGGCGAGGGCCCGGTCGCGCCAAGCCACGCGCCTTTCCCGCGCGGCGACGCCGCCGACGGGACCACTGCGGCGAGCGCGCGAGCGGCCCGTCGGGCTGCGACCCCACGGCCTCGCGAGCGCCGGCCGCACGCCCCGTCCCCGGTGGAAGGCGATCCGCGGTGAGACGACGCAGCAAGCAGCGGCTGCCCAAGGCCGGCTTCGTCAACCCCGCCCTCGCGGCCATGCCCGCCGAGCCAGTCCAAGCGACGGCCAGCGATGCCGAGCAGCACAGGGGCCTTGGCACCGTCCAGCAGGCGGCGCACGAGGCCCCCGAGGCGCCCGCCAGCGACACGGCCAGCCCTGAGCGCGGCCCGACGCGCGACGGCGGCGCAGCGCACGGCGGCGGCGACGCCACGGCCTCGCTGCTCGCCGAGCTCGCGCCGCCGAGCACCGGTCGCCGCCAGACGACCCCGTCCAGGGCGTCGTCCTCGGCACCGGGGCCGGCCGCTGCCGAGGGCGAGCCCGAGGCCACGCCGACCGTGCCTGCC
>PUKE01000076.1 GCA_003550425.1 Nitriliruptoria bacterium
AAGGCGCTTAACAGGAGCGGGTTATACAGCGAAGAGTACGACACGGTTACAGTCACCAACCCGCCGCCCGCGGCACCACCGATGCCTGAGATAACGGAGTTCTTTAACGGGCTCTGGATCGATATGAAGCCGGTGGATGACCCGACGGTGCAGTATTATACGCTGTACGTGACGCCTTCGGACGGTGATGGGAACCCTACAGGGGAAACGGAGGTCAGCAGGTACTCTACCGCTCCGCGTCGGGTGCGCTACGATGTACCGTCTGGGGCGAGCCGGCTGGTGCAGGTGGCGGCCGGAGATATTATCGGCGAGGGGCCCAAGTCGGAGGCGGTCGAGGGTACGGCGGTCTTTATCGCTGAAGAGGATATACCCGACGGGATGCTTGAGCAGAGCAAACTTACTGAAACCCTGTCAGAGAAGATAGATACCAGTGCCGCCCGCAGTGAGCACTACTGGGATCAGGAATTGGCCATGCCCACCCAGGAAGATTATAACGAGCAGACGACCGACACTTATCGGTTGCGGTATGAGTTTGATATCTACGTGGGAACTGAAGATGAGACCGACCCCAACGCCATCTTTTTCCTGTCCGACCAGGAGAACGCCCCGCTTGTAGATTCCGGGGAAGAGCTGGTAACAGTAACCGATGTGGTGGATGAGAACGGTGGGAGCTTGCTCGGTGATGGCAGCCCCCGGTGGTACGGAGACGGAAGCGGCGAGGAAGTATGGCTTGAGTTGTCTGGTGTGCCGACCGTGCAGACTATCCGGGTGGTATATGCGGTACGGTCCAACCTGCGGGAGCTGGCAGATAACGCGCTGATTAAGCGCGGGGTGGTGGCCGTCGAGGGTGCCGACGCGAACGTGCTGGCGGCTATAGAGAATATCAAGGGCCTGCCGTGGGATGAGACCCTACCGGAAGACCAGCAGATAGTCAGCCTGCACACCCGTATTAATAATAACCAGGGCGATATTACCACGAACAGCACGGCTATAACCTCCAACGCCGACGAGATCAACTTGGTGGCTACCCAGGTGGGTGAAAACGAAGATGAGATAGTAGCGAATCAGGCGGCCATTGGGGTTAACGCGGATAATATCAGCCTGCACGCTTCGCGGCTGGACGCTGCAGAGGGAGAAATATCTGCCAACGCCGCGAGCATAGACGTAAACGCCGATAATATCCAGGCCAACGTTACCAGTATCACGGAGATTGACGGGGAGCTCGATACCCACGAATCCCAGATTAACCTGCTGGCTAATGAGTTCACGGTCAAAGTCCAGCACAACGACCGGGTAACGGGCTTCGGGTTGGCTATAGGCGAAGAAGAGAGCGAGTTCGCGATAGTGGCCGACAGGTTCCGGTTATTTTCAACCGAGTTTGATCCGGAGGAAGAGCCGAAGTCCGTATTTACGGTGGACACCCAGGCGCGCAAGGTGTACCTGCTGGGGGATATGATCGCCGACGGTACGATAACGGCGCGTATGGTTACCGCTACCGAGGCTATTATCGCCCACAAAGCGCAGATCGGAACGGCTACCATCGATACCGCACATATCGATGAAATACAGGGCCACAAGATAGTGGGCAGCACGCTGCAGTCTACCAACTGGAGTTCCAGTAATGGTTCAGAGTTCAATCTTGATAACGGGCAGTTCCGGCTGGGCGGTAGCAGCGATCCGAATCTGGGCTGGGATGGTAATACTCTGATAGTGCGCGGCTCTATCCACGTTATGGGCGGTAACGCCGCCACGCAGGAGTACGCCGAAACTACGGTCAGCGCGCATGAAAGCGATACCGGGGGAGTACATGGGGTGCCTTCGGGAGATGCGGTGGAATCGGATTCCGGTGCGCAGAGCAAGGCTGACAGCGCTGAGAATAGCGCAGTCGATGCAGCAGAGACGTTCACCATGGACTATGCCGAGAAGCAGGTGTCTAAGGGTACTTCCCCGCCGTCCAGCCCTAATACTGGCGACTTGTGGTTATATACAGGGACGTCGCCAAATATCTGGTACCGCTGGAGCGGCAGTACGTGGGTCAAGGCCACGCCGGAGAATGCCGATGAGATAAAGGAAACGGTAAGTAAAAAATGGGCCGCCGAAAGCGGCGCTGATGTAACTGGCGACCATACGGCCGACGATACGGCCCACGTGGACGGCAGGGATGCAAGCGATATAGAAGATAAGGCTGGCGCGCAGGCGAAGGTGGATGACCACCGCGATGAGAAGGGCGAAATCCACGACTACTACGTGGGAAGTGTTAGCTCCGACCAGCACGATGAAGGCGATTTCTCGATAATACTGTGCCGGGCCGATGTAGACGGCAAAAGTAACCATGTGGCGGGTACGATTTACGGCCGCAGGGTTTCGGGTAACACCCACACCGCTAAGGTGGACATAGTTTTCAACAACGCAAGCGATGGCACCAGGCCCAGCGGAACATTTGAAGCCATTACGATCCAGGAGAGCAAACAGTTAAGCCTTATAACCTGTGACTATGAAGGAAACCGTTACCTTGCGCTCAGGGTAAATACCCATCGGCACCGGGTCTGGTCTAACGGGGTCTGGTTCTCCGGGCAAATCGCAAGCTCCGGGCACATACTGGAGATTGCGAATACCACCACCGAACTGAGCAATATCAGCACCCATCAGAGCACCCACAGTGAGTCAAAAGACTTCGGTAGCGTGGTAGCTTGGCCCGGTGGAGATTCCGAGGACGCAAACGAAGCGCACGAGCACAGCCACGATCCCCACGCGCCGGAGGACGCCGATAAGACTAGTGACAACTATTCTCAAGATCAGCACGACTTTGATGATGGGCCACAAGGTAATGCTGGCGGCGGCTCGGTAATAATCAACGGTAATGGCGTTACAGCAACGAAGGCTAATGGCGATCACTCTATCCTTGACGGAGAATTGCTTAAGTTCTTTAAGTCCGGCTACGATATCCCGCACTGGTATACTAAGCGGGTGGCATACGGCATAGCGGAGGACGGAGACTATATCGACCTTGAGGATGAAACGGGCGTCCCCTGGGATCATGCTCCAAAAGTAAGTGTGGCCATAGCCAGTCTGGACAGTTACGACCCAGATTACAGCAACTTCCCGCAACGCTACCTTGCTACTGCAAGCACAGTCACGAGTAGCGGTTTCTTCGTACACGGGGAGAATGTTGTCGGCGGGGCTGAACATTTTTACGACTACTGGTCAGGTACGGGCTGGTGTAATCATGAGAGATACTTGTGTTCAACGGGTACTCTCTACACCGACCCCTCCTGGACTTCTGTGGATACTGCTTCACGTCTGGAGCTACGAATGAGGCACAGGAACAACTGGTATGAACCCTTTAGCTGTCGAATTCAGTACAGGAAGTCGGGCGGCAGCTGGGTTACCTATACCTCTTACGGGGGGTATACAGGCACTTCGTGGCACCCCAACGCGATCAGCTCCAAAACAACCAGCATTCATGGCCTTGATCCCGGCACCTACCAGCTGCGTTTTGTTTTAGATGAGAACGGCTACTATGAGGATGATCATTTTGGTCGTTTGGAAGGTGAGCACTGGATGGATTGGTACAGGTACTTTGGTGACACTTTAGTTGCCTCCGGCAGTGTACTCTGGATCGCCGTTGAAGGGGGTGCCCAGTGATGCCGAGCAGGGTGCTGTATGACACCAGGACGAATGAGATCCTGCGCTGCCAGCCGGAACCGTTCGGCTCCGCGGGGATGCCGTCTTTTGAGGCTCTCTGCTGGTCGGCACGGGTACCAGACGATGAGAGGGAGTACATGGCTACTGCGGATATCGAGGGCACAGCGCTCACAACGGAGGCCAGGCAGAGGTATCGGATCGTTGACGGCGAGGTAGAATTTAAGCCACGACTTACGATCAGCACCGATAAGCCCACAGTAATCATAGAGGAAGATGCACAGCTATTAGTCTCTGTAGCTATCACCAGAACTATAGATACCGATAGTTTTATTGAGGTGGATATAGAAATTGAAGGCTTGCCGTTGACGGTGGAACTTACAGAGAATGAGGGAGATGTGCTGTTGGAACTTACTGACCCAGGGGATTATCAGATAACGTGTAGTGATAACCGTTTTGTAGTTTACCCCGCGCATGTGGAGGCGATATAAGTGGCAGAAGAGGCCAGGGTGCGAAGGGAAGACGCTCCGGGACAGGCGATAAAGATTAGCAAGACGGATAGGGTCAAGAAGGAGCAGGCAGCGAAGGCAATTGAAGGTATGGAGCTGGTTACGCTTTATGAGCTTGTGCAGGCCGTAAAGGAGATAAAGGGGGAGGGGTTTGCTTTTAGCTTTGAGCAGAAAAATCACGAGGAAAGAAGGGGTGAGAGATGAAAAAGTTATGGCTGCTGGCTGTTGTCTTTGTTCTTTTGTGGGCTGTGCCGCTACAGGCCCAGGAGGTGGAGTTGGAGCTATACGGTGGGTATGCCCGTACATCATTTCGCGATTCGGGTCTGCTCATAGAGGGCACGATAGAAAGCGGTGATACGCGCGAAGAGTTCGAGCTGGACTTGAGGGACGGTAGAGGGGTGTATGTCGGGGGTTTACATGATGTGCTTGAGGGCTGGAAGGTTTACCTGGAGTATGTGCGGCTGTACTCCAGAGATGGGTATTTCTATCAGAGTGCACCGGCTGGCCTTGATATGGAAATTGAGCAGGAGCTGAAGCTCACAGGGTTACGGGCAGGAGGCGCTTATACACTTCCGGTGAGGGAAGATTTGAGCCTGGACATTATCGGCGATATCGGGTACTACGGTGGGGAGCAAGAAAGAATCATAGAGGTTAACGGGGAGCGGGTTGATTCGCGTACGCTTGAAATGGATGGCAGTTTGGGCTATCGCGGCGGGGTTAGGGTGTCTTATCTGGTAGGAAACGTGGTGCAGTTACAGGGAACAGTAGCATATAGGGTACTGAGTATGGACTTTGAGAATGAGCGTAGCCATGACTTAGGTGGCGGGGAATTTATTCTGGGGGCATCAGTTCCCGTTAGCTTTTAGAAAGCAGTAGCAGACTTAACAGCCTAGAGGAGGATTAGATATGGCCGATAGAGAGTTGGTGAACAGGCTGGAGCAGGAGTTTAACCGGTTTGCGCAGGAGGAGCGGGCTTCTTCCTACGCGGTGGAAAATTTGATGCACAAGGTGCTGCGTATAGTGCGGGAGGAGGTACCGCAGGAAAATAATACACAGCCCCAACAGGCAGAAGCAGAGGTGGCCCCGGCAACCAACGGTCAAGGTGAAGGGTGAATGCGCGTCGGAAGCGACGGGGTGCTCTGTGGCTTGCAGCCGAAGGGGGGTCCGTTTTGAGTGAGCACAACGAACAGCAGCGGGAACCGCAAACGCCGCCGAGAGAAGAGTGGTACACGAATAAGGAGATGTTCGAGAAGTTGATCGAACAGCACACACAGATCGAGCAGCTGCGCCACGAACTGAAGTCCACCCGGGAGCACCTGCACAAGTATAACGCCTTGATTACTACGGTAAATGAGATACTGGACTGGAAGATGGATATGGAGGGGAAGCGGCTAGGCAAGCAGGATATCGGTACCAGCATCCGGGCCTGGACGGGCTGGGGGCTCGCGGTGGTGATGCTGATAGTTAATCTCATCCTATTGATCAGTATTGCGGTTGAAGTGATGTGAGTGGGGGGGTGAGGGGTTCGTCGTACGTACAGGACTTCATTAGTAGGGTAAAAGGGCCAGCGGTACGG
>PUKE01000023.1 GCA_003550425.1 Nitriliruptoria bacterium
CAGCGCGAGCTGATCGTCGGTGACCGCCAGACCGGCAAGACCGCCATCGCCATCGACACCATCCTCAACCAGAAGGGCAACTGGGACAGCGGCGACCCCAAGCGCCAGGTGAAGTGCATCTACGTGGCCGTGGGCCAGAAGGGCTCGACGGTCGCCGAGGTCGTCGACGTGCTCGAGCAGCACGGGGCGATGGAGTACACCACGGTGATCAGCGCGCCCGCGAGCGCGCCCGCGCCCTTCCAGTACGTCGCCCCCTATGCGGGCGCGGCCATCGGCGGGCACTGGATGTGGCAGGGCGACCACGCCCTCATCATCTACGACGACCTGACCAAGCAGGCCGACGCCTACCGCCAGCTGGCGCTGCTGCTGCGCCGCCCACCGGGGCGCGAGGCCTACCCGGGAGACGTGTTCTACCTCCACAGCCGGCTGCTGGAGCGCGCCGCGAAGCTGTCCGACGACAACGGCGGCGGCTCGCTGACCGCGCTGCCGATCATCGAGACCAAGGGCGGGGACGTCTCCGCCTACATTCCCACCAACGTCATCTCGATCACCGACGGGCAGATCTACCTGGAGACCGACCTGTTCTTCCAGGGCGTGCGCCCGGCCATCAACGTGGGCATCTCCGTCTCGCGCGTCGGCGGCTCCGCCCAGGTCACCGGCATGAAGAAGACCGCGGGGACGATGCGCCTGGACCTCGCCCAGTACCGCGAGCTTGAGGCGTTCGCGCAGTTCGGATCCGAGCTGGACAAGACCAGCCAGGCCCAGCTCGACCGCGGTCAGCGCACCGTCGAGATCCTCAAGCAGCCGCAGTACGACCCGGTGCCCACCGCCGAGCAGATCGCGATCATCTGGGCCACCAGCAACGGCTACCTCGACGACATCCCCGTCGACGACGTGAACCGCTTCGAGCGCGAGCTGCGCGAGCAGCTGCGCGCGCGCAGCCCCGAGCTGCTCGCCGAGCTCACAGAGGGCGCCTGGGGCGACGAGCAGCAGCAGGCGCTCGCCGAGGCCGTCGGCGCCTTCGCCGAGACGTTCCGCCCCTCGGCGCGCGAGGAGCAGGGCGAGCACCGCACGATGGAGGAGCTGCCCACGCTCTCCGACGAGAGCGACGCCGCCGAGCAGCAGGGCTAGCCGCCCACGGCAGCCAGCGCGCACCCACCCGCGGACCCACCCCGCGCCCACACCCGACGGGGCCCGAGCAGGCGAGGAGGACATGGCAGCAGGAGCAGCGGAGCTGCGCACGCTGTGGCGGCGCATCGACAGCGTCCGCTCGACGCAGAAGATCACCCACGCGATGGAGCTGATCGCCGCCAGCCGCATCACGAGGGCTCGCGAGGCCGTCGAGGCCGCGCGGCCCTACGCGGTGATGATCACCCGCGTGATGCGCGACCTCGCCACCGAGGCCACCGTCGGCGACCACCCGCTGCTGTCGGAGCACGAGGAGCTGCGCCGCATCGGCGTGGTCGTGATCTCCGGCGACCGTGGTCTGGCCGGCGCCTACAACGCCAACATCCTGCGGCGTGCCGACCGGCTCGTCGAGCAGGAGGAGCAGGCTGGACGCGAGGTGCGTCGCTACGTGGTGGGGCGCAAGGCCCAGCAGACCTACAGCTACCAGGGTCGCGACATCGCGCAGTACTGGACCGGGGTGACCGACCGCCCGCGCTACGCCGACGCCGCCGAGATAGCCGAGCGCATCATCGCCGACTACAGCGCCGGCGAGGTGGACCGCGTGTGGGTGTGCTTCACCAACTTCCGCAGCGCCCTGCGCCAGGTTCCCAGCGTCCTGCAGCTGCTCCCGGTCCGCGAGCGCGAGCTCGCCGGCGGCGAGGGCTACGCGCCCGAGTACCTGTTCGAGCCCAGCCCGCGCACGCTGCTCGAGCAGCTGGTGCCGCGCTACGTCGAGCATCGCATGTACGCCGCGCTGCTCGAGTCCAGCGCCAGCGAGCACGCCAGCCGCCAGCGGGCCATGTCCAACGCCACCGACAACGCCGGCGAGCTCATCGAGGCCCTCACCCGCGAGGCCAACGCCGCCCGCCAGGCCGCCATCACCACCGAGATCTCCGAGATCGTCAGCGGCGCCGAGGCGCTGTCCTCCGGCTGACCCCGCCCAACCCGAGCGCACCGCGAGCCAGCGAGGAAGACCGATGACCGACACGCAGACCGCATCCCCGGCCGGCGCGGACGAGCAGCGGCCCGACGGGCGCATCATCGCCGTCATCGGCCCCGTCATCGACGTGGAGTTCCCGCCCGCGTCGCTGCCGGAGATCGACACCGCCCTCGAGTTCGACGCCGACATCTTCGGGGAGCGCAAGACGCTGACCGCCGAGGTCGCCCAGCACCTGGGCCACAACGCGGTGCGCGCGGTGGTCATGCAGCCCACCGACGGCGTGCAGCGCGGCACCGCGGTGCGCAACACCGGCCAGCCGATCACCGTGCCGGTCGGCCAGGGGGTGCTCGGCCACGTCTACAACGTGCTGGGCGAGCCCCTCGACGCCGACCCCTCCACGATCGAGGTCACCGACCGCTGGCCGATCCACCGCCCGGCGCCCTCCTTCGAGGACCTCGACCCCCGCACGACGATCTTCGAGACCGGCATCAAGGTCATCGACCTCGTCGAGCCCTACATCGAGGGCGGCAAGGTCGGCATGTTCGGGGGCGCCGGCGTCGGCAAGACCGTGGTCATCCAGGAGATGATCCAGCGGGTGGCCGAGGAGCACGGCGGCGTCAGCCTGTTCGCCGGCGTGGGCGAGCGCACCCGCGAGGGCAACGACCTGATCCTGGAGATGCAGGAGTCGGGCGTGCTCGAGAAGACCGCGCTGGTGTTCGGGCAGATGGACGAGCCCCCGGGGGTGCGGCTGCGCGTGGGCCTGTCGGCGCTGACGATGGCCGAGTACTTCCGCGACGAGGCCCGCCAGGACGTGCTGCTGTTCATCGACAACATCTTCCGCTTCGTCCAGGCGGGCATGGAGGTGTCCACGCTGCTCGGGCGCATGCCCAGCGCGGTGGGCTACCAGCCGACGCTGTCCAACGAGATGGGCCAGCTCCAGGAGCGCATCACCTCCACGCGCGGCCGCTCGGTGACGAGCCTCCAGGCCGTGTACGTGCCCGCCGACGACATCACCGACCCCGCCCCGCACGCCACCTTCGCCCACCTCGACGCGCAGACGGTGCTGTCGCGCTCGATCGCCGAGCTCGGCATCTACCCGGCGGTGGACCCGCTGGACTCCGCCTCCCGCGCCCTGGAGCCCCAGATCGTGGGGCGCCACCACTACGACGTGGCCACGCGGGTGCAGGAGACGCTGCAGCGCTACAAGGACCTGCAGGACATCATCGCGATCCTGGGCATCGACGAGCTGTCGGAGGAGGACAAGGTCGTCGTCAACCGGGCCCGCAAGATCCAGCGGTTCTTCTCGCAGCCCTTCTACGTCGCCGAGCAGTTCACCGGCATCCCCGGCAAGACGGTGCCGCTGGAGGAGACCATCCAGAGCTTCGAGGCGATCCTGGACGGCGAGTTCGACGAGACGCCCGAGCAGGCGTTCTTCCTGGTCGGGGGCATCGAGGAGGTCCAGGCGAAGGCCAAGGAGCTGGCCGAGTCCTGACCGCGCGCACCGCCGCCCACCACCGCACGCGGGGAGCGAGGAGCCCATGGCCGAGGCCACCTTCCAGGTCGACGTCGTCAGCGCCGAGCGCGAGCTGTTCTCCGGCGAGTCCACGGGCGTGTACGCCCGTGGCGTCGAGGGGGACATCGGGCTGCTGCCCGGGCACCAGCCCGCGCTGGTGCTGCTCGGGCACGCGCCGGTGCGCGTCAAGCGCCCCGACGGCGACCAGGTCCGCATCGCGGTGCACAACGGGTTCCTGGAGTGCCGCGGCGACGAGCTGACCGTGCTCGCCGACCTCGCCGAGCTCGCCGTCGAGATCGACGTCGACCGGGCCCGCGCCGCGCGGGCGCGCGCGGTGCGCCAGCTCGAGCAGGCGGAGACCGACGAGGACGCCGAGCGGGCACGCGACGCCCTCGCGCGCGCCGACCTGCGGCTCGGCCTCGTCGGTGCCGAGGCGTCGTCCTGAGCGGCGAGACCGGCCCCACGCCCGCCCCCTCCGCGCCTGCACCCTTTGGGCGCGCCGGTGGGGTACCGTCTGAGGCGATGGACGCCCTCGAGGTCCACGGCGGGGCGACGCTGGCCGGCGAGGTCGGCGTCGCTGGCGCGAAGAACTCCGCGCTGAAGCTGATGGCCGCCGCCCTGCTCGCCGAGGGCGACACCCGCCTGGAGCGCGTCCCCGACATCGCCGACGTCGCCGCGATGCGCGCGGTCCTCGAGCACCTCGGGGTGGCCGTGGCGCGCGACGGCGAGACGCTCACCTGCAGCGTCGGCCCGGGCCTGCGCACCGACACCCCGCCGCACCTCGTGCAGCGGCTGCGCGCGTCGATCGTGGTGCTCGGACCGCTGCTGGCCCGTCACGGGCACGCGCGCCTGGCCCAGCCCGGCGGGTGCGACCTCGGCCATCGCGGCATCGACCTGCACCTGCAGGGCCTCGAGATGCTCGGGGCGCGCATCACCCGCGACGCCGACGCCATCGTCGCCGAGGCCCCGCCCGGCGGCCTCGTCGCCGGCGACTTCGAGCTGCCCTACGCGAGCGTCGGCGCCACCGAGAACCTCCTCATGGCGGCGGTGTGCGCGCGGGGGGTCACCGTCATCGGCAACGCCGCCCGCGAGCCCGAGATCGTGGACCTCGCCGCGATGCTCCAGGCGATGGGCGCGCGGATCGAGGGCGCGGGCACCGAGGAGATCCGCATCGAGGGGGTGGCGGTCGAGGACCTGCGCCCCACCACCCACCGGGTCGTCGGCGATCGCATCGAGGCGGGCACCTACGCCGTGGCCGGCGCGCTGTGCGGCGGCGAGGTGACCGTGCGCGGCGTGGACCCCGCGCACCTGCGGCTGCCGCTGGAGAAGCTCGCCGAGGCCGGCGCGAGCGTGGACACCGAGCCCGGCGCGGTGACGGTGCGGCGCGAGCGGGGCCTGCGCGCGATCGACGTGGCCACCCTGCCCTTCCCCGGCTTCCCCACCGACCTGCAGCCGCCGGTGACCGTGCTGCTCACCCAGGCCGCCGGCACCGCGATGGTCACCGAGAACGTCTTCGACAGCCGCTTCCGCCTCGTGGAGGAGCTGCGGGCGCTTGGCGCCGACGCCGAGCTCGCCGGGCACCACGCGATCATCCGCGGGCCGAGCCCGCTGCGCGGCGCCGCGGTGCGCGCCACCGACCTGCGCGCCGGGGCGGCCCTCGTGCTCGCGGGCCTCTGCGCGAGCGGCACCACGCTCGTGCGCGACGCGGCCCACATCGAGCGCGGCTACATGGACCTGCCCGGCAAGCTCGCCGCGCTCGGCGCCCGCGTGCGGCGCGTGCCCGCCTCGCAGCCCGCCTCGCAGGCCACCCCACAGGCCGCCCCGGTCGGGGCGCGCGCCTGACCGTGCGCGGCCGCGGCGCCGGCGCGCCCGCGCCCGCCCCCGAGCGGGCCGCGCCCGACGCGCTGGACGCGCTCGTCGTGCTCGCGCTGGCCTACCTGCCCGGCAGCCTGCTGGTGGGCACGGTGGCGCAGGCGGCCCCCGGCGCCTGGGCGCTGCCCGCCCGCCTGGCCGGGTTCGCGCTCGTGCTCGGCGCGGTCGCGCTCGCGTGGAGCGCGCTGCG
>PUKE01000286.1 GCA_003550425.1 Nitriliruptoria bacterium
CCAGCCTCCGGTCACGCCGGGAGTAGCGTCCCAGGCCGTGGTGTAGGAGTTCGGTGATCGGCCGGCGTGGATGGCTCGTGCGGCGGTGACCGAGCGTAGAGAGGCCACCGCGTCATCCTCGATGTCAGAACGAACGAAGAACCGGATCGAGGAGGAACACGGTGGCCGACACCACGATGAACCTGTCCGAGCTGGTTGACAAGGCCGAGCACACCGAGGACGTCGATGGGCTGCGTGAGCGGCTGCGAATGCTCGCCCAGGTGCTGATGGAGGCCGAGGTGTCTGCTCAGCTCGGCGCCCAGCACGGTGAGCGCGCCCCAGACCGGCGTGTTGGCCAGCGCAACTGCTACCGCCCGCGGCGGTGGGATACGCGCGCGGGGACGGTCGACTTGGCTGTCCCGAGGGTGCGTAGCGGGCCGAGCTACTTCCCGTCGTTCTTGGAGGCGCGCCGGCGCGCGGAGCGGTCGCTGTGCCAGGTGGTGGCCCAGTGGTACGTGGAGGGCGTGTCGACCCGCAAGGTCTGTGGATGTGGCGGCCCAGATGGGGGTGGCCAACCTGTCGGAGAGCCAGGTCTCCCGCATCGCTGGTGATCTCGATGCGCTGGTCGAGGCGTGGCGCACCCGTCCGCTGGAGGCTGGCCCGTATCCGCTGCTGTGGATCGACGCGTTGAGCGTCAAAGTCAGAGAGGGCGGACGCATCGTCAACACCTCAGTGCTGGTGGCCACCGCGGTCAACGCCGATGGGCGCAGAGAGATCCTCGGCTGCGAGCTCGGCTCCGCCGAGGACGGCGCGGTCTGGACCCAGTTCCTGCGCGGGCTGGTCGCCCGCGGCCTGCACGGCGTGCGGCTGGTCACCTCAGACGCCCACGGCGGCATCACCGAGGCGATCGCCGCAGTCCTCGACGGCGCCGCCTGGCAGCGCTGCAGGACCCATTTCATGCGGCGTTCTCGATGTGCGCGTGGTCGTCGCAGACGACGCATCCTGATGGCGCAGCACCCACGGGCGGTGGTGTGACATGCACCGATTGATCTGTCAAGCGAGGTGCGGGAGACTATGTCGCCTTGCTAACACGGCGACGGGGGCATCATGACTCTGCAGTCCGAGCGGATGACAAAGAGCGCGACGCTGTCCTACAGCGGCAGCCGGTATCGCATCTGGACGCTGCTGCGCGCCGACAACGCCTGGCTGCGCTGGCTGCTGTCGGTGCCCGCCGCAGCGCTATTGGTGGCCCTCGCGTGGGTCGTGGTCACGCTCTGGTACGTGCTCTGGGCGGTCGGCGGCTTCATCTTCTTCTTGCCCGCGAGGCTGCTAGGCCGTGGGCGGCGCAAGCGGCGTCTTGAGCAGGCGCGGCACCGCGAGCAGATCGAGGCTGCCCGCGGGCACCACGACGAGGCGGACTAGGTCCTGTCTGTTGGATGGGGGCGGTTCCATCGGGTTGCGGCTGCGGTCTGCGTGCCTGCTCCCATGGGTGACACGACGGTGATCAGCGATGAGGCCTGGGCGATCGTCGCGCCGTTGCTGCCCTCGACCGAGGGCAAGCGTGGCGGTCGGTTCCACGATCATCGCCGGGTGCTCGAGGGCATCGTGGATCGGTTCACCACGGGCTGTGGCGGGACGTGCCCTGCGAGTTCGGCGCGTGGCAGACGTGGTGGCAGCGCCACGATCGGTGGTCTACCGACGGCACTTGGCAGCGGGTGGTCGAGGCGCTGCAAGCCCAGGCCGATGCGGTCGGCGAGCTGGACTGGACGGTGACGGTGGACTCCTCGGTGGTGCGGGCTCATCAGCACGCTGCTGGCGCCCGCCACCACCACACGGGGGCACCGATGAATCACACGAGTCGGCGGCGCCGGTCCCGGCATGAGCAGGCGCTGGGCCGCTCTCGTGGCGGCTGGTCCACCAAGATCCACCTGGCGGTGGACAGCACGCTGCGGCCGTGGGCGCTGCACCTGACCGGCGGCCACGCCGCCGACAGCCCCCAGTTCGCCCGCACCCTGCAGGGCATCCACGTGCCCCGGTGCGGCCCCGGCCGGCCACGCAGCCGCCCTGATCAGGTGATCGCCGACAAGGGCGACAGCTCCCGCGACAACCGTGCGTATCTGCGTCGCCGCGGGGTGCCCATGGTCATCCCCGAACGCGATGACCAACTCGCCAACCGGCGCCGCCGCGGCCACAAGGGCGGCCGCCCCTGCGCCTTCGACCCCGACCGCTACCGCGACCGCAACGCCGTTGAGCGGGCCTTCAACCGCGTCAAGCACTGGCGTGGCATCGCCACCCGCTACGACAAGACCGCCCTCAACTACCTCGGCGGCCTCCACCTCGCCGCCATCCTGATGTGGGCCGACGACCTCGCCCATCCAACAGACAGGACCTAGGCCACCTACGCCTACCCCGGCGACGTCGAGCTCGTCGCCGCGTTGAATCCGCACCGCCGTGGCGGGGCGCGTCGATGACCGCGGCGGCTGGGCGTGCCGCGCATCCTCGCCTCGGCGTGGTCGCGCTGCCCGACGCGACGTGTCACGCGTGCGGCGCGGCGGCCGTGGGCCGCTTGGGGAGCCCGGACGTCGCCTACTGCGGCGAGCGTCACGCCGCTGAGGTGGCGGCGTGGCGGAAGGCGGTCGCCGAGCTCGACGCTGACGCGTGGCGCGAGTTTGTGGCGGCCGGGCGTGTGGTGCCCTCCGGGGAGGCCGTCAGGGCCGCGAGGACGGGCGCAACATGACCGCGGGCAACCCCCCCTCTTTTCTTGGCGGGGGCGTCACGACGGTTCTCGGGGCGCTCACGGCGCCGCTAGGGGCTCCTGGCGGGAGGGAGGCTCGCCACGGCCGTCTGGTGGCGCGACCGGCGGACGGCGCCCTTCGGGGCCGCAGTCGCGGGAGGCTGCCAGCCCGGCCGGGCCACCGTCCACCGGGTCGTCGACACCGAGCGCGAGAAGTGCGTCGCCGAGCACGTCACAACCAGCCGCGAGGGCGGGCCACACTGCTGTATGATGATGCGCCCTAATGGGACGGAGCGCACGCAAATGGGCTTGTGGAGCGAGCTCGGCGAAGAGATCAACGACTATCGCCGGAAGCGGGAAGCCCGCCAGCAAGAGAAGGGCGTCCCATCGGCCCGGCAAAGACGAGAAGCCCGCCGGCAAGAGCGAGAAGCCCGACGGCAGGAGAAGGGCGTCCCACCGGCCCGGCAGCGAGTATCCAGCGCGGCGCGTACTACCGGCGACTTGCTAAGCATGCTGCTGCATTACGCGTTGGGGTTCCTGATCGGGCTGCGTGTAGCGACGCTGCTGTTCCCGACGGACGTGTTGTTGCAGATCGGCATCGCCCTTGTCAGCGGGGTTGGCGCGCTCTCGCTGTGGGAGCGGTTCACCGCTTCCGGCCGTCGAATCGCTGCGCTAAAGGCCGCGCGAAAGACCTCCCAATAAGCAGGCCCAGACACGCGTAGCGCTGCTGCAACCCCCGCGCCCTGACGATCCGCCGTGCCCACCGCAGCGTCCCGCAATCTAATCAGGCGGCCACGTTGCCGCGATGCTCGCCCCGCACACCCCCCGCCGGCACCATGCGGTCGGACCGCGCGGGGTCGTCGTGCTCGTCGTCGCGGGTGCGCCGCGCCTTCCGGGAAGCTAACTCCGATTGCGTCGGCGCACCGCGCAGATTGGCAACGAGCGCCGGTGCCTAGTCATGGTGAGCCGTAAGGACCGCGGCCTCATGCTTGCGCAGCGCCTCTAGCGCTTGCAGCAGTCGCTTGGGCAACGCGCTGTCGCTCGCCGCCTGGTCAACCACGGCGGCGACTATACGCGCTTGCTTCACGTGGCCAGCCGGGGTCGCCCAGGGCCTCGGCCAGCCACCGCTGTAGCCCGTTGGGGGCCTGGCCCGGCTCGGGTCGGCGTCATCCGCTGGGAGCGCCACCCCGCCAGGCTGGACAAGCTCCACCGTGCCGGTCCTCGCTGTCGCGGACAGCTCGCGGGTAGCACGCCTCGCTGCGTGCTTGAGGCACGACTCCCGCAGCCACCGACGCGCCCCACCCAGGCGACCGCCGGCCGCAGGCATACTCGCAGCGATGCTCGCTCATAGTCGGCCACCGCGACAGCGCACCAGGGCGGACGCGTTCAGCGACCGACCCCGCGGGTCTCGGCTTTCACGCGCGGACGCGCGGAAGGGAACCAGCCGCGAGAGCCTAGTGTCCCGTACGGCCGTTGTATGAGGTCTCCACCGGCCCCACCGCGAGGGGCGGGGGATGCACCCCGAAGGCGAGGGGCTGCAGGTGGACGCCTTGGCACCGAACAGCCGCAGCGAGCATGCCGTATGGTAGGACGTCGTGACCCGCACTCTTTGAGTAGGAGATCACGATGGCCCGCTTGCCTCTCGCTGCGCTCGCCGCAGCCTTGCTCACCGCAGGCTGTATCAGTAGCGGCAGCTACGACGACGGATACCAGGACGGCTACGAGGACGGCTACGAGGCCGCGCAAGACGCTGTTGCGGAAGAGCTGTCCGACCTCACGGAGGCCACGGGCCTGGAGGTGCCGATCGACCTTGTCTGGGAGAGCCTGTGGGCCGAAGAGTCGCAGGAGAACCGCGACGCGGTCTGCCGCGCCATCGACAGCGACATCGATCGCGCCGTGGACGTCATTGCCCAGGGCTTTGCCGACGACGTCGCAGACAACCCCGACCTGGAGGCGCTGTCCGACAGCGAGCGCGACCTCCTCGCAGAGACGATGCAGGACCTCTGCCGTGAGCACGAAGGCCCCTAGCCAGTCCGGAGAGAACCCCGATAGGCCGGTTAGAGCCGTGGTCATCGCGCGGGCGGTGCCACGGCTGCGCGGCCAGGGCGGCGTGAGCGTCGGCGAGGGTGTGCCGCAGCGGCGTCGAGGGGTCGACGTCCCCGCGGTCGATCACGGCCAGCAGCGGCGCCAGCGCCTCGGCGGCCTCGACGCGGTGGGCGTCCGCGCGGTGGTGTGCAGCGAGGCGGTCGAGCGGGTCCCTGAGCGCCTCGACGGGGCGGGGCGGATCGAGGCAGCACGACGAGCGAGGCCTCGGCGCGGCGGCGTGCGGTGGCGATGGCAGGCCTGCGTGCTGTCGGTGAGGCCTTCAGGGCGGGCGCGGTGACAAGAGGTCCCGTCTAGGCCGATTGGTGCGCCGCTGGCAGACGCTGCGGGGCTTCAGTGGTGCGAGCGAACGGCGGCGGCCTGGTGGCCGGCCACGCTTTGCGGGGTCTGGGGTTGGCCGTGGGCGCCGCCACCGATAGCAGCGACTCGCTGGCAGCCTGCGCGCTGCGGCGGCGCGGTTCCACCCCGGGCGACCTGGCCCGCTGTCAGCCTCCTGGCGCATGTCACAACGATTCGTCAGTATGTCTGGTTCAGGAACTCACCAACGGGGGTTGCCATGCGCGTGCTCGCTTGGGGCTTGATGATCTTCGGAGGGCTCGGCGCCGTCGGCGGGCTCGCCGAACTTGACGTCCCAGTGGTCCTGGTCGGCGCGTTGATCGCCTTCGGCGGATACAAGCTGCGTGAGCGCAACCTAGGCGAGCCATCCCCTGCGCAGACGGGTTCCCCCTCGGCATCGGACGCCCCCGCGGACGCCACCGAACCGCTCGACCCGTTCCACGTCACGCTACTCCACCGGCAAGCCGACGACCCCGAACGCTACGGCCGCGGCTTTCAGGTCGGCGCGC
>PUKE01000174.1 GCA_003550425.1 Nitriliruptoria bacterium
CGGGGCAGCGCTCGCGGCGCGACAGCGGCCGCGGTCGCCGTGATGGCTCGCGCGGCGGTCGCGATGGCTCACGCGGCGGCCGTGAGGCGCGCAAGGGCGGCCGCCGCGGCGGACGGCGCCAGCGCACCCCGGAGGCCGACGTCCCCACCGACGCCGCACGCGGCGAGGGGCGGCCGCTGATCCGCCGCCCGCTCGAGGTGCAGCACCTGCCCTAGGGGCGCTCGCGCGGGTCAGGGGCGACGAGCAGGTCGGTGAGCGCGTCCACGAGCGAGGGCCCGGCCACGACGACGCCGTCCTCGCCGAAGGCGCGTCGCGCCGCACCGGCCTCGGTCGCGACGAGCTCGCCGGCGGCGCGGTCCCAGGCGTTGAGATGGTCCTCGTAGAACCCGTCGAGGCGCCCGCAGGCGACGTCGCAGAGGTCCAGCGCAGCCGCGCCGCCCCGGCGCAGGTTGCCGACCGCGCCGACGACGCGGGCGACGACCTCGCCCTGCGCGCGACGCGCCGCGCGGTCGTAGGCGAAGCCGGTGCCGATCAGCGCCTGCGGCAGCGCCACGGCGTCGGGGCAGGTCAGCGGCGCGCCGTCGCGCCACGCGCCGCCGCCACGCACGGCCGCGAAGGTCTCGGGCACGAGCGGGTCGTGCACCACCCCGACGAGCGCTCCCCGGTCGTCGACACACGCCACGCTCACGCACCACGCCCGGCGGCCGTAGACGTAGTTCACCGTGCCATCCAGCGGGTCGAGCACCCAGCGCAGCCCGCTGCCGCCCGCGCGCGCACCGCCCTCCTCCCCGAGGACCGCGTCGTGGGGGCGCGCGGCGCGCAGCCGCGCGACGAGCACCTGCTCCGCCGCCTGATCGGCCTCGGTGACGTAGTCCACCGACGAGGACTTCGTGGCGACCTCACCGACGCGGCCGAAGCGTCGGGCGAGCTCGGCGCCCGCGTCGGCGGCTGCCGCCTGGGCCAGCGCGAGCAGCGCGGCCACCTGGGCCTCGCTGGCGTCCTGATCGACCATGGGCTCCCTCCGAGGGCTCGTGCGCGCGGTCGGCTCGTGCGCCGGCGTGGCTCATGCGCCGGCGTGGCGCACCGGGCACTAGCGGCCGGCTGCCCGCTCCTCGTCCTCGGCGTCCACGGGCAGGCCCAGCAAGCGGGCGGCCAGGACCCGGTAGGCCGCGGCCCCAGGCACGGTCGGGTCGTGGCCGTGGATGGTGACGCCGCGGTTGGGCGCCTCGGCGAAGCGCACGCTCTTGCGCACGGGCGGGCCGACCAGCGGGAGAGCGTAGCGCTCGGTCACGTCCGCGAGGACCGCCCTCGCATGCCGGGTGCGCCCGTCGTAGAGCACCGGCGCGAGCCCCGCCACCTCCAGCGCCGGGTTGGTCAGGCGCTGCACGTCGGCGATCGTGTCGAGCAGCTGCGCGACGCCGCGATGCGACAGCGTCTCGCACTGCAGGGGGATCAGCGCCCGGTCGGCCGCGGTCAGGGCGTTCAGGGTGAGCACCCCCAGCGACGGCGGGCAGTCCAGCAGGATCGCGTCGTAGGCCGCGCGCAGCGGCGCGAGGGCGCTGGTCAGGACGTGCTCGCGACCGGTGCGCGCGAGCAGCGCGGTCTCCGCGCCGGCGAGGTCGATGCAGGCCGGGGCGAGGTCGGTCTCGGGGTGGCCCACCACGGTGTCGGCCAGGCCGGCGTCACCGGCCACGACCTCGTGCAGGGTCGGGTCGAGGGCGTCGGGGTCGAAGCCGAGCCCGAAGGTGGCGCAGGCCTGGGGATCGCAGTCGACCACGAGCGCGGACAGGCCTCGGGCGGTCAGCGCCCCGGCGATCGAGAGCGTCGTGGTGGTCTTGGCCACCCCGCCCTTCTGGTTCGCCACGGCCACGACGAGGCCCTGGTCGGAGGCGACGGGCGACATGCGCGCTCCGGTCGAGGCAGCGGACGGTCCGTCGGCGATCCTAGCGGCCGCCGACCGCGGGCCGTGGCGCGGGCGCGGGCGAGCCGACCTGGTCCCGCCCTCCGTGAGCCCAGCTCAGAGCAGGACTCCAATCCGACGCGTAGGCCCCACGCCGCGTGCAGCGGCGCGCCTGCGCGGCCTTGCGGGGGCCAAGGGGCAGTCGGTAGGCCGTCCCCGTCGCCGGTCGCCGACGAGCGGCGAAGGGCGACTGAGCGGACCGCCGTTTCAGCGTAGAAGCCTCCGAGGGGATTCGACGGAGGGCGGGGCCACGCCGGCTCGCGACGCGCCAGGCTACCGCGCACGCCGTGGGCCTGCTGGGTGCGCGCCCCGCGGGCGCGCGCCGCTCACTCCCCCTCGTCGAGCAGCCCGAGGCGCAGCGCAGCCGCCACCGCCGAGGTGCGGTTGCGCGTGCCGAGGCGATCGAAGACCTCCTGGCAGTGGGCCTTCACGGTGCGCTCGGTCACCCCCAGGCGCCGGGCGATCTCGGGGTTGGTGAGCCCGTCGCGCAGGTAGGCCAGGACCTCCTTCTGCCGCGGGGACAGCACGGGTCGCTCCACGTCGGGGGCGACCTCGAGCATCTCCGTGGCGTCCTCGCGCTCCATCGCAGCGCTGCGGTCGTCGAACCGCGCCTGCACGGCGCCGAAGCGCACGAGGTCGCCGTGCTGCAGCGCGCGCGCCCCGGTGACCTGCTCGTCGTTGACCCACGTGCCGCCGGTGGAGCCCAGGTCCTCGATCCACACCGCGCCCGAGTGCTTGCGGATCACCGCGTGGGTGCGGCTCACGTGCGGGTCGGGCAGGTGCACGTCGCTGCTCTCGCGTCGACCGACCACGGTCTCGTCCTGGTCCAGGGCGAAGCCTTGTCCCTGCAGGCTCCCCTCGCTCACGATGACCAGGGTCGGCAGCGGCGTGAGGCGCTTCGCTGGGCCAACCACGTCTGCTCCCTCCGATCGCGGCGTCCGCACGGACCACTCGTGGTGCCGGGCTGCCGTCGAAGGGTAGCCGGACTCGCGCGCTGCCGGTGACAGGCGGCGTCGCCGTCGCGTCGCGGGCGCCCAGGATGACCCGGTGGACGTGGGACGATCGTGCGGGTCGCCGGCGCGAGGAGCGGTCACGCCTAGGCTGATCGCGTGTATCCCGAGCCCGAGCTGGCCGTCGGCGCGGTCGTGGTCGACCGCGGCCGCCTGCTGCTGGTGCGACGCGGCCACGCGCCCGAGGCCGGTCGCTGGTCGCTGCCCGGTGGGCGGGTGCGCGCCGGCGAGCCCGCGACCGACGCGGTCGCGCGCGAGCTCCTCGAGGAGACCGGGGTGCGGGGACGGCCGACGGGCCTGTGCGGGTACGCCGAGCGGATCGGCGCGGGGCACCACTTCGTGATCCTCGACTTCTGGGTGGTCCCCGAGGCCCAGGCGCGGACCGACGCCCGCGCCGGCGACGACGCTGACGCCCTGACCTGGTGCGACGCCGCGGGGCTGGCGGCGCTGCCGCTGGCCTCGGGCCTGCACGACTGGCTGCGGCGCCACGGCGTGCTGGACCGGCTGGGCCCCGACTAGCGGGCCCGACGGCGCAGGAACGCCGTGGTCGCGCCAATCAGGGCGTCGGCGTGGTCCACCAGGAGCTGGTGGCCGCCGCCGGGCAGCTGCCACACCGTGTGCGGGGCGCTCAGGCGTCCCGCCACGCGACGCAGCGCGCCGGGCGGCACCGTGCGATCGGCGCTGCCGGCGACCAGCAGCGTGGGCGCCCGGGTCGCGGCGAGGTCAGGCTTGTCGGCCGGCTCGAGGAGCAGCTGCCCAAGGCCCCCGAGCGGATAGCGACGCACCGCTTGGGGATGGCGCAGCAGCCGCAGCGCAGTGCGCCGGTGCTCGGAGAGCGCAGCGGGATCGAGCAGCAGGCGAGCCGGCACGGGCAGGTGGTCCAGCGCCGGGCCGACGCGCCGCCGGGCCTGTGCGGCCAGCGGGAGCAGCCCCTGCGCCGCGGGCCGGGCCGAGGCGGCGCGCACGTCCCGCAGGTCCAGGGGGGCCTGGGCCACGACCGCCGCCACGCGGCGGTCCTCCAGGGCCCCGTACAGCGCGAGCGTGCCTCCGAGGCCCACCCCGAGCAGCGCCACCGGTCGTGCCCAGCGCGCCACCACGGCGTCGATCCCGGCGGTCACCGCACGCATGGCCAAGGGGTAGTCCAGCCAGCCGCGGCGGCCACCGCTGCGCCCGTGGCCCGGCCAGTCGAGCGCGGCCACGGCATGCCCGGTCGCGGCCAGGCGCGCGAAGGGATCGAGGCCACTGCGCGCGTGGCGCAGCGGGTCCACGCCCGTGACCAGCCCGTGCAGCACGAGCAGCGCCGGGGCCGCGCCGCCGCCAGTGGGCTCATACCAGCGCAGGCGCACGGCCGTGCCCTGCGCGGTGACCCATGCATCCGTCGGCCGCCCGTCGGCCTCTCCGGCCGCGGTGGGCGCGCTCGTCGACGTCGCGGGCTGCGTGGAGGGGCGCGGTGCGTCGGGGTCGGGCACACGGCCTCCTGGGCTCGGCTGGGCTCCTCGACGGCCCCCGGTATACTGCCCGATCGCCGTGCGCGAGCGCAGCGCGTGCGGCGCCAGCGACGCTGCCGACCGTCAGCGACCCCCGATGAGGAGCCCTGCATGGCCCCCGCGGACCTGCACGACGCGCTGGTGCTCGACCGCGACCTCTGGGAGTCGGGCCCGCCCGAGGGCGACGAGCGCCGCTCGGTGATGCGCGTCGAGGGCGTGCTGCCCGGTCCGGCGCGACCGACCGCGGTCGTGCGCGCCTACCGGGGGGAGGCCGGGGCCTACCGCGAGCAGATCGTGCTGACCGATCCCCAGGGACGCGAGCTGCATCGCTCCCCGCTGCGCCGCGTCACGCTCACCGGCCAGCCCGAGGCCGATCAGTTCTCCTCGGTGCTCGAGGACGTGGTGGTCCAGCGCGACGGCGAGCACACGGTGCGCTTCGAGCTCGATGGGGAGCCCGTGGGCGAGGTCTCGGTGACGCTCGAGGCCGCCGAGGGCGGCTCGGTGCCCACCGCGATCCGCGAGACCGTGGCCAGCGCCCTGAAGAAGGGCGACGTCCTCTGGGTCACCGTCCCCGGCGCCGGACGGCCCCGCACCAAGCGCGAGGCGCGCAAGCGGGTGCGGCGCGACCACTCCCAGGCCGTGTGGTTCGTCTGGGAGGCGCCCACGGTCTATGTGCTGGACGGCCCCACCGAGCAGCAGGTGCCTGGGCTGCGCGAGGCGCGCGAGGTGTGGCTGACCGTGCGGTCCAAGGACGTGCGCTCGGCGGTGGCGCAGGTCCCTGCCGACGTCGCGGTGCTGCCCAAGGACCAGGAGTGGGAGCGCATCGCCGAGCGGATGCTCGGCGAGCGCCTGAACCTGCTGGACGATGCCGAGGCGCTGGCGCGGTGGCGCGAGCGCTGCGAGATCGTCGCGCTGACCTGCCGGTTCGCCTCCGGTGAGGAGGGCGGCGAGCAGCCGCAACCGGCGGCCGCCGCGGCCCAGACGACCGCCCAGCCCGCCGCGAGCGCCCCGGCGGCGACGGCCCAGCCCGCCGCGAGCGCTGCCGCGACCGAGCCCGCCGCCGCGGCGGCCACGGAGGAGGGCGCCGCCGCGGGCGCGGCCGAGGACCTCGACCAGGAGACCTACGATCGCCTGATCGCCGAGGGCAAGCCGGAGCGAGTCGCCAAGGCCAAGGCCAAGGCCGCGGCCGCCAAGC
>PUKE01000309.1 GCA_003550425.1 Nitriliruptoria bacterium
ATGTTTAGCCGAAGTGCAGAAGCAATTAACATCACCGCCCCCGCCACGCCCGAAGCAATTCAATGGGAAGGGTGGGGTTCAGCATTAAAACCTGCACATGAACCGATAGTATTAGCACGTAAACCATTAAGCGAAAAGACTATTGCCGCCAATGTTTTAAAGTGGGGAACAGGTGGGATTAATATTGACGGGTGCAGGGTTGAATGTGATTGGCAGAAAGAACGCGGCGAAACGTGGCTTAACAGTCGAACAAATAAAGATGGTTACACGGGCAGAGAAGCACAAACACCAAAAGAACATTATAACACTGTAGCCGATAGGGTTTCTGGTTTAGGCAGGTTCCCCGCCAACCTGATTCATGACGGTTCAGGCGAAGTGGTGCGGGAGTTTCCGCAGACGAAAAGTGGAAGCGTTGAGCCAAACAAATACAAACAAAAGGGCTGGAAGTGTACATCAGTAATAAATACGGGAAGTCATCAAGGCGATTCAGGTTCCGCTGCCCGCTACTTCAAAGCCACGCCCGCCGAGGAAAGGGACTACGCATGCCTGTATTATTGTGCGAAGGCGGGACGGGTTGAACGGGATCGTGGACTGGAGGGGCAGGAGATGAAGTTGCCAGGGGAATGTACTGGTGGTCGCAAAGAAGATTCTGCTGGATTGAATTCTCCACGTGCGGGTGCTGGTCGAACATCAGGGGGGAGGAATACCCACCCCACGGTCAAACCCCTGGCCCTCATGCGCTACCTTTGCCGCCTTATTACCCCACCCGGCGGCACCGTGTTGGACCCTTTTGCGGGTAGCGGCGCCACCATCATGGCTGCCCTGGAGGAGGGATTTAGTGGCGTGGGCATTGAGATGGAGCCAGAGTATGTGGAGATTGCGGAGTGCCGAGTTCGGGCGATAGAGAGAGCAAGGACACCGCGGTTCTTTTAGGGAGGGGAAAACATGAAAATCAAGGCAACCCAAGCAGACGCTTACCGCCTGGTGCATGATGGTGTTCTGGCCCTGGCCAGGGCGGAGCGGGCCGGGATACGTTTGGATACCGGATATTGTGACCGGAAAATAAGGCACTTATCCCGTCGAATAAACCACCAGCACAAACAACTCCAGGAAACCAAACTGTATAAACAGTGGGAGCGTATATTTAGGGATAAAACCAATATCCATAGTAACAACCAGCTTGCGCACATGCTGTATAAAGTGTTAAAACTGGAGCCCACAAAAACCACGGACACAGGGCAGGGTTCCACCGACGAAGATGCCCTACGTAGATTGGGTTTGCCGGAAGTGGATATTCTGCTGGCAATCCGCAAACTGTGCAAGATTAAAAGCACCTACCTGACCGCCTTTCTGCGGGAGCATACGGCCGGTTACCTTCATCCCGTTTACCATTTGCACACAGTCAAAACGTACAGGTCAAGCTCCGCAGAGCCCAACTTCCAAAACATCCCGAAGCGGGACAGGGACGCCATGCAGATATGCAGGAGGGCCATCATACCCAGGGCGGGCAATACTCTGGTGGAGGCGGACTTTTCTGCCCTGGAAGTAAACATTTCCCAGTGTTATCACCATGACCCGAAAATGCTTGAGTATCTAACAGGGGCCGGGGATATGCACGCGGACATGGCCAAGCAGATATTCATATTGGATGAGCTGGATAAAACCATACCTGCTTATAATACATTGCGGCAGGCGGCTAAAAACGGGTTTGTGTTCCCCCAATTCTACGGGGATTATTACCTGAATAATGCTCATTCCCTGTGCGACTGGGCAAAACTGCCTGCAGGAACCTGGAAGGCCGGAGCTGGAATAGAAATGCCGGACGGAAAGCACATATCCGACCATTTACGGAACCAGGGAATCAAATCTTTTGACAGGTTCGCAGAACACATGAACACCGTGGAAAATGACTTCTGGAATAACAGGTTTGCGGTTTACAATAACTGGCGGCGGAGTTGGGTTGAACAATACCGGCGTCGGGGTTATCTGCGCATGCACACAGGGTTTGTCTGTTCCGGTATTATGCGCAGGAATGAAATAATCAATTACCCCATACAAGGAAGCGCCTTCCACTGCCTGTTACTGACATTTATTGAACTGGATAACTACATTCAGCGGAAAAATCTCCGGTCAAAACTGATTGGGCAAATACATGATTCAATCCTGCTGGATGCGGACCCGGACGAACTACCAGGGATAAAACAACGTTTGCGTACCATTGTGACAAAGACCCTGCCCAAACGTTGGCCCTGGATTGTGGTTCCACTGGAAATTGACGTTGACGTATATGGGGTTGACCAATCCTGGGCAACCCCAACATAAAGGGGGAATGTAGTAATGGATAAAGTCCTTTACCTGAAATACCGGCCGGATAAGTTGGAGAATGTTATCGGGAACCAGGAAACCCTGCAGATATTACAGGGGCAATTAAACGGGGAAGCGGAACAACCACTTCCCCACAGCCTGTTATTTCATGGTCCCACAGGGTGCGGGAAAACAACGTTGGGACGGATTGTTGCCGGGGAACTGGGGGCGAAAGGGGCAGATATTCGGGAAGTGGACTCTGCCGACTTCCGGGGGATTGAAACCATACGGGAAATCAGAAAACAGTCCGCATATAAACCATTAGAAGGAACTTGCAAGGTTTGGATATTAGATGAGGTGCATAGATTAACCGGGGATGCACAGAGCGCCTTGTTAAAAGCTCTGGAAGATACCCCCAACCATGTGTATTACATTCTCTGCACAACCGACCCGCAAAAACTGCTACCAACCATAAGGGGAAGATGCGCACAATACCAGGTAAAACAACTCAATGAGACAGAAATGATGCGGTTATTGCGGCGCGTTGTGAAAGCTGAGCAGGAGACCTTACCCAAACAGGTTTACCAGCAAATAGTAAATGACAGTTTAGGTCACCCCCGGAATGCCCTGCAGATACTGGCACAAACCCTGGCAGTGCCAGAGCAGGAACGTTTAGGGGTTGCAAAACAAGCGGCAGAACTGCAATCCAAAACAATTGAGTTGTGCCGGGCATTGGTTGACGGCAGCCCCTGGAAAAAGATTGCTGGTATCCTGCGGGGGTTGCAAGATGAAGATCCGGAAGGAATTAGACGGGCTGTGTTGGGATACTGCCAGGCTATATTATTGAAGGGGCGGGAAGATACCAGGGTTGCCGCCGTCATGGAGCAGTTTACCGAACCATTTTACAACACGGGATTTGCCGGGTTAACCCTGGCTTGCTATAGTGTTTTATTTGCTGAATGACTGCAAGTGAAAACAGCCCCGGCAGTATAACATGGTAGAAAGGGGGAACAACAATGTTAATGGGGATTGGAGAGCTGGATTACGAAACGGATGTACAGATAGACCCCACTGCACTCGACGTGGCTTGGTTGGAACAGGCCGAACTTATGGGGAAATATGCAGGATATGCGGCTACAGCAAAAAAAGCAGTCGATGACGCAAAAGAACGTTTGGACGTGGGGAAAGCCGAGATCGAGATGCAGGTCCGAGGGGACCCGGAACGGTTTGGTTTGAGCAAAGTCACAGAAGCAGGGGTCCAGAGCACCATATTACTGCAACCCAATTATCAGCAACTCGTGCAAACCTACAACACCGAAAAATACGAGTATGAAGTGGCTATGGCAGCAGTGCGGGCCATTGACCAGCGTAAAACCGCCCTGGAAAATCTGGTTAAATTATTGGGGGTGAGCTATTTCGCCGGGCCGAAAGCCCCACGGGATTTGTACCAGGAACAGTTACAGCATACTGCACAACAGCGAACGGATCAAAAAGTGCGTATGCAACGACGAAGCAAAACCAGGGGGGGAGCTGAATGAATATGGAGGTGATATTGCCGGTAATAATAGTAGTAGCAGTGTTTCCGCTGTATGTTATCCCAGTGGCTATGTGCGCTTATATTGGTAAGGTTTGGGCAATGCGTATGATATTCAAAACTGGAAGGGGAGATTGATTTGGTGAAGAGAGAGCGGACAAGTCAATTCCGAGGTGCAGTATCACGCAACTCTGCAAAACAGAGCCGGGGAACGCAGTATGGGTACCTGAATCTGCCGAAAGGTATTAATGTTTTCAAGGAGGAACCCAGTTCCCGGATTGTGCTGGATATCATGCCCTATGAGGTCACAGAACCCAATCACCCTGACCGGGATGATGAATACAGGATTGCTGTGCCGGGACGGCTATGGTACAAAAGACCATATCTACTGCACCGTAACATCGGCCCGGAAAACCAGAGCGTTATTTGCCCTACCAGCACCAAACAAAAATGCCCAATATGTGAATACCGGGCAGATTTGCTACGGCGAGGGGCTAACTGGGATGATGATATAGTTCGGGGGCTCAAGCCGTCTAAGCGAAACCTGTACGTGGTAATCCCCAAAGGGCATAAACAATACGACGAGATACCCCATGTCTGGGATATGTCACAGTTCCTATTCCAGAATGCACTAAATGACGAAATAGATGAGAATGAGGATTATGAAGTATTCCCGGATTTGGAAAACGGCTACAGCTTGCATATCCGGTTTGGGGAAGGTACTTTTGGAACCACGAAGTTTGCGGAAACCAGCAGGATTGATTTCAAACCTCGCACGTCACCTTATAAGGAATCCATACTGGAGCAAATCCCTTGTTTGGATGAGCTGTTGCAAATCCCGTCTTATAAAGCTGTGGAACTGCTATTTTTCGGGGACGGGGTTCCCCCTGTAAATGACGAAGAAGAAGATGACGAAGAAGAACAGGGCGAAGAAGTGCGGGAACAGCCGGAACCGGAAGAGGAAGATGCTGACGAAGATGACGAAGATGACGAAGATGACGAAGATGACGAAGATGACGAAGATGACGAACCGGAACCAAAACCTGCAACAACCCGACGGAAAGGAAAGAAGACGGACGAAAAAAGCAAAAGTAAATGCCCACACGGACACGTATTTGGGCAGGACACTGATGACCACGACGACTGTGACGATTGTGGAGTATGGGACGATTGCATAGACGCGAAAGAAGAAGGGGGAATAACATAATGCCAGGGAAACAACCCCCAAACCCATTTGCGGGGAATGATACCCGAGGCTACTTTGCAGTTTTTCTGCCGGAAGATCTGGCTGGGTATTTAGCTCTGCAGAAAGTTCTGCGGCGAAGTAGTTATCAGAAAATCCTGCAGGGGTTAGTGCAGGCTATGGAGGATGAAGAGCCACTGGAACACGTGCTGTACCAAATGATAGAACAGGCCCGAATAGAGTGGAGTAGGCGTATCAGCAAAACCGCTCCGCGCCCAATACCCAACTTGAATGACCTTATTGAAACCTATTTGCAAGAAATTGAGGGAAAACTTCAACAGAAGAAAGTCCCCGATGTGTACATTACGGAAATAATAACCCGATTGGGGGAGACCATTGAAGCAGAGGAGGAGGAGCTGAATAGTGGTAGTGCGCCGGAATAGCCCTCTGCGAGAGCAGATGACTGAAACTGTGGAAAGCAAGCAACAACAAACAGCCGAAGGGGCCGGGGAACATTGTTCCCTGGTCCCCCACAGCGGCACAGATATTGTGGTTTCTACAGGGTCCACCCTGTTGGACCTGGCGATCAGTGGGGGAAGGTTCCCCGCTGGGGGGTTGCCCCTGGG
>PUKE01000172.1 GCA_003550425.1 Nitriliruptoria bacterium
CGCGACCAGGCCGAGGGGATCGTCGACGCGGTCAACGAGCTCGTGGCCGACGTCCCCGGCGACATCCTCGTGTTCGTCCCCGGCGAGCGCGACATCCGCGAGGCCGCCGACGCGCTGGCCGATCACGGCCCGCCGGGCGTGGAGGTGCTGCCGCTGCACGCCCGTCTGCCGGCCACTCAGCAGCAGCGGATCTTCCAGCCGCACAAGCGCCGGCGGGTGGTGCTGGCCACCAACGTCGCCGAGACCAGCCTGACGGTGCCGGGCGTGCGCGCGGTGGTGGACACCGGCACCGCGCGGATCTCGCGCTACAGCCAGCGCACCAAGGTGCAGCGCCTGCCGATCGAGCCGATCTCGCAGGCCAGCGCCGCCCAGCGCGCGGGGCGCTGCGGGCGCGAGGGGCCCGGGGTGTGCATCCGCCTCTACCGCGCCGACGACCTCGAGAGCCGGCCCGAGCACACCGACCCCGAGATCCAGCGCACCAACCTCGCGTCGGTGATCCTGCAGATGATCTCGCTGGGCCTGGGCGAGGTGCGCGACTTCCCCTTCCTCGAGCCGCCCGACGAGCGCAGCGTCCGCGCCGGCGAGCAGCTGCTGCACGAGCTGACCGCGGTCGAGCGCGACGCGCAGGGCGCGCTCGCGCTGACGAGCGTGGGCAAGACCATGGCGCGCCTGCCGGTCGACCCGCGCCTGGCCCGCATGCTCATCGCCGCGCAGGACGCCGGCTGCCTGCACGAGGCGCTGATCGTCGTGGCGGCCCTGTCGGTGCAGGACCCCCGCGAGCGCCCGCTGGAGCAGCGCGACCGCGCCGACGCCCTCCACGCCCGGTTCGCCGACGAGCGCTCGGACCTGCTCGGCTTCCTGCACCTGTGGGACCATCTGGCCCAGGAGCGCCGCGAGCTGACCAACCGCAAGCTCCGCCGCGCCTGCCGCGACCAGTTCCTGAACCACGGGCGCGTGCGCGAGTGGTGGGACCTCCACGGCCAGCTGCGGGAGGTCGCCCGCGAGCTGCGCTGGGACCCCGACCGGCCAGCGAGCGTCGATCCCCGCGACGATCCCGACGCGCTGCACCACGCGCTGCTGTCGGGCCTGCTGTCCCAGATCGGCGTGCGTCCCACCGAGGGGCGCGACTACCTGGGCCCGCGCGGCACCCGGTTCGCCCTGTGGCCGGGCTCGGCCCTGGCCGACGGCCCACCGCCCACGGTCATGGCCGCCGAGCTCGTCGAGACCTCGCGGCTGTGGGCCCGCGGCGTGGCGCCGATCCACCCCGAGTGGGCTGAGGAGCGCGGCGCCCACCTGGTGCGCCGCACCCACGACGAGCCGCGCTGGGACCGCGACCGGGGCGCGGCGGTCACCCGCCAGCGCGTCACCCTCTACGGGGTCCCCCTGGTCGCCGATCGCACCGTGCCCTACTGGCGGGTGGATCCCGCCGGAGCGCGCCAGCTGCTGATCAGCGAGGGGCTCGTGGCCGGCGAGGCCGAGACGACGCTGCCCTTCGCCGCGGCCAACCGCGAGACGCTCGCGCGGGCCTCCGAGCTCGCGCGCCGGGCGCGGCGCCCCGAGCTCGCCGTCGACGCGGCGGCCCTCGAGGCCTTCTACGACCAGCGCCTGCCGGGCGACGTCACCTCCATCGCCGGGCTGGAGTCGTGGTGGCGCGAGGCCGACGAGGCGCAGCGCCAGCGGCTGCACGCCACCACCGCCGACCTGCTGGGCGGCCAGGCCCCCGACGTGCGACCCGGCGACTTCCCCGACGCGTGGCCGCACGGCGACCTGTCGCTCGCGCTGTCCTACCGCTTCGCCCCCGGCGAGGACGACGACGGCGTCACCGTCGAGGTCCCCCTGTCGGTGCTCGGGCGCGTCCGACCGGTGGGCTTCGACTGGCACGTGCCGGGCCTGCGCGCCGAGCTGGTGGCCGCGCTGCTGCGGTCGCTGCCCAAGGACTGGCGACGGCGGGTGTCGCCGCTGGCCGACACCGCCGCCGCGGTCCACCGCCGACTGCGTCCCGCCGCCGAGCCGCTGGTGGACGCGGTGGCCCGCGAGGTCGCCGCGGTCACCGGGGTGCGCGTGCCCCGCGAGGCCCTGGACCTCACGCGCCTGCCCGACCACCTGCGGCTGCGGTTCGCGGTGACCGACGGCGACCGGGTCGTGGCGGCCGGACGCGACCTCGCGGCGCTGCAGCGCGAGCTCGCCGGCGACGTGCAGGGCGCGCTGACCCAGGCGGGCGTCGGCCTGACGCGCCACGGCGCCACGCAGTGGGTGTTCGGCACGCTGCCCCGCGAGGTGCGCGGCCAGCACCACGGCGCGCCCGTGACCGGCTACCCCGCGCTGGTCGACGAGGGGGAGACCGTGGGCGTGCGGGTCCTGGCCAGCCCCGACGAGCAGCGCCGCCACCACTGGGTCGGCACCCGACGACTGCTGCGCCTGACGGTGCCGCTGCCCGCACGGGCGCTGCAGTCCGAGCTGGACCGCGAGGCCCGGCTGATCCTGTCTCGTGGGCCGCACGGCAGCGTCGCCGCCCTGCTGGAGGACGCCGCGGGCTGCGCGCTGGACGCGCTGCTGGCCGCCCACGGCGGCCCGGCCTGGGACGAGGACGGCTTCGCGCGGCTGCGCCGGGCCGTGGCCGGCGACCTGTTCCCCGTGCTGCGCGAGGTGCTCGGCCACGCGCGGGAGGCCCTCGAGGCCGCCCAGGAGGCCCAGCGCCGCCTCGCCGACCTGACCCGGCCGGCCGTGGCGCCCTCGCGCGACGACGCCGGCGCCCACCTCGACCGCCTGGTGCACCCGCGCTTCCTGACCGCCACCGGACGGGCGCGCCTGCCCGACGTGGTCCGCTATCTGCGCGCGCTGGTCGCGCGGCTGGACAAGCTGCCCGCCGACCCGGCCCGCGACCAGGAGCGCGCCGCGCGCGTGGCCGCGCTCGAGCGCGAGCACCGCCAGCTGCTCGCGCGCCTGGGCGCCGCGGCCGGGCCGCAGGCCCGCGAGATCGGCTGGATGATCGAGGAGCTGCGGGTCAGCCTGTTCGCCCAGCACCTCGGCACGCGCCAGCGCGTCTCCGAGGAGCGGGTGATGCGCGCGATCGTGGCCGCCGAGCGCTGACGACCCGCTCGCGCGCTCACGGCGCGGCCTCGGTCAGCTCCCGCGTCTCGCCGGTGGCCCGGTCGATGCGCGCCTCGACCTCCTCCACCCCGTCCAGCGCCCCGACGGGGAGGTCCCCCGCAGCGTCGGACGGGTCGGCCCCGGGGAGGTCGACCGTGGCGTCGTCGGCGAGCCACAGGGGCAGCTGCCCGCTGTGGCTCGATCGCGCGATGTCCTCGTCCCCGGTCCCCTCGACGCTGATGGTCGCGTCCAGCAGCCACAGGTCCGGCTCGGGGTCTGGCACCGCCTCGCCTGGTTGGTCGTCGGCGAGCTCGACGTCCTCGGGGAGGTTGAGGGAGGTCAGCTGGGGCAGCTGCTCGCCGAGCTGGCTCCGGGGGCTCGGGCTGGACAGCCCGCGGGCCACGGCCTCGCCGTCGATCGCCACCGTGGCGGGGTCGGTGCTCTCGGCGCCCCACAGCAGCTCTGTCGGCTCGCCCTCGGCGAGGGTGACGGCGAGCTCGCCCACCCGCAGCGCGACGTCGTCGGCGCCCAGGAGGTGATCCGCTGCCCAGTCGAGGCTGGGGCGGTCATCGCAGGCCGGCAGCCCCCACGCCTGCGGCGCGGCGAGGGCGAGGCGCTCGTCGCCGAGCGCGGTGGCCGAGGGCACGGCATCGGGGCGATCGCACAGTCGCGCGGCGCCCTCTGCCACCTCCAGGAGCGCGTCGAGGCGCACGAGGCCCGAGGGCTCCCCCTCGAGCGCGGCGACCTCGGCGGGGGTGCCGGGCAGCGGGGGGAGCGCCACGTCGGCGTCGGGGTCCAGGCACGCGCCGCGCGGGTCCACGTCGGTCGCCCGCAGCGGGCGTGGCGTGACCTCCTCCGATGCCTCGCGGGCGCCCACCATCACCTGCTCGTCCTCCGCATCGCCGCTGCCCAGGCGCGCGAGCGTCGGTCGCTGCTGGTCGTCGTCGCTCGGCTCCTCGGTGGGCGTCTGCAGCTCGCGTGCCACCGGGTGCCCGTCCAGGTCCCAGAGCGCCCCACCGCGCTCGGTGCGCAGCACGGTGACGCCCTCGTCGCGGCACGCGCCGACCAGCCGCCGCTCCGCCGGGGCGTCGGGCTCCTTGCCCTCGCCCTCTGCGCCCGAGGCGTCCGTGCCCGAGGCGTCCGCGGGTGCGGGGCCGCTGGCGAGCCCCACGTCCTCGCCCGCGTCGCGGGCGTCGAGCACGTGGAGCGACTCCCCGTCGTTGGTGACCAGCACCGGCGTGCCGTCCTCGAGGCTCGTGGCCCGGGCCTCGCCGGCGGCGGGGGCGTCCAGGCGCTCCACGTCGAGGTCACCGGTCATCAGCGCGCCCACGCCGGCCAGGAGCACCGCGCCGACCAGCGCGGCGAGCGCGGCGAGCGCGGCGCGGCGTCGCTCCAACGGCTGGCGCACGAGCCACTCCTCGGGTCGGGTCTCCGTGATGGCTCGACGGGGATGGTGCCAGCGCGCGAGGGTGGTCAGCTCGCCTGGCGCCGGCTGCGCACCAGCAGCCGCACCGCCATGACCGTCAGGAAGGCGGCGAACAGCCGCTGCAGGGTCAGCTCCGGCAGCGCCAGCGCCGCCTGTGACCCGAGGAAGCCGGTGACCAGCCCGGCGCCGCCGAGCAGCAGCCCCGTGCGCCACTGGGTGAACCCGCGACGGGTGTGGCGCCACGCGCCGGTCAGCGCGGTGGGGATGATCACCAGCAGCGAGGTGCCCTCGGCCAGATGCGGGCTGAACCCGAACAGCAGCACCAGGGCCGGGACCAGCACCATCCCCCCGCCGATGCCCATGATCGACGACAGCGCGCCCACGCCCAGGCCGGTGACGACCAGCGCCGCGAGCTCGGCCAGGCCCTCCAGGCCGGCGACGGCCTGCGGCGGCTCGGCGGGGAACGCCAGCCGCGCCGCCACCAGCAGCAGCACCACCGAGAAGCCCTGGCGCAGCCTCGCCTCGCTGATCCGGGCCATCACCGACGAGCCCAGCCAGGCGCCGGGCACCGCACCGATCACGACCGAGGCGGCGGCGAGGAGGTCGACCTCCCCGCCGAGGGCGAAGCCCGCCGCGGCCGCGGGGGCGGTCAGCAGGATGGCCGCCAGCGAGGTCGCGTGCGCCTGGTGCTGGGTGAACGCCAGCAGCAGCACCATGCCCGGCACGAGCACCGCGCCCCCGCCGACCCCGAACAGCCCCGCCAGGAAGCCCGCGGCCGCGCCGACGCCGAGGATGGCGCCGGTGCGCGACCGGCTCGTCGCCGCCGCACCCTCGCTCATCGGCGGCAGCCTAGCGGCGAGCGCCGCGTCGCCAGCACGCCCCGCCCGCCCCGTGCAGCCCGCCCTGCGCGGTCCACCCTGCCCGGAGCAGCCCGCCCAACCCGCAGCGCAGCCCGCCCAACCCGGAGTCCCCCGATGAGCGCGCACGTCACCCTCGCCCACGAGCCCGACGGGCTCGCCACCGTGGTCCTGGACCATGCGCCGGTCAACGCCCTGACGCGGCCGGTGCGCGCGGAGCTGCGCGCGGTGGCCGCGCAGGTTGCCGACAGCGACGCGCGCGCGGTGGTCC
>PUKE01000066.1 GCA_003550425.1 Nitriliruptoria bacterium
CCTGCCAGGTTTTGCTCCTGCTCATCCTGGTATAGCTGGTTAAAAGCACGCCCCGGTGGGCGGGCTTGATATTTTCAACTTCCTCTGCCCTGGAAGGCGGCAGTTCAAGCAGCCCTGCTTCGGGCCAGCCTTCAGCTTTAATCTCGCCCTTGTCTTCTCCCGGCAGCCTTTTCGAACTGTCAACTTCCCTCAAAACATAACGGGCTTTGTTTTCAAAACGGCCGAGTTCCCGCAGCCGGTCAAGCTGTTTTTGCAGCTCCCGGTAAAGCCGGCCCAGGTTTTTGTAGCCGTAGCTTTCGGGATCGTTTCTGCCTTCCGGGGCAGGTCCGAAATAAGGGAGGTATAAGCGCGACTTGGCCCTGGTCAGGGCCACGTAAATAAGGCGCTGGTTTTCCTCGTCGATTTCTTGTTCCACGGCCTCCCCTATTTCCCCGAAAGCCTCACCGATATGCAGGCAGCGCCTGCCATCCCGGTGGTAAATATTCATCTTGATATCGCCATCAGGCGGATTCCCAAAGCCCCCGGCGATAAAAATTACTTCTGCCTGCAACCCCTTGGCCTTGTGCATGGTCAGGATCTGCACCGCCTGGCGGTCGGTCTCCAGCCTCTGAATATCGCCCTCTTTTCCTTGCGGGAGTTTCCGGCCATCTATTTGCGCTTTCAGGCTGCGGATCAACTCACCCAGGGTAACCGGGTGGGCATGGGTCTGGGCCATGAGCAGCTCGAACAGGTGCAGGTAGTTAGTCAAAGCTCTTTCATCGTTCACAAAAACGAGCCTGCGCACCAGCCCGGATTCGGTGATGATAGTTTCGAACAGCTTTGACCAGTCCTGGTTGTCGGCCATACTTTTCCAGTCATGAAGCATGGTGGCAAAGGGGTGGCTTTCGCCCGCCTCCTTCCAGGCCGGCAGTTCAGACAGAGGTATGCCGAAGAAAGGCGTCAGCCAGGCCGCCATCCTGGCCGCCTGGTCAGTCGGAGCATCAATGGCGCAGAGGAGCCGGTACAGATCACCGGCCTGCCTGGTTTGATAAAGACCCTCCTGCTTGTAGAATGCATGAGGGATACCGAAGCGGCGCAGCACCTCACCGATCATGTAACCCTCCGCCGCAGAACGGGTCAGGATGTAAATATCGCTCAGCTTGATCGGTTCAGGTGCGCTGTCCCCGCTGCCGGTGTATAAACCCCGGTTTTCATCGAGAAGGCGGTTGATTTCCTCACCGATAAAGCGGGCTGTGCCCTTCTTTACCGCATCGGCATTAAGCTTTTCTCCCCCGCCGTGCAGATGTAGCAGGTGAACGGGTGTTGCAGCACGGCCGTTTTCTGAGGCCACCCGGCTCTTATTACCGCATTCAACCGGTTCCCTGTAGCTGTTCAGGCCGCTGAAAAAAGCTTCGCCCTCGCTATTTTCAACGGTGATAATTTCGTTGACCGCTTCGATCAGCGCTTCAGTGGAGCGGAAATTATATTTTAAGGGCAGCCGTTCTGCCTGACATTCTTGCGTTAAGTATTTTTTTGCCTGCTCGTAGGTATGCACATCGGCGCCGCGGAAGCTGTAAATGGCCTGCTTGGGGTCGCCGATGATATAAAGGTAGTGCTTATCGGTGCCATCGACAAAGATGCGCCGGAAAATTTCCCACTGCACCGGATCGGTATCCTGGAATTCGTCCACCAGGGCAAACTTCCAGCGCTTCCTTAAGGCCTCGATCAGCCCCCCGGCCCCTTTTCCCTTAAGCGCTTCGAGCACACCAAGCAGCATATCATCGAAATCGATCAAGCCGAGCGAACGTTTCCTGGCAGATAACCTCCCCTGCACCCGCGGCAGCAGCTCATAGACGAAAAAGCTGGTGTCACCGGCCGCCAGCTCTAACATTTTATCCAGCCTGCCGCGCAGCTCAACTATTATTTGGGGAGCTCCGTCCCTCTCCGCCATGCGGCAAAGGTGATTGAAACGGCTGCCCGCCTGCCCGGTGATCGTGATTTTTTTACCGGCCCATTCAACCAGCCTCTCCAGATCCTGCAGCCGGTTTTCCGGTTTAAATGCTGCGGTAGTCTCAAAAAGGCTGCTGATAATCTTTTCAAAACCGCTGTAAACACCCCGTTCAGTAAAAAAAGACCGGCCTGCCTCTTTCAACAGCTCTGGTTCAGGCAGGCTTTCTGCTTCTTCATAAAAAGTTTCCGGATCAAATACCGGGGTAACCGGGCAGCGCCCAGGGGCCCCTTCCCGGTGGCAGCGGTAGAGAAACTGTTCCAGCTGTAAAAGCGACCTGTCTTCCTCGATCCAGCGCCTGAGCGCTTCCCCCAGGCCTGTTTGTTCAACCAGCGTCCGGCGCACTTCTTCTCTGAAAGCAAAGCCGAACATCTCCATGCCGTCGGCCTGCTCCTGCTCAAAGAGCCTGCCCCCGAGAAAGGCCTGTTCGGAAAGTACCCGGTGGCAGAATCCGTGGATAGTTGAAACCTGGGCCCCGTCGAAGCGGAAAAGGGCCTCCCTGAGCCTGCTCCTGGTCGCATCGTCGATTTTCCAGTAAGCGCCGGGGTCTTCCCCGGGGGGCAGGTCGCCGCTTTCATCACAAAGCTTGCGGATGAGCATTCTGACCCGCTCGCGCAGCTCCCTGGTGGCAGCATCGGTGAAGGTGACAACCAGGATCTCTTCGATCTTAGCCTCGCCCCGGATCAGGATATCGAGCACCAGGTGTTCCAGGGTATAGGTTTTACCCGTGCCGGCTGAAGCCTCAATGACGGCATGGCCTTTTCCGGGTTCCAGTTCGCTTAATATCTCGGGGCGTTTGTAATAAGCGGTGTTCATCAGTCAACCTCCAGGGAGATAATATCCGCAAAAACCGGGCTGAACCGGCGGGCAACCATATTTAGTGCCTCTTCCGGCCCGGGTGGCGGATAATCCCGCGGTGCGGGGACAGGCCCCCAGAGGCTCGAAAAACGGGACCAGTTACTGCCGGCCATATTTGTGATCTTTTTGATAAGCTCATTGTCATCGAACAAAGCCGCAAATTCATCAGGCGGCATACCGGAGAGCGCCGGTTTGCCTTTGCCGCCCCCGGCCAGCTCGAAATAACGGGTGATCACGGCCTCAACCGGAAGCAGGTAGCCATGGTGGCCGTTTAACAGGTCTTCTGAAAGCGTTGTCAGCCATTTGAGCGCTTTTTCCTGCCCTGCCGGTTGCAGGCGCATCCGGTAAGTGGTGGTATCTTCCGGGCCGTTTGAAAAACAGAGAATGATTTGCCGTTCACCATCACTTTCGCTAATTACCCCTGTGGCCGCCAGCAGGGCCTGATCGATCATCCCCCGCAGGAAATAGCGGAAGCTGCCCGTCACCATCGCCTTGCCCCGGCCGGAAAAAGGCTTCCTGGCCAGAAAAGTGATTGTTACCGGCTGTCCTTCGATCAGCCCTTCAGTAAGGCCTGAGACCTGCACCGGTATCACCTTTTTGTCACCCACTTTTTCCTTTACTTCCACCTCAACAGCCAGCGGGTCAAGCACGCGCTCCGTAGAGCTGCGTGATTTTGAGCGGCCCAGGCGCACCCTTACAAGCCGCCCCGGCGCACCATCAGTTGCACCACCACTTATTGAGAGCTTATTTATCTCAGCCTGCCATCCTTGCATAATTTCCAGGTGGCGCTCTTCCACTACCCGGCCCAGCTCCCCAACCGGGACCTGCCCGGCCAGGCGCAAACGTTCTACTCGTTCCCGGTATAGCTTTTCCGGGTTTATCCCACCGGTTAAGGACTCCGTAAAAACGCCACGCACCAGCATTGTTTCGGTCAGCCGGTCCACTTCAAAATCTTCCTCTTCCCGGTCGACCAGGTCTTCCTCTTCTTCAATCAAACCCAGCATGGAAGCCGCCCAGCCCTGCATGGGGCACTCCAAAAAACGCCGCAGGGCGGAGTGGGAAAGGTAGTAAGGTGCTTCGATCGAGCTTTCCTCATCCCCAACAGCCGTCCGCTGCACTGCTGTTACAGCGGCCGGAACCGGTGCCTCGCCGGGCAGGGACAACATGTCAGATAGCTTTTCCCAGGCCTCATGCCCGGCCGCTTTTTGCAGGGCATTTAACTCTTCGCTTAAGCTTTCCCGGGCAGCGGCTCCTTTTTGTCCTGAACCGCCTTCAACCTTTAAAGCATTTTCCCGCCAGTCCTGGGCAATCTCCCGGATCTTGGCTTCGGCCCTGGCTTCATCAAAAAAGGTTTCTTCAGGGCTTTTAAGATCATAGCGCCTGAGCGGGGGCTCAACGCGGATTGCATTAATCCCTTGATCACCCAGGTAGCCCTGCTTCAATATATGCAGCAGTTCCTGCACTACCGCCGATGGCTGCAGCGGGTCGCCGGTCTGCTCATCTCTTTTCACGTAAGACAGGTATAACCTCTCCCTGGCACAGAGCATAGTTTCAAGGAACATGTAGCGGTCCCGCTCGGCAGGATCCACGTCCCCGGCCCGCCTGCGAGCAGCCCGCAGGTCCAAAGCGTCCCTGCGCCCGGCAGCCGGGAAAATCCCCTCACCTAGTCCGAGCAGGAAAACCACCTTAAATGGAATCGCCCGCATCGGCAGGAAGGAAGAGACCACCACCCCTTCTGCCAGGTACTGCCCCCGGCCGCTGCCCAGCGAGTCGATCGCCCGCCCGGCAATTTCAGACGCCACCCTGCCGCTTACCTTTTCTCCTAAGTCCATCGCTTCCAGCTTGGCCAGGGCCCGGAACAGGCGCAGGCGGTCCCGTTCGTCCGTGCCGTCTTCCAAGTAAAGGTAAGTGTCGATCTGGGCTGTATAAAAACGGGCCCAGTCCGTTAAAGTCATTTTACGCTCGCGCACAAAGCGGGCATCAGCCAGAAGCGACCGGGCCAGCAGCCCGAACCGGGCCGCTGCCGGGCGAGAAGAACCGTATACCTCTTCCACCAGCCATCTGCCCCGGTCCGTTTCAAAAATACGCACGTCCCCGCTCTTTTCACCGGTCATGAAGGCTCCTAAAGCCAGCCTCCTGATACCCTGATCCCAGTTGAAGACATCCTCGTCAATATAGGTTCCCTCGAAGTCGGAGCGGTCGGCCCCGAAGATAATGCCCAGCGCTTCAGTCATCGCTGCCAGGTCTGCCGGCGAAATATCATCGAAACGGCCGGTAACGGCCGGGTGTCCCATCAAGGCCAGCATCTCCGCCCGGGAAAAACACCCGAAGGGCAGTTTAAGCAGTAAACTCATCGCCTCAATAATCCGGCTGCCGGCCGTTCCGGGCAAATCGGAGATGCTGCCTGGCAGGTTGTGGCAGGAAGAAAAAACAGTTTCGATTTGGGGCAAATAAGTATCGCGTCCGGCGCTGTTGATAATAACTGCTATATCGCTGAACCTTAAGGGCGGCTCACCCCGGTCATTTGCCATCAACTTCCAGATCTCATCGGCCACCCATTCCACTTCCCGGCGCACCGACGGGGCGGCTATAAGCTTGATGGTTTCATCAGGGTCATGCGGGCCTGTTTCGCTTTCGAGTCCTGTGTTCTCCGGTTCACGGTAGAGGATATCTTTCTGGATCTCATGCAGCAGGCCCCTTCCTTCCGGGTCGGCAAA